>JBQCJG010000229.1:0-3965 GCA_051952955.1 Lysobacteraceae bacterium | reverse complement strand
TGCAGCGTCTGCAGCGCGAGGCCGGCCTCGACGCCGGTGGCGTCGACGGTCAGCGCGCCGACCGCACCGTCGCGCCACGGCAGGCGGCCCTGCGCGCGCAGCGAGCCGGCGGTGTAGCCGGCGACGCGCACGCCATTGCCGGTGAGATCGACGGCGATGTCCGGCTGCGCGCGCGGCCCGGTGAGGCGCAGCGTGCCGCGCAGCGCGCCCTGCGCCGTCGGCAGCAGGTCTTCCAGGTGCAGCGGCGCGAACGTCGCGTCGACGTCGAAGCGTTCCGCGATGCGGCCCTTCGCGTCGACGCGGCTGCCGCCGAGCGTCAGCGCGACGGTGCCTTCGCCGTCGGTGCGGCCCTCGGCCGTCGCGGGGAGGTGCGCGAGCACGTGCGCGCGGCCGCCCAGCGTGCGACCGCGCAGGCGACCGCCGAGGCGATCGGCGTCGACCCGCACGTCGAGGCCGCCGTCGCCGCGCGTGGTGCCGGTGCTGCGCAGCGCGCCGTTCACCGCGCCGCGCCAGTCGGGCAGCAGATAGCCGGGATCGAAACCCGCGAGCGTCGCGTCCGCCTGCCAGCGCAGCGCGGGCGACCACGCGACGTCGCCGCTGGCGTCGAGGCGGCCGCTCGGCAACGTCGCGCGCAGCGCGCCGATCTTCGCGGCCCGGTCGTCGCCGCGCGCCTGCAGCGCCAGCTGCGCGCGTTCGTCGCCGCGCACCAGCGTCGCGTTGCCGTCGGCGGTCCAGTCGCGCAGGCGACCGGACACCTTGAAGTCGCCGTCGCCGGTCACCGCGACCGCGTCCTTCGCCTCGCCCTGCCAGCGCAGGCCGCGCGCCTGCACGCGGCCGTCGAAGCGCGCATCCGCGGGCACGGTGAAATCGGCGCGGCCGTCGGCGCGCACGTGGCCGCCGAGGACGTCGATCGCGAGCGGCGCGAGCAGCAGCGTCTGGTGTTCGACCGTCACCGTCGACGGCTGCACCGTCGCGACGAACGTGTCCTGCGCGACGCGGCCCTGCACCGTCGCGCGGCCGCCGGTGCCGTTCGCGCGCAGGTCGAACACGTACGGCGACGCGTCGTCGTCGGTGCCGGTGAGCGCGGCGAGCGTCAGCGCGTCGGCCTTCGCGGCGAAGGTCCAGCGCGGCGTGTCTTCGCCGACGAGGTGCAGCCGCGCCGACACCGGGCCCGGCGCGCGGCCCGACAGCGCGATGTCGAGCGCGCGCAGGTCGCCGCGCGCGACGAAGCCCAGCGTCGCCGGCGTGCGCCCGGCCGCGGCGGGCAGGCGCGCGCCGGCGGTCAGGTCCATGCGGTAGCGATCGGCCGGCACGTAGTCGCCGTGCAGCGTGAAGCGGCCGCGATCGGTGTCGGCGTCGAGATGTTCGACGTGCAGCCGGCCGGTCTCCGCGTGCAGCCCGCCGCGCAGGCGGCGCACGTCGATCACGGCCTCGCCCGCCCGCTTCACCGCGAGGCCGTCGATCACGATCGCGTCGGCTTCCATCGCCAGCGGCGGCGCGATCGCCGGCAGCGAGCCGGGCCAGCGCGGCAGCTCGAACGGCGTGTCGTCCTTCGGCAGCGACAGCGTCGCGCCGCGCACCGCCAGCGCGTCCAGCCGCAACCGGCGGCCCAGCAGCGGCCGCAGCGCCGGATCCAGCGCCACCGCCTGCGCGGTGAACACGGTCTCCAGCGGCGCGGCGCAGCCCGGATACGCCACCGGCTCGCCGCCGCGGTCGGGGCAGGCGCGATGCACGTAGCGCACGTCGTGCAGCGTCATCGGCCCGGACGCCGGACCCTCTGCGCGCGACCACGTGAGCGCGTCCCCTTCCGGCAGCCGCGCGACGATCTGCCGCAGCAGTACGTCGCGGCCGCCGAGGGTGTTGAGCAGCCAGTACAGCAGCACCGCGACGCCGACGGCGAGCGCCGCCAGCGACAGCCCGCCGCGGATCGCCAGCCAGCGCAGCCGCGCACGCCGACGTGCACGCAGCTCGGCGATGCGCGCCTCGCGTTCGACCTTCGGCTGCGGCGGCGCGACCGGCGGCGTGGCAGGCGGGTTGTCGGAGATGGGCTCGTCCGTGCGCATGGCTCAGAGATCCGCGCCGAGGTTGATGTGCAGCGTGACCTGCGAATCCGGGTCGTCCAGGCCGTGGCCGAGGTCGATGCGCAGCGGTCCGACCGGCGATTTCCAGCGCACGCCGACGCCGACGCCGGTGCGCCAGCGCGCGTCGCGGCCGTCGAACGCGCTGCCGCTGTCGACGAACACCGCCGCGCCCCAGGTCGGGGTGAAGTAGCGCTCGTATTCGGCGCTGGCGACGACGACGTTCTTCGCGCCGACCGAATACAGGCCGCGGTCGGTCTCGATGCGCGGGCCGATCTCGCGGTAGCCGTAGCCGCGCACGCTGCGGTCGCCGCCGGCGTAGAAGCGCAGGCTCGGCGGCAGGTCGACCAGCGCGCCGCTGAAGGTATGGCCCAGCTCGCCGCGCACGATCAGCCGGTCCTGCGGGCCGAGGCCGCGGAACCAGCTGCCGCGCACGTGCACCTGCGCGAAGTTCGCGTCGGAGCCGAGCGCGGCGCCGCCCGCGCGCAGCGTGAGCGCGCCGCCGAAGCCGCGGCGCGGTGCGATGCGGTCGTCGACGTCCGCGTATTCGGCGACCAGTGCGGGGAACGTGGCGGTCGCGTAGCGGTACTGGATCGGCGCCAGCGCGCCGCCGCCGTCGTCGGCCAGCGCCGGGTAGGCCCAGCGTTCGCGCAGCACGTGCATCGATGCGACGAGGTTGAGGTTGCGGTTGTACTGGCCGCTGCGGCTGGCGACGAATTCCATGCGCCGCGAATCGATGTAGTCGGTCTGCTCGTCGGCGAACTGCAGGCCGGCGGTGTACCAGCCGTCGCGCCACGCGAACGCCGGCACGCGGTACTGCAGGGTCAGCGTCTTGCGCTTCTCGGCGTAGTCCAGCTGCGCCAGCGCCTTGTGCCCGCGCGAATTCAGGTAGCGACGCTCGACGCCCATCGACACGCCCGCGCCGCTCTCGGTGCCGTAGCTGGCGCCGAGGCTGTAGATGCTGCGCTTGGCCGGCGTCAGCCGCACGGTCACCGGCACGCGTCCGTCGACGGCGTCCTCGGGCCGCGGCTCGATGTCGATGCGGCTGAAGTAGTCGAGGTTGTCGAGCGACTTGCGCAGGCGGTCGAGGCGGCCCTGGTGGTAGTAGTCGCCTTCCTTCCAGTAGAGGAAACGGCGCAGCAGGTCGTTGCGCACCGCCGGCTTCGGGCCCTGGTCGAAGGTCACCGCGCCCATGTCGTAGCGGTCGCCGCTGTTCCAGCGCAGGTCGATGTCCGCGGCGCGCTCGGCGCGCGTCACTTCCACCCGGCGCGCGAGGAAATCGGCGTCGAAATAGCCGCGCTCGGCGAGGCGGCGGGTGATGAACGCCTTGCTCTTCTCGTACACGCCGTGCTCGAACACGTCGCCGACCTTCGGCCGGAAGGCGTCCAGTTCCTGCTGCAGGTAGCGGTCGTCGCGGCCTTCGCCCTCGATCGCCACGGTCGCGCTGCGCACGCGCACCGGCTCGCCAGGCGTCACCGCGATGCGCACCTCGACCGGGGCGTCGGGCGCGAGGCCTTCGAGCGATGCGGGCACGGTGCTGATGGCGATGCCCGGCGAATAGTGGCCGAAGGGTTCCAGCGCCTCGCGGGTCTCGTCCTCGGCCACGCGCAGCAGGTAGGCGAGGCGCGCGTCCGACACGGCCTTGCCCTGCGCATCCTCCAGCGACAGCGCGGCGTGGACGTTGAGGGTCATGGCCGGATCGAGGCCGGTGACGTCGACGCGGCCGACCGTCGCCGCGTGGGCCGCGCCGCAACACAGGACACACACGGCAGCGGCGACGGGACGGAAGGCGATCGGCATCGCGACAGGATAACCGCCGCCCGCGACGTGCCGGCCGCAGGCGGCGGCCACCGTTCATGTTGCAATCGCGGGCCGCGCCGGGGGGCC
>JBQCJG010000228.1:0-13548 GCA_051952955.1 Lysobacteraceae bacterium | reverse complement strand
GCTATCACTTCGATGGAAGAAGCGAGGCGTCGAACCTCAGAACAGCACAGCAGACGATTTCAATGTTGCGGTTGTGCGTTTCGGCAACAAGCTGTCGGTTGTAGGAACGTTAGATGGTCGAAAGTTCGACATGACAGCTTCCGCCACCGACGGTGTGCAAATCCAACATCTTGCGTTCCGCGAGGACAAGATGATCAGTTGGGTTGTTCCGATTGGGGCAGTGTCCGTACAGGTTGCCGACAGCGGCAATGCCTTCTTGATCAGGTTCGAGAAGACAGCGACTGGAGTAAATGATGGAGCCTACTGGATCATGGCCAACTCCGTGATTGCCGGCGAAGACTAAGATTTCCGCCTACTTTGGGCCTATTGCGTTTAAGAAGTGGACGCAGCGTCAAGGCCGCAAGGCGCATATGCCGTCGTAGGGTGTATAAGCGAAGCATCATGCACCTTTTTCGAGTCTCCGACATCGGTCACGTGTGATGGCGCATGACGCCTTCGGCTCATGCGCCCTAAGAAAGCAAAAGCCGGTGCGGATGGGGTGTCGTGATGTACCCACCGTTGTCGTCCCAGCATCGCACCGTGCTCGGCGCGTCAAGGTCGAGGTGAATTGCTGCGCAAACCTTGACGCGCCTGCGCGCGATGCGGGTTGGACTCGCCAACGGCGGCCACTGTGGCTGCCGGGCGAAACGGAGTGCCGTCATGTCCAAGCCCAAGTCGCCGTCTGCTTCCTGCGCCGCGGTATCGAACGTCCTGCTGGTTGAAGTCCCGCTCCAGTTCATCACCCTGTGCGAAGCCAGCGGCATCCGCCCGCAAGCCGCCCTGCGCGGCATGGCTGCCATGGTCTGCGGCCTGCGCTACGACGACGACAACCGCCTGGTGCCGCTGGACGCCGCAGCCGCATGAGTTTCACCGGGCGCAGGCGTTGCCTGCGCCCTGAATGCGTAGGGTGGCGGTGCGGAGCGCGCCGTTGTGCGCGCCAAGCCTGCGTGTCACAGCAGGGTTTCGACCACCGCGATGTACAGGCCGTCCTTGTTGCGGACGCGGCCATTCGCGTTCAAGCGCACTTCCTTCATGCCGACCGTGTCCGATTCGTTGCCGCCGATCGTCCGCAGGTAGCGCCCGGCGTTGTCGGTGCCGACTTCGATCACGATCGCGGAGTGCGATTTGTACGCGCTTTTCTTCTTCGCGAACGCGAAGTCGAAGTGGTTGCCGGCGCGGTTGTTCTGCAGCAGGTCGCCGATCTTGGGCGCGTAGTCGGACGGCGGGTGGGCGTGGAAGACGCCTTTGCCGGCGATCGTGTTGGCGATCGCCGCATGCACGAACGTCGAATGCGCCTGCGCGAACGCGAACTGGCTGGCGGTCGCGCCGGCGTTCTTGACGCACCACGACACGAACACCGCCGACCAGGCTTCGCCGACGCCCGGGAACTTGAAACCCAGGTCTTCCCAGTATTTCCGGATCTGCGTGGACAGCGGCGGCTGGTTCTCGCGCAGCAGGTGGAAGCGATCGAACTGGTCCTGCGCGATCGTGGCCAGCCTTTTCTGGAAAGCGGTCTGCATGGCGGCGGCTCCTTCGGGTCCGTTCGGAAGCGACCCGAACAGGTTCCCGTCGTTGCGTGCGCAGGCCAAGGTCCCGAGCGGGATCGTTGCAGTCGCCGTCCCGCATCACGCCGGTGTCGCACCCGCTACCGCCATGCTGCGCCGCCGCCACCGGGGGCGCGTGCGGCGCCTCAGCCGCGGATCGCCGCCTCGATCGTCGCGATGTCGATCTTCGTCATCGTCATCATCGCTTCGAACGCGCGCTTCGCGACCGCGGGATCGGCGCTGGCGATCGCGTCGCTCAGCACGCGCGGGGTGATCTGCCACGACAGGCCCCACCGGTCCTTGCACCAGCCGCAGGCGCTGGCCTGCCCGCCGTTGCCGACGATCGCGTCCCACAGCCGGTCGGTCTCGGCCTGGTCGTCGGTCGCGACCTGGAACGAGAACGCCTCGGTCTGCGGGAACGCGGGGCCGCCGTTGAGCCCGAGGCAGGGAAGGCCCAGCACCGTGAACTCGACGGTGAGCACGTCGCCGGCCTTGCCCGACGGGAAGTCGCCGGGCGCGTGGTGCACGGCGTCCACCGAGCTGTCGGCGAAGGTCTGTGCGTAGAAGCGGGCCGCGTCGAGCGCGGTGCCGTCGTACCAGAGGCAGATGCGGTTCCTGGGAGGCATGGGGTGTTCCTGCGTGGGGGTGACGACCATGATGCCGCCAGGCGTCGCATGGTGTCGGGTGTGGGCTTGCGTCGTGCAGGTTGCGGTGCCCGGGCGGCCATCGGAACGGCAATGCCCCGCACGTGACCGGGCCTTGCCTTTCGCGCAGGGCCTTCAGGGTTCAGTGATGGTGACCGACCGGCTGCTGCGCCTGCGGTTGCGCCTGTACTTGCGCCTGCGCATCGACCTGCGGTGCCGCCGGCGGCGCGAGTTGCCGCAAGCTGCGCTCCATCGGTTCCATCATGGCGACCCCGATGTTCACGTCGACGCGCGTGCTCGCCTCGGATCGGGGGTCGCCCTGCACGGCGAACAGCGTGTCCTGCTTCTTGCCCATCACCACGGCATCGATGATTTGCAGGTGCGAGGCGTGCGCCTTGGCGGCGAGGGACGCGGCCACGGTCGCGCGCGCTTCGTCGGTGTCGACGCCGGGCAGCGGCGCCCCGCGCTCCCTTTCGAGCGCCTTGATCGCGTCCAGGCTCTGGTGGAACAGCGGCGGACGCTCCGCCGGCGTCAGCGTGGGGTGCGTGTCGGGGCCGATCGTGGTGCCCGCGGCGGTTCGCAGCACGTAGTGCGAGGCCACTTCCTCCACGCCTTTCTTCGTGTAGGTGCCCAGCGGCGTCTGCACGCTCTCCCAGTGCGGATAACGCGGCGGATCCGATGGATGCGGGTCGTTCGGGAACAACCGGGTCGTGTCGCCGACGGTCGCGAAACCGACGCGCGTCGCCAACTGGCCGTCCGTGCTCGCGAGCTTGAGCGTGTCCGCGGACGCCAGCGCGACGCCGCCGCCCTTGCCGGCCGCCAGCGAGGCATTGGTCGCGGCGACGACCAGCGCCTCGCCGACGCTGTGGTCATGGGCGGGGTTGCCGTCGCTGCAGATCTTCTCGATCACCATGTCGCTGCCCTTCGGCACGGCGGTCATCCAGCCGACGATGACGCCGTTCTTGTAGGCGGCGAAGGTCTGCGCGTCCTTCGTGTTCGGGTCCGTGTCGAAGGCGGAACGGCGGGCGCCGCTGCCCAGGAACTCGCCCTTCGCCATGCGCAACTCGAACTTCTCTACTTCCGCCAGGAACGCCTCGCGCTTGTCGAACCTGCGCACCGTCACCGGGGCGTCGGCATCGATCCCCGGATCCTGATTGCCGTGCTGTTCGCGGTACCGGTTCCAGGCCGCCTGCGCCTCCTGCTTCTGGACGTCGGCGGTCTCGCGCGCGGTGCGCTGGGCAAGGGCGAGCGATTCGAGTTGCGCCCCGTCCACCGCCGTCTTCGCGACCGGCTCCCGCGGATTCCTGGTGTCCTTGTAATGCTCGACCAGCGCCTGCGCGGTTTCCGACAGGTCCTTGCTGGTGGCCAGCTTGCCGGACTTGAACTGCTCCCGCAGTTCATCGTGGAGTGCGGCGTACTTGTCGTGCGCGTTGGGGTTGGCCTCGTAGCCGGTGACGGTATAGCTGCCGCCGGCGGTGTAGTCGGAGCCGCTCCAGGTCCGCTTGACCGTGAACGCGCCGATGATGTCCTCGCGATCGATCTTCGGCGCCGCGCGCTCCTCGCCGTACAGGTTGCCCTGCGCCATCTCGACCTGCTCGCGGCCCTGGTCGCGGATGATGTTCGCGGCGAAGCGCGCCTGCACGTCCTGGGTGTTGAACAGGATCTTCGGGGCGACGACGTAGACGCGGGTTTCCTCCGGCGCCTCCTTCTGCGAGGGATCGATGGTCGCGGACTTGCTGTGGTCCACCTTCACCGGAAACAGCGATGCCGATTCGAACGAGCCGGTGACGCACACCGCGGTGTGCGGATGGATGTCCTGCTTCATCAGCCGGTAGACGATGCCCTGCGCGTCGCGCGGCTTGAACCCGTCCGCGAAGATCTCGGCCGTCTCGCGATCGTCGGACCGGAAATACACCGCTTCGTTGGCGCCGAGCATGCTGTTCGGGACGGCGGTCAGCGCCTTCGAACCGCTGCCGATGGTGTCGTAGAACTGGGTTTCGGTCTTCGGCCGGTTGGCTTCGCCATAGGGCGTTCCGGCGGGCTTGAGCGGATTGTCGTATTCGTTGGGCATCGTGGATTCCTCTTCCTGGAGGGAGCGGGGGGCGGCGTGCGGCGGCGTCGATCGCCTCGACCCGACCGCGGCACGACATGTCGGTCGTCAGTGGTGCGGATGCAGCGCCTGCGCCTGTGCGGGCGCCTGCACAGGCTCGGGGAGCGGGCGTTCGAGACGCTCGAAGCTCCGGGCCATCGGCTCGAGTTGCGCCGCGCCCAGCGCGAGCGACGCACGCGGGCTTTCCGGTGCCTTCGGATCGCCTTGCACGGCGAAGAGCGGGCCGCCCTTCGTGCCCGCCACCACGTGGTCGATCTGCGTCAGCCTGCCTTCGTGCGCCTGCGCGGCGAGCGCGGCCGCGACGGTGGCGCGATGTTCGGCGCTCTCTTTCGCGATCGGCAGGCCGCTGCGTTCGATCGCCTGCAGCGCCTGGTCGAACATCGGATGACGCTCGCGCGGCGTGGGCTCGGCGTCGCGCGTGGGATGGATCGCGCGCGCTTCCGCCATCACCGGCGTCTTCTCCACGAACGATAGCGAAGCGACCGAGATCTCGTCGCCGCGCCTGGTGTACGTGCCTGTCGGGTGGGCGTTCAATCGCCAGTGCGGATAGGTCGGCGGATCGGTCACCTGTCCGTGGTTGGACGGTGTCATCCGCATCTTGTCGCCGTCGTAGGACTGGAAGCCCATGTATGCATAGAAGCGATCGCCGGAGCCCTGGCTGGAATTGGTCAGCGTCAGTGCGCCGTCCTTGCCGGCCTGCAGCGATTCGTTGACCGCCTGCACCATCAGCGCCTTCGACACACCGCTGCCGAACTCCGGGCGGTGGTCGCTGCAGATGCCTTCGACCTTGAGGCTGTCGTGCTGCGGCTTGAGGATCATCCAGCCGACGACGGTGTCGTCGTTGAAGGCCACGTAGCGTTGCGCATCGTGGTCGTTCTTCGCGCGCTCTTCCGAAAACGAAGCGCGCCGGTCGCCTTCGGGCGTCCCCAGGGCTTCCATCCGCTGCTGGAAATCGTCGAGCTGCGCGGAGTAGGTGTCGTAATCGTCGATGCGCTGGATCCGGATGGGCATGTCGTCGTCCTTGTCGTTCGTCGCGTCATCGACAGCTTACCCGGAGATCGTCGCAGCGGCAGTTCGCCGGCGTGCACGCGGCGATGCGGTTGCGAATCGCATGATGTCGGCACGGATCGCGGGATCCGAACCAAGAACGCCCCGCATCGCTGCGGGGCGTTCCGTCATCGCTGCCATCGATGACGCCATGCCTTACATCCCGCCCATCCCGCGCTGTTGCGTGGGCTGCGCCTGCGTCTGCTGCGGGTCCGGGATCGCCATCGTCGCCAGCGACTGGTTGGCCGGCTGCTGCTTCGCCTGCGCGACGTTGATCGCGACGCGGTCGGCGGACTCGCTGGCGGGGTCGCCCTGGTAGGCGAAGACCTGGCCGTTCCTGCCGAGCAGGGCGCCGTCGATGCGTTCCATGCCGGAGTTCTGGGCGTGCAGCGCGGTGGCGGCGGCGACGTTGCGCAGTTCCTCGCCCTTCAGGCCGAGGCCGTCGACCTTCTTCAGCGCGTCCTCGGCCTGGCGATACAGCGCCGGCTCGATGGCCGGGGCCTCGACCGACGGCTTCTTCGGGCTGCTGTCGGTGTAGTGCAGGCCCGTGTCCATCAGGTTCTTCTTCAGGTGCAGCTCGTGCAGGTCGAGCTTCACTTCCGGCGCGGTGGCCTTCGGATCGTGCTTCTTCGCCTCGGCCAGTTCGCGCTTCTCGGCGCGGTCGATCACGCCCAGCGCCCATTCGCCGTAGTAGTTCGGGTAGTCCTGGTTGCCCTTGGTGCCGAGGCGCGCGGAACTGGGCGGCTGGTCGAAGTAGTGCTTGCCCATCGCCTCGACGTTCTTGTCGGTGGGCTTCAGGGTCATGTCGGCTTCGATGGTGAGGCCCGGCTTCATCGCGTAGGTGAAGGTCGGCGCGGTACCGCTGCGCTCGATGAAGTCGCCCATGCGGCCCGGCTGGGCGTTGTACAGCTCCTTCAGCGTCGGCGGCGTGTTGTCGCCGGCGTCGTGCTTCTGCTTGGCGACCTGCGACACGATGGCGTTGTAGCCGCCGATGTGCGCGCCGGCCTCGTCCTTGCGGTAGCTGTCGATCAGCGTCTTCACCGAGCCGGTGTAGTCGTGCGGGCCCGGGCCCTTGGCGATCGTGTCGACGTCCTTGATGTACTTGTCGACCGCCTTGTCGCTGACGGTGCTGTTGAACGAGTGCTGGATCTCGTGGCCCATCACGAACACGAGTTCGGACGCGGCGGCCTTGTCGGTGCCGGCCTTCTTCAGGTAGCCCGGCGGCAGCTCGATCGTCTTGTTGTCGCTGTTGTAGGTGCCGCCGGCATTCGCGCCGGCCGGCAGCATCGCGAACTTCTCGAGGTGCCCGTGCTGCACGGAGTCGACGATGCGCGCCTTCAGGTCGGGCGAGTTGTCGAGCAGCTGGCGCAGGTTCTTGCCGGGCTTGTCGGTGGCGGTGTCGTTGGCCTTCTCGAAGTCCGACAGCATCTTGTCGAGCTTCGTTTCGGCGTCTTTCCTGGCTTTCAGGACGTCTTCGGGAACTACGGCCATGGCGGGATCCCTCAGGCGTTGATGATCAGGCGGGAGACGCAGGCGCGGTCGGCCCTGTCGTCGCTTTCGCCGCGCACGTAGACCTCGACGGTCACGTCATCGCGGGCGAAATCCCAGTGGAGGACGTTGCCGAGCTTGCCGTGGGCCGGCGTCGGGCGATAGCCGGCGGCGGCGAGCGCGGCGGCGTAGTCGTCGAAGTCGACCGCGATCGGCGCCATATCGGCGTTGGCGTGGCTCTCGTCGTCGAACGAGAACATCAGCCGCGAGGGCCTGGCCTCGCCGATCTGCGGCAGCGACACGAGGTTGTAGGCCCAGGCGTCGGTGAGCTGGCCGCCGGTGCCGTACTCGCGGGCGTCGTCGGGGTTGAACGCGATCTTCAGCCCGGTGAGCTGTTCGATGCGGGCGGGGGCGAGATCGTCCGGGCTGCGGACGTTCTCGACGAGACGGAGCACGCGCCGGCCGATGTCCTCGGCGCTGCTGGGGGATGCGGACTGATCCATGCGAAAACCTGCGATTGCGAAGGGTGGGATCCGGCGGGCGGACCGGGCGCACGCCGAGGCGATGCTCGTGCGGGCCCAGAAAGGAACGTGAAGCCCGCGCCGTGCAGGCCATCGAGCCGTCCGGCGATACCGCGCGGGCGCCGCCGGATGCCGTCACATGTGCTGCGATTTGGGCCCCTGGCCATCGGGCGGCGGCCCCAGCGCGACCTGGGACTGGCCCATGGACGGCTGCGGCGGCGGTTCGAGCGGTGCCAGCTTGCCGAGGCTCTGTCCCTCGGGCGTGCCGATCGCGGCGAGGCCTTCGACCCGCGCGCTCACCGAGACGTCACCCGCGCCCTGGGTGGCGATCAGGCCCTTGCCGTCCATGCTGTGCGAGACGCTGTCGATCCGGTGCAGGCCGTGTTCCTGCGCCGACACCGCCAGCGCCGCGGCGAGGTTGCGGACCTCCTGCGGCGTGCCAAGGTTGTCGCGGGCGTGCAGCTCCCCGACCCGGGTCAGCGCCTGCGCGAACAGCGGGTGGTCGTCGGCGCCGGGCGCCAGCGACACCGGGGCCGACGACGAGGCCGCCACCGACGGTTCGACCAGCGGTTTGCCGACCACCAGCGGCCCGAGGTCGCCCAGGTCCAGCTTCCGCACCTCGATCTCCCCCTTGGCCTGCAGGCGTCCGTCCGCGGGCAGTCCGAGCGCGGGATGGGCCTGCAGTCGCACCGGATCGAGGAGGTAGTCGCGGTTGACCATGCGCGACTCGGCGAGGTCGCGTTCGGTGTTCCCGATGATCTCCGCGGCGAACTGGATCGCGTCCTGCCGGTAGTTCATGTGCGGCGCGCCCAGCTGCGCCTTGTCGGCGTAGTAGCCCTTCATCGCCTCGATGTTCTCCGGCGAGTAGGGCATCCGCCCGTCGCGGCCCAGCGTCAGTCCGTCCTTCAGCGCGTAGGTGGCGGGCACGCCGACCGAGGTCTTCTCGATGAAGTCGCCCATCCGCGCGGGGTGGGTCTCGTACAGCTCGCGCAGCAGGTGCTCGGGCTTCGGATGGCGATCGTTGACGACGTACGAGGCGATGGCGTTGAAGCCGCCGATGTGGGCGCGGCCTTCCTCGGCGCGGGTGCGTTCGGCGAAGGCGTTGACGACGTCGGTGTAGTCGCGGGGGCCCGGACCGTCGCTGCGGGCGATCCGTTCGATCTCCGGCACCAGCCGGGTCACGCCGTAGTTCACGCCCTGCAGCGAACGCGCATGCTCGGTCTCGTGGCCGAGCATGAACATCGTTTCCATGTACTCGCGGTCGGTGTGGTTGAACCGCGGCGCGACCCGGATCGACCCGTCGCTGACCTGGTACGACGCCGCGCCCGCGCCCTGCACCGGCGTGTCGCTGTAGCTGCGGACATGGCCGTCGCGGATGGCCTCCAGCGTGCGCGCCTTGAGGTCCGGCGAGCGCAGCATGATCAGTTCGATGCCTTCGGCCATGTTGCGATGGCCCGGGGTGTCGCCCTTGCGGTAGTCCTCCAGCATCCGGTCGAACCGCTTTTCCTCTTCGGGGCGGCGGTCGAAGAAGTCCTTCACGCCCTTGAACCACTCAGCCACGGCCCACCTCCGCCGGCGCGTCGGTGCTGACCACCAGTTGCGTCACCCGGAAGCGGATCGGCACCGCCTGCGGGTCCTCGCGCTCGGCCTGCACGTCGACGGCCACGTCGCCGCGCACGAAGCGGTGGCCGTACAGCGCGCCGCGCGGGCCCGGGATGGCGCTCTGCGCGTAGCCGCAGGTGCGCAGCTCGCTGGCGAAGCCGGAGAACTCCGGCGCGGCCGCCGGCAGCGCGGCACCGGCGCGGCGGGCGATGTTGTCGAGCGACACCACCAGCCGTTTCGGCGGCCCGCCGCGGCGGTCGGGAATGGAGGCGAGGTTG
The DNA here is from genome assembly GCA_051952955.1 of Lysobacteraceae bacterium. Taxonomy (GTDB): domain Bacteria; phylum Pseudomonadota; class Gammaproteobacteria; order Xanthomonadales; family Xanthomonadaceae; genus Lysobacter_I. The sequence continues at coordinate 4,275 of JBQCJG010000228.1, read as the reverse complement.
CAGGCCCAGGTGGCGTCCAGCATCGCGCCGAAGCCGTAGCGGTGCGGGTCTTCGGGGTCGCGGCCGACCGGCAGGCCGGTGAGGTATTCGACCTTGGCCGGCGAGAGATCGTCCGGGCCGTACAGGCCGTCGATCAGGTGCAGCAGGCGGGTGCCGAGGTCGCCATCCCGGGCGAGGGCGTGGCCGAAAGGGGGAGCGGACAGCGTCATGACGGTGCATTCCTTGGCTGCGGGAACGAAGCGGCCCTTCGGCGGGCGCGCATGCGCCGGGACGTGGCCGACGCACGCCCGTGCATACGGAAAAAACGGTTTCAGGCGGACGCGGAACGGGAGCGTCCGTCCGTCCGGGACCGCACGCCCGGCTCAGAACAGCCGGCTCAGAACAGCAGGTTCACCATCAGCACGACGACCGACGTGTAGACCAGGCTCAGCGGCCCGCCCACGCGCCACAGTTCCTTCGCCGAGTAGCCGGCGGGACCGGCGATCATCGACATCACCGGATTGGACGCGGTCATGAAGTTGTTCGACGCCGACAGCGCGACGATCAGCGCGGCCGAGGTCGGGTTGCCGCCGGCGGCCAGCGCGATGTTGATCGCCACCGGCACCATCACGATCGTCGCGCCGACGTGGCTGATCACCAGCGAGAACGCGGTGGTCAGCAGGCCGACGGCGATCTCCAGCAGCCACGTCGGCGTGCCCTGCGGCAGGCGGTCCAGCGTGTGCGCGGCCACCCACGCCGCGGCGCCGCTGGAGTCCATCGCCCAGCCCAGCGGGATCAGGCAGGCCATCAGGAACACGGTCTTCCAGTTGATGGCGGCGTAGGCCTCGTCCATCTTCAGCACGCCGGTGATCAGCATGCCGGCGACGCCGGTCATCAGCGCGACCGAGGCCGGGATGCGCGACGACAGCGCGATCGCCATGGTCACGCCGAAGATCGCCATCGCCATCTTGAACTTGTGCGGGCGCTGCTCGGCCTTCGGATAGTCGGTGACCGGCACGAAGTCGCGACCGCCCGCGGACTGCGCGAGGTCGGTCCAGATGCTGTGCAGCACCAGCAGGTCGCCGGCGCGCAGCGGGATCTCGCGCACGTCCTCGCGCAGCACCTGCTTGTCGCGGTTGATCGCCAGCAGGCGCAGGTTGAGGCGCCGGCGCAACTGCAATTGCGTGGCGGTCTTGCCGATCCAGGTCGAGGTCGGCGGGATCACCGCCTCGGAGATGCCGGCGCGCGCCGGGTTGAACAGGTCGGCGAACTCGCGCAGCCGCGCGCCCATGCGCAGGAAGCGGTTCTGCGCGAAATCGACGATCGCCTGCCGCGGCCCCATCACGCCGAGCACGCTGCCGACCCAGATGCGCGCGTCGCCGGGCGGCGCCAGGCGCGATTCGTTGCCGGTCTTCAGCGCGAGGATCAGCGGCGCGTCGTGCAGGTCCTCGGTCTCGCGCAGCGACATGCCGACCAGCGGGCTGTCGGCGCCGACGGTGAGTTCGTACACCTCGCCGTCGATGCCGTAGGCGCTGGCGAAGTAGCTCTGGGTCAGCGCCGGGGTGACGCCGGACTCGCTGTCGTCGTCGCGCAGCCTGCGCACGCCGAAGAAATGGAAGTACGCCAGCCCGGCGGTGAGCAGCGCGGCGCCGATCGGCATCGGCGCGAACATCGGCAGCGGCTTCAGCGTCATCAGGCCCGACGGCAGGCTGTCGTTCGCGGTGCGCAGCAGATCGTTGAGCAGGATCAGCGGCGAGTTGCCGACCATGGTCAGGCCGCCGCCCATCACGATCGCCGCGCCGATCGGCAGCAGCATGCGCGACAGCGGGATGCCGGTGCGCGAGGACAGCCGCGACGCCACCGGCAGGTACAGCGCCATCACCGACGGGTTCTGCATCACCGACGAGTTGAGGCCGGCGATGGCGGAGGTGAACAGCAGCAGCCGCGTCTCCGCGCCGCGCGCGCGCCGCAGCAGCCAGCCGGCGAGGCGGTTGAGCGCGCCGGTGCGGTCCAGCCCCGCGCCGAGGATCATCGTCGCGATGACGCTCATCACCGCGTTGCTCGCGAAGCCGTAGAACAGGTCGCCCGGTTCGACCAGCCCGGTCAGGCCCAGCAGCACCAGCACCACCAGCGCGACCACGTCCGCGCGCAGCCGCTCGAACAGGAACAGCACCATCGTCAGCACCGTCAGCCCGAGCACGAGCTGCATGTCGCTGGTGAGGGTGAGCTGGTTCTCCATCGTCAGTCGCGCATGGGCCGGCGGGGCGCGGAGGCGTCGCGATCCGCGAGGGCGATGAGCACCGCGCAGGCGACGGCGGCGCCGAGGGCGGCCGACCACGCAGCGAAGGCGGGATCATGGAGCGGCAAGGTCGGCATCCATCGATCGAGTGCCGCCACCCACAGCGCGGCCGCGAGCGCGGCCAGAAGGAGCAGTCCGATGCGGAAACGGAGGCGGTGCAGTCGTCGACGCCACCGGCCCGCGACCACGCCGACGAGGACCGCGGGTACCACACCGATCGGATAGGCCGCGAACGCCGCCACGAAGACGAGGGCGATCACGCTTTCCACACCGTCGATGCGGTCTGCGAAGAAGCACAGCGCCGACACGGGGCCGGCGATGACAGGCGCCAGCAACCCGAACGCCAGCGCGCCGACGAACGTGTCCGCGCTGCGCGTCGCCGTTGCCGTGAGCGTCGTCATCCGCTCGTCGCCTCGTCGCCTTCGATCCGTGTGTAGAGAAGATCCCACACCCCGTGGCCGAGCTTCTGGCCGCGGGTCTCGAAATGCGTCTGCGGCCGCCACTCCGGCCGCGGCACCGCGCCGCGCGGGCCGGCGACGTTGCGCAGGCCGGGCGCGGCGTCGAGCACGTCCCACATGTGTTCGGCGTAGTCGGCCCAGTCGGTGGCGAGGTGCAGGCGGCCGCCGCTGCGCAGCTTGCGTGCAAGCAGCGCGGCGAACGCCGGCTGCACGAGGCGGCGCTTGTTGTGGCGCTTCTTGTGCCACGGGTCGGGGAAGTAGATGCGGATCTCGTCGAGCGCGCCGTCGGCGATCTCGCGCTCCAGCACTTCCACCGCGTCGTGGCGGTAGACGCGCACGTGGTCGCTGCCGTCGTCGTCCAGCCAGTTCAGCAGCCGGCCGACGCCGGGCGCATGCACTTCGATGCCGATGTAGTTCTGCGCGCGGTCCTGCGTCGCGGCGAAGCGCAGCGCTTCGCCGTTGCCGAAGCCGATTTCCACCACGACCGGGGCGGGCCGGGCGGCGAACAGCGCCGCGAGGTCACGCGGCGTGCCGGCGTAATCCACGCCGAACCGCGACCACAGCGTGTCGAACGCGCGCTGCTGCGCCTCCGTGAAACGGCCCTGGCGCAGCACGAAGCTGCGGATCTGGCGCTGCCCGGGCACGATCGTGAACGGCTTGTGCAGGCCCTGCGCGTCGAGGTCGTCGTGCGGCACGCCCTCGTGCAGGGCGTCGTCGTCCGGCGCGTCGTCTCCGGGCCGGTGGATCGTCTCGGTCATCCGATCAGCCCGTCGACCGGCGACGAGGCCGAGGCGTAGCGCTTGCGCGGGATGCGGCCGGACAGGAAGGCGTGGCGGCCGGCCTCGATCGCGAGCTTCATCGCCAGCGCCATGCGCACCGGGTCCTTCGCGCCGGCGATGGCGGTGTTCATCAGCACGCCGTCGCAGCCCAGTTCCATCGCGATCGCCGCGTCGGACGCGGTACCGACGCCGGCGTCGACCAGGATCGGCACCTTCGCGTTCTCGATGATCTCGAGCAGGTGGTAGCGGTTCTGGATGCCGAGGCCCGAGCCGATCGGCGCGGCCAGCGGCATCACCGCGCAGCAGCCGATCTCCTCCAGCCGCTTGGCGAGGATCGGGTCGTCGCTGGTGTAGACCATCACGTCGAAGCCGTCGGCCACGAGCTGCTCGGCGGCCTTCAGCGTCTGCACCACGTCGGGGAACAGCGTGCGCTGGTCGCCGAGCACTTCGAGTTTGACGAGTTTGTGGCCGTCGAGCAGCTCGCGCGCGAGGCGGCAGGTGCGCACCGCGTCCTCGGCGGTGTAGCAGCCGGCGGTGTTGGGCAGGATGGTGTACTTGTCCGGCGGCAGGACGTCGAGCAGGTTGGGCTCGCCGGGGGTCTGGCCGATGTTCGTGCGGCGGATCGCGACGGTGACGATCTCGGCGCCGGCGGCGTCGGTGGCTCGGCGGGTCTCGTCGAGATCCCTGAACTTGCCGGTGCCGGTGAGCAGGCGCGAGCGATAGGTCGTGCCGGCGATGACGAGCGGGTCGTCGTAGTGGG
>JBQCJG010000227.1:0-6708 GCA_051952955.1 Lysobacteraceae bacterium | reverse complement strand
AATTCTTGTTGACACAGCTGCTGGCGCAAAAAAGTTTGTCCCAGACAACTCTCAAGACATTGACGAAGTAACAAGTAGTTACTCTATTAGTTATTCTTCTGGTGTTTTTGCAATGCCTGAAGGGGACGAAAATGTTGCTTTTTCAGAAAAGAAAAGATCTAAAGACTTGGCGCCGAAACCAAGTGTTGACCTCTCTCAGTTTCATCTCAATATCGGCGAAGAACGTGCCCACCTGAGGGTTAGGCGCGTCGAGCAAGAGCGCTTTAGCCAATCTCTAAAGGAAGGAGGAATTGCTTGGTTAGCTTCAGACTGGGGCATGGGTGAAACAGGGTTCCTTTTTGCAGTCAGAACTAGGTTGGATGTTCCTGCTGACAGAGTCTTTCGTTTGGACTTTGGTGGGTATAAGTCTAGGGAATCTTTCTTTGCAGAGTTGCAATCTAAAGTTGGATGCACTTTTCAGTCAGTATGTGATGCGATTTCTGATGTCGGTGCGGCAATAATCATATTTTCCGATGTCAGCTTTGATCCTCTAGCGTCACCAAATGCCTGTGCTGACATTGAAAATTTAGCTCAGGTCGTCTCTGATTTTGCTTCGGATGCGTTTGTAGTAATTACAAGCTCTCGCCCACCAAAGGGATTATCATTTCCGTTAATAGAGCTGCGCCCTCTCGATGAGGCAGATGTGGCGACATATGTTAAGGACAGTGATATGGGGGGGGGACAATATGCGAAGCCAGAAGCAGTTTCAAAGATGTTCCGCCATACGGATGGAATTCCAAGTCAGATCGATATTGCTTTGCGAGACTTGGAAATAATTTCAATAGACGATTTGATTGGGAATAATACGGATCTTTCAACAAATGCACTATCATCAGCTGGCATCCCAACAGTTTTAAAGGCTGCAGTTGATGATCTGAAATTTTCGGATGATCAAGCTAATCGTCGATCTTTTGATTTGCTGCAGGCTCTTTCCGCACTTCCGCAAGGTGAGCAGCTAACAAAAATAAAAAGATTTTTGGGAGTGCATCCTTTCGGTCCCATTCACGCGCGCGCACTGCTTGAACGCTCTTTGATCGAGACGGTTTCAGTGCCGGCGCTCAGTGCAGTTTCGGTTGACTCAAAAAATAAGAATTTGATGGTCCCCCGCTATGTGCGAGACTTCATACGTAGCTCTACGGATGAGTCTACAAATAGAGAAATCGACCGGCGAGTGCTTGAGCTTTATTTTGGTGACAGTTGGGCTGTCGGTGAGATTTCGAGCTCCCCTACTGGGCGTCGAGTGCGCGAAGCGCTGTGCGATGGATATGAGATAAATAATGCGATCTCCATCATAATAAGGTCTATCTCTAGATTCATTGACGACAATGCGCAAAAGGATCTAGTTTCTGTAGTTAGATTGGGCCTTGCTTTTATCGCGTTGCTAATCAAAGGCGATCATTACCGGAGTGCGTCGCTGCTATGTGATGACATGTTCGCATTAATTCGTGATCAAAATGGATTTAAAAGAGAGATTAGTTTGCTGCGATACCAAAGCGGTCGTAGTTTACGTATGAGCGGCCGTCATCAAGAGGCGCTTTTAGCCTTTAGTGAGATTGACACCAGTTTTTTGGATAAGGATCAGAAGCAGCACAGAGAGATTTGTATTGCGCTTACTCATCAGACGCTGGGGGATGAAGAAGAATCCGTAAGCCATGCAAAGTTGGCAATAGATTTAAACAAGAACTCTGCTGACTCTTTGCATGCTCAAGCGATAATTGCGGGCTTTATCAAAGAATCAAAAAATCGCTTTGAAACTTTAAAGGGACTTCTTGGGGAAGCTGAAAAAAGAAAGCTATTCACGATCGCGAACAATATTCGAATTAATCTTTCAAAAGAAGTCAAAAGGATGGGAAAATCTTCGGAGGAATTTCTTAGGGCAACTGTTCGAGACTCGCGCAAAGGAAATGATTTTTACAATGGTTTTCGAGCTATTATAGATCTGGCTGCTGAAATTGGCGATAAGCCAAGCTTTGGTGTGGCAGACAAAGATACCTTAGTGGATGCATATCATTTTCTCTATAACGAGAGAATGTTTGATCTTTTTGATAAGTGCCATGATGAACTTTGGAAGATATTTGAAAGGGATGGTGATAGTGGGAATTTGATCCGTCTTTTTAGGCACAGCTCTTTTATGTGGCGTCTAAGGGGTGAGGAAGAAAAAGAGATCCAATATTTAAATCAAGTTGCGAATCGAATTGCTGGTATTGTTGGAATAGGGGTTTTTAGTGTTGATCGAGATACTGCATATGCCGTCGTTCGTTTTGCATCAGTAATCGGTTCCAATATTTCTGGAAAGAGCAACTAACCTGTAAGTGCGTAGGGGAGGCTTCCAATTTTTGTTAGAGTGGCGGCGAGCGCAACAAACCGCAAAATTCAACGCTACGACCGCGCCTGCCTACCAAGGCAGTTAAAGCCGCCGCATTGTGGTAGTTTGCTTTTGAGTATGTGGCGACGGATGCGTGCCGTCATGCACGTAGCAAGGCTGCTGTCTCAACTTCGACAGTTGCATCGATGTATCTACGTCGTTGCTGGTCGTGGAGCCGCAATGGGCCGCCGACATCGACGCCAGCTAAGAACGTCTGGTGTCCCTGCCATCGCTGCATCGCCCGCCCGTCGCGACCGCGCAGCCCTCATCGCGCCGGTCGCCGCGCGCGGGTCAGGAATCGGATCAGCGCCGCTTCCCATTGTCGGGCGCCGCGTGCGCCGGCGGCGGCGCGCGCCAGCGTGCCGTCCTGCCATCCGGCGAACAGTGCGGGATCGATGTACGCCTGGCGGCAGACCGCAGGCGTGTTGCCGAGCAATTCCGCCACGTCGCGGGCGACCGCGGTCTGCTGCTCGGCGATCGCGCGGGCGGAGGCCGGTTCGGGGAGCGGGCGTGCGGCGAGGCACTGGAAGGCCTTCAGCGTGCCGCCCCAGGTGCGGAACGTCTTCGCGGTGAAGGGCGCCTGCATCGCGCGCGACAGGTAATCGTTCACCGCACCGGAATCCACCGGGCGGATGCGGCCGTCGTCGGCGCGATACTGGAACAGCGATTGCCCGGGCAGGCACTGGCACGCGCGGACCAGGCGCACCAGGTCCGGATCGTGGATCAGCATGGAATGGCGCTGTCCGCTCTTGCCCTTGAAGCTGAGTCGCGCCTTGTCCGTGCCGAGGAAGGCGACGTGGCGGTTGCGCAGCGTCGTCAGGCCGTACGAGCCGTTGTCGCGTTCGTAGGCGTCGTTGCCGACCCGGATGAACGTCTCCAGCAGCAGCGACACCACGATCGCCAGCACCTTGTCCGCCGGCAATCCGGGTGCGCGCAGGTCCGCGCGCAACCGCCGGCGCAGGCGCGGCAGCGCCCGCCCGAACGCGATCAGGTGCACGAACTTGTCCTCGTCGCGGACGGACTTCCATTGCGGGTGGTACCGGTACTGCTTGCGTCCGCGCGCGTCGCGCCCCGTCGCCTGCAGGTGTCCGCGCGCGTCGCGGCAGATCCACACGTCCGAATAGGCCGGCGGAATCGCGAGCCCGCGGATGCGCTGCAGCACGGCGGGCTGCACCACGCGCTTGCCGGTCGACGAGACGTAGACGAACCCCTTGCCGGCGCGGCGTCGAGCGATGCCGGGTTCGGCATCGTTGACGTAGCGCAGGCCGGCGGCGCGCGCGCTGCGTTTCGCCTGCGCCGTCGGCGATGGCGGATCGGACGAGGGATCTGCTTGCGGGTGCGGTGCGGTCGCCGGCATGGAGAGCGGTCCTGCGGATGACGAAAAAACGCTAGCACGCCCTGCCGAGCCGCTGTCTGTCGCGACCATGAACCCGCGAAGCGCGGACTGCGTCGTCGATCTCCGCGGCAAGCGGGATCGCCTTGGTTTCACGGGAAATCCGAAGGGAGCGCAGCGCGAGCCGCATCGCCGCCGGCATGGACCTGCCCACATTCGCAACGGGCGATCTGCCTGATGCGCCGTTCGCTTTGCAGGCGCTTCGCCGTGGACGTCGCGCTGCGCTGCGCTGCGATCGACGCCACGCCGCGGCGCGAACATGCGAACCACCGGGCGACACGTGCGACAGGCCAGGCGCCGTTCCCGTGACCGGATTCGGGCGCATCCTGGCCCCTCGGGTCTGTGCACTTCGCAGGGCCGTGCGATCGAACGACGCCCCGCTCTCCGCGCGCGGCTTTCGCGTGTTGCATCCGGATTGCCGGCCTCGTCGTAGGCTTGGGCATCGCCCGTACCCGCATCGTCGATCTTCCACCTGCCGGAGTGTCCATGCGCCGCCTCGTCTGCCTCGCCCTGCTGTTCTGCGCCACCGCGGTGTCCGCGGCGGAACCCGCCGCGACGCCTTCGCTCGACGGCGACTGGGTGGTCGATCTCTCGACCGATCCAAACAAGCCGTACACACAGCCGATGACGCTGGTGCTGGCGGCGGACCACACCGTTACCGGCAGTTTCTATCGCAGCGAGATCCTGGCCGGGCGCTGGAAGCAGGATCGCGGTCGCCTGTGCGCCAGCTTCCGCACCACCGACGGCGCGGGGCCGTACCACACCGCGGTGTGCCTGCTCGACGGCAAGGCGGTCGGGCAGACCTGGGCCGAGCATCGCAACTTCCTGTTCAACTGGATCGCGACGCGCCCGGAGACGCCCGCGTCCCCGTGATGCAGCGCGCGCGCAGCGTCGCAGGCGTCAGGGATCGAACCAGGCGTTCGTGTCCATGCGCACGCTGCGCAGGTGCGCGGTGGCGAGGTGCGCGGCGTGGCGGGGTTCGGCGAAGTATCCGATGAGCAGGCTGCGGCGGCGCGCGCCGGTGGGATTGCACGTCGCCGCGTGCACCAGGTCGGCGTCGAACACGAGGACGTCGCCGGCCTGGCCGCTCAGCTGGATCACGCCGGTTTCGTCGAGCTCGTGGGCCGGCACGGCATCCGGACCGGGACGATGGCTGCCCGGGATCAGCCGCGTCGCGCCGTTGTGCGGGCCGTAGTCGTCGAGGAAGGCGAGGGCGTTGACCGTGTCGCCGGGCCGGTTCGCGGACAGGTCGCGATGCAGGCCCTGGTGGCCGCCGCCTTCCAGCGGTTCCCGGCCTTCCACCTGCGCCAGGAAGAAGCGCTCGCCGATCAGCGCGCCGGCCGCGGCCAGCAGTGCCGGCAGCCGGCACACGGCCTGCACCTGCGGATCGAGGTCCAGCAGCGCATGCCGCCAGCCCGGTCCGCGCGGCACCGCCCAGCGGTCGGAAGGCTGCACGCCCGTGTCGAAGGCCGCGCGCAGCGCGGGCAGCCAGTCGGCGGGGATCGCGCCGCGCAGCACGGTGTAGCCGTCGCGATGGAGGGAAGCGGGGTCGAGCATGGCGTGCCGGGGCGGCTCCGTTCCGGTGCCGCGACGGACGCGTCGCGACGAACCGGAGCAGCCTACCCGGTCATGCCCGATGCGCAACCCGCAGGTGCCGCACGCGATGCAGGTGCGGGCGTGCCGTCAGCTGAAATCCACGCTCTTCTCGAACGTGCGCAGCTCGTGGCGCGCCATGGCGAGGTTCGACTTCGTGCGATCCAGCACGACGTAGAGGAACAGCTTCTGGTTGGTCTCCAGCGGGCGGATCACGTGGTACTGCTTCGTGAGGCTGATGAGGATGTCCTCGATCGTGTCGTTGAGCTTCAGCGCGTTCGCGACCTTGCGCTTGGAGCGGACGACTTCGGCATTGCCGGCGGCCGCGAGGTCCAGGTCGATGCCGCTGCCATCGCCGGCCAGCAGCATGCCGCTTTCGGTGTCGACGAGGGCGGCGGCGATGTAGCCGTCGATGCTGCGCAGCGGTTCGAGCGAAATCTTGGCCATGTCGATGCTCCATGCAGGAGGGTCTTGGACGACCCGGGTGTCGCGGGGGATGGGGGAAACGGCGTGGTCCGCCTCGTCGCCTGCCTCGGGCGGCGACGGTGCGTCGGCCACGGGCGGCTCGGCCGCCGTCGGTGCGCGGCGTTCGGCGGATGCGGCGCCGGGTTCGGCCGTCGGCTCGGGTCGCGGCTCCGGTCCGGAGGCCGGTTGCGACCCGGATGCCGCGACGGTCGGCAGCGGCGGTACCGGGACCGGCGGCGGCAGCGGCGACGCCGGCGAGGCATGCTTGAGGCGGAGGCCTTCGATCACCCAGGCCAGGTCGGCCGAAGGCAGTCCGGGCGGGGCGGGCGCTTCGCCGATCGGGATCGACGCGACCTTGACGAAGTGCAGCGCCGCGATCGCCGCCACGGCGTCGTCGACCGGCAGCCGCAGGTGGTCGAGGTGCGCGACGCGGCCGTGGTCGACGTACACGGCGCCGTTGTGCAGCTTCCGGCCGTCGCCGGCGGTGTAGTAATAGGACACCTTCGCACTCTCGCCGTGTTCGGCGTGCGATCCCAGAAGCTCGCACAACTGCGGAAGGTCGGCCATGACCTTCGCCCCCTTGTCGTTGTCGAGGATGCCCCGCTTGCGTTCCGACTATGCAGGATGCCCGGGATGGCGTCCAGAGCGGAAAAGCCGTCGCAATCCGCATTCCCGCACGCGGATTCCGTTCCGTTTCCGCGCATGATCGGCGGCATGATTCGCCGGACGGAATTCGATTGGCGCGAGTGCGGCATCGCCGTCGCGCGATGCCGCATCCGGGCCCGCGCTCGCGTTCGCCCCGGGCGGGATCGCCCGTGTCGCCACCGCCGCGGGGCGGTACGCCGCGCGGCGG
>JBQCJG010000226.1:0-7069 GCA_051952955.1 Lysobacteraceae bacterium | reverse complement strand
GCAGCGTGCGCGCCAGCGCTTCGCGCAGGCGCTGCGGTTCCGGCGCTTCGCCGTCCGCGACGACGTACGCCACCAAGCGCACTTCACCCGGTGCGTCCTCGCGCGCGATCACCGCGGCCTCGCGAATGCCCTGCTGCGCCGCCAGCTGCGCCTCGATCTCGCCCAGCTCGATGCGCAGGCCGCGCAGCTTCACCTGGTGGTCGTTGCGGCCGAGGTATTCGATCGTGCCGTCCGCGCGCCAGCGGCCGAGGTCGCCGGTGCGGTACATCCGCGCGCCCGGGGCGTCCGAGAACGGATCTTCGAGGAACCGCGCCTGCGTCAGCTCCGGGCGATTGAGATAACCGCGCGCCACCTGCGCGCCGCCGATGTACAGCTCGCCCGGCGCACCGACCGGCACCGGCTTGCCGTGGCGATCGAGGAGATACAGCCTGGTGTTCGCGATCGGTCGGCCGATGTGGATCGTGGTGTCGTCGGGCGAGATCACACCCGATGTGGCCACGACCGTCGTTTCGGTCGGGCCGTAGTTGTTCACCAGCGCGAACGGCAGATCGGCCGTCGGCAGGCGATTGAGACGATCGCCACCCGTGAGCAGGGAACGCAGGCCCGTCTTGTTTTCCAGGCCGCGCGCGAGCGCCGCATCGGCAAGCGCGGTCACGAGGAAGCTGCTCTGCAGGTCCTGCGATTCCCACCAGTCGAGCAGCGCCGACGGATCGCCGTGCGTGTTCGACGGCGGCAGCGCCAGCGTCGCACCCTGCGCCAGCGCCGGCCACACTTCCCAAGTGCAGGCATCGAAGGCCACGCCCGCCGTGCTCGACGTGCGTTCGCCGCGGCTCAGCGGGAAGGTCTCGCTGTGCCACGCGACGAGGTTCGCGAGATGCCGATGCTCCACCATCACGCCGTTCGGCCTGCCGGTCGAACCGGAGGTGTAGATGACGTAGGCGAGATGGTCCGGCTGCAGGCCCGTCGCGTCGCGGCCGGGCGCGGTCGTCGGCCGCTGCTGCCAGGTCGGCTCGTCCAGCACCAGCACCGCGGCGGTGCGCAGCGCGCGGCACGCGGGCAGCTGGTCCTGCAGCGCGGCCTCGGTGAGCACCACGCGCGGCCGGCTGTCGTCGAGCATGTAGGCGACGCGATCCTGCGGATACGCCGGATCGATCGCGACGTAGGCGCCGCCAGCCTTCAGCACCGCGAGCCACGCCGTGACCAGCGCCGGGCCGCGCGCGGCGATCACCGCGACGCGGGTCTCGGCGCGCACGCCCTGCGCGATCAGCTGGTGCGCGAGGCGGTTCGCGTCCGCGTCGAGTCCGGCGTAGGTGATCGCCGTGCCTTCGAATTCGATCGCCACCGCGTCCGGCGCCTCGGCGGCATGGCGTTCGAAGCGTTCGTGCACGCAGACGTCCAGCGCGTAGTCGCGGCGGGTGTCGTTCCACGCGACCAGCACCCGCGCGCGCTCGGCCTCGCCGAGCAGGTCGATCGCGTCGACCGCCTGCGCATCGTCGCGGACCATGCCGCGCAGCAGCGCTTCGAGATGGTCGCGGAAGCGCGCCACCGTGTCGCGATCGTAGAGCGCGCGGGCGAAACCGAGCGTACCGGCGATCCCGTCGCGGGTCTCGTGCAGGTCGAGTTCGAGGTCGTACTGCGCATTGTGCTCGCCGTTGCGCGGCGGCAGCACGCCCAGCTGCAGGCCGTCGAGTTCCAGCGTTTCCTCCGGCGTGTTCTGCCACGCGAAGGAGACCTGGAAGATCGGCGCATGCGCCAGCGTGCGCTCCGGCTTCAGCGCGTCCACCACCTGCTCGAACGGCAGGTCCTGGTGGCTGTGCGTCAGCAGCACGCGCTCGCGCACCTGTGACAGCAGCTGGGCCACGGTGGGCTGGTCGCTCAGGTCGATGCGCAGCGCCAGCGTGTTGACGAAGAAGCCGATCAGCGGCTCCATTTCGGCGCGGGTGCGGTTGGCGACCGGCGAGCCGATGACCACCTGGTCCTGCCCGGCGAGTCGTCCGACGAGCGCGCCCCACGCCGCGAGCAGCGTCATGTACAGCGTGGTGCCGTGCCGCTGCGACAGCGCCTTCAAGCCCGCGGCGAGTTCGCCGTCGAACGCGACCGGCAGCAGTTCGCCGCGCGAATCCTGCACCGGCGGCCGCGGCCGATCGGTCGCCAGCCCGACCAGCGCCGGCGCGCCGGACAGCTGGTCGCGCCAGAACGCGGCCTGCCGCTGCTGCACCTCGTCGGTCAGCCATTCGCGCTGCCACAGCGCGTAGTCGGCGTACTGGATCGGCAGCGCCGGCAGCGGATCGACGTCGAACGCCACGCCATGCACCGCGTAGGCGCGGTACAGCGCGTCCAGTTCGTTCGCGAGGACGCCCATCGACCAGCCGTCGGACACGATGTGGTGCATCGTCACCAGCAGCACGTGGTCCTCCTCCGCCAGCCGCAGCAGGCGGCCGCGGATCATCGGGCCGTGCTCGAGGTCGATGGGTATTGCCGCTTCCTCGCGCTGCCAGCGGTCGACCATCGCCGCGGCCTCGCCGCCCTCCTCCACCAGATCGTGGTGCAGCAGCACGAAGCCGGCAGTGTCGGAGATCGACTGCATCGGCTGCTCGCCGACCACCTCGAAGCGCGTGCGCAGGCCTTCGTGGCGGCGGACGATGCGGTCCAGCGCCGCCTGCAGCGCGGGCTTGTCGAGCGGTCCGCGCAGGCTCAGGCCGAAATGCAGCATGTGCGCGGTCGGCCACATGTGCGCGATGAACCACAGCCGCTGCTGCGAGAACGACAGCGGCCAGTGCGCGCGCGGCGCGGTCCGCGGCGGGATGCCGACCGGGCGACCGGCGGGCTTCGGCTTGCCGCGCGCGGCCTGCGCCGCCAGCAGCAGGGCCTCGCGCTCGGCGCGCGTCATGGTCTTGAGAGTGGCGTTGTTCATTGGACGAGGCCTTGGTGCCGGGCGACGATCGTGTCGAGGTAGTCGGCGTCGAACTGCGCGAGCTGGCAGTCGACGATGGCTTCGGAGAACTCGCTCAGGCGCGGATTCGAGAAGATCGTCATCAGCGACAGCTCGATGTCCCATTCGCTGCGGACCCGCGAGATCAACCGCGTCGCCAGCAGCGAGTGGCCGCCGAGTTCGAAGAAGTGGTCCTGCCGGCCGACGCGCTCGATGCCCAGCAGTTCGCTCCAGATCTGCGACAGCGTGGTTTCGGTGACGCCCTCCGGCGGTTCGTACGCGGCCTGGGCGACGCCGGCCTGCGACGGCAGCGGCAGCGCCTTGCGGTCGACCTTGCCGTTCGGCGTGACCGGCAGGCGCGGCAGCACCACCCAGGCGGCCGGCACCATGTAGTCCGGCAGCGCCTGCGCGAGGGCGCGACGCAGCGCCTGCGTGTCGAGGTCCGCGTCCGCGCCGTCGGCGACGTAGGCGACCAGCTGGCGGTCGCCGGTGACGTCCTCGCGCGCCAGCACCAACGCTTCGCGCACCCCGGCCTGCGCCAGCAGCTTCGCCTCGATCTCGCCGAGTTCGATGCGGAAGCCGCGGACCTTGACCTGGTGGTCGTTGCGGCCGAGGAAGTCGAGCGTGCCGTCGGCGCGCCAGCGCGCGAGGTCGCCGGTGCGGTACATCCGGGCGTCGGCCGCGGCGGCGAACGGATCGGGCACGAAGCGTTCGTCGGTCAGCGTCGCGTTGTTGAGGTAGCCGCGCGCGACCTGCACGCCGCCGATGTGCAGCTCGCCGGCGACGCCGATCGGCGCAGGACGGCCGTGCGCATCCAGCACGTACAGGCGGACGTTCGCGATCGGGCGGCCGATCGGCGGCGGTTCGCTCGACGCCGGGTCGCAGTCGTGCAGGCTGGCGCAGACCGTGCCTTCGGTCGGACCGTAGGCGTTGATCACGCGGCGGCCCGGCGCCCAGCGCCGCACCTGCGCCGCGCTGGTGGCCTCGCCGGCGAGGATCAGCGTGCGCAGCTGCGGCAGCGCGGCATCGTCGGGCAGGCTGGCCAGCAGGGCCGGCGGCAGCGTCGCGTGGGTGATGCGCTGCGCATCGAGCCATGCCACCAGCTCGCGACCGGCCATCGGGCCCGGCGGCGGCAGGTGCAGGCTCGCGCCGCACAGCAGCGCCATCATCACTTCGGAGATGCAGGCGTCGAAGCTGAAGGACGCGAACTGCACCACGCGGCTGTCCGGCCGCACGCCGAAGCCCGCGATCTGCGCCTGCGCTAGGTTGCACAGGCCGCGGTGCGTGGCCATGACGCCCTTCGGCACGCCGGTCGAACCCGAGGTGTAGATGACGTAGGCCAGGTGCGTCGGCTGCAGGCCGAACGACGCCGGATCGATCGCGTCCGACGACTGCGACCGCCACTGCTCGGCTTCGGTCATGTCCACCACCGGCGTGCGCCAGAGGATCGGGCTGGCCGGCAACTGGTCCTGCAGCGCCGCGGTGGTGATCAGCACGCGCGGGCGGCTGTCGCGCAGCATGAAGTCGAGGCGGGCCTGCGGGTACGACGGATCGAGCGGCACGTACGCGCCGCCGGCCTTCATCACCGCCAGCATCGCGACGATCGTGTCGACGCTGCGCTGCAGGCAGATCGCGACCTTCTCGTCCGGCTTCACGCCGAGGCTGCGCAGATGGTGCGCCAGGCGGTTGGCGCGCGCGTCGAGTTCGCGATAGGTCAACTGCTCCTCGCCCTGCGCCACGGCCAGCGCGTCCGGCGTGGCCTGCACCTGCCGCTCGAACAGCGTCTGCACGCAACCGTCCGGGTGCGGCCAGGCGCGATCGGTCCGGTTCCAGTCCTCCAGCACCTGCCGGCGTTCGTCGGCGTCCAGCACCTCGACCCGCCACGACGGCAGCTGCGCGGCGCCTTCGAGCGCGTCGGCCAGCGACGCCAGCGCGGTCTGCATGTAGGCGCAGATCCGCTCCGGCGCGACCGGCTGCTCGACCAGCGCCTTCAGCTCGAAGTCCTCGCCGAGGTCGTCCACCGCCATGATGAACGGCACGTGGTTGGTGCGCTCCACCGCCGACAGCATCTGCATGCCGTGCGCCCAGTCGGGCGTTTCGGCCCCGGCATCGGCATCGACGCTGTGGCGGTAGTTCAGCACCGCCGAGAACAGCGGCGTGCTCGACGACAGCGCACTGCAGCGCTGCGCCAGCGCCAGCGAGGCGTGCTCGTGGCCCAGCAGTCCGGACAGCAGCGCGTGCGTCTCCCGCACGCCGTCGCGCACGCCGGTCTCGCCCAGCCGCACGCGGATCGGCAGCGTGTTGATGAACAGGCCCATCGCGCGCTCCGCACCGGCGCCGCCCTGCAGGCGGCCGAACAGCACGGTGCCGAACACCACGTCCTCGCGGCCGGTAGTGCGCGCCAGCACCTGCGCCCAGGCCCAGTGGAACAGGCTGGCGGTACTCACGCCGAGGCTGCGCGCCTGCTGGCGCAGGCGCTTCGACAGCGTCCGCGGCAGCGCGCGCTGCGCTTCGCGGACGTGCGCACCCTCGCCTTCCACCCGCAGGATGCCGAACGGCGCGGTCGGTTCGTCCACGTCGCCCAGCATCCGCCCGAAGAAGGCTTCGTGCTCGGCCTCGCTCACGCCCAGCCGGGCCTGCGCGACGAAGTTGCGGAACGGCACGGGCTCGGGCAGTTCCTGCGCGCGGCCGCCGAGGATCAGGCCGATCTCGTGCAGCAGCACCTCCAGCGCGGTGTGGTCGAGCACCAGGTGGTGATGGACCAGCTGCAGCAGCCAGCGCTGGTGCGCCGCGTCGAACGCCGCATGGCCCTGCATCAGCGGCGCATGGCTCACGTCGAGGCGGATGTGCAGCGGGTCGGTGAGTTCGGCCAGCCGCGTCGCGACGTCGCCGGCGGGCAGCGTCGGCGTGCGCACCTCGAAGCGGGCGCGACGCCATACCACCTGGACCGGTTCGGCCAGGCCTTCCCACAGCACCGCGGTGCGCAGCACGTCGTGGCGATCGATGACCTGCTGCAGCGCGCCGACGAAGGCATCGAGCCGCGCCTTCGTGTCGAACGCCAGCGTGGTCGACAGCAGGTAGGCGTCGCCCTGCGCCTGCAGCAGGTGGTGGAACAGGATGCCTTCCTGCAGCGGCGCCAGCGGATAGAGATCCTGCACGTTCGCCGCGCCGCCGGGCACTGCCGCGACGATCCGCGCGATCTGCGCGGCGTCGAGCGCGATCAGCGGCAGCATTTCCGGCGCGATGGCCGTGCAGTCCGGCGGGATGCCGTTCGGCGGCACGACCACGTCGGTCGAGGCGCCGCGCTGCGCGGCCTCCACGGCTTGCGCCAGCGCCGCCAGCGTGGGCTGTGCGAACAGCGCGCGGATGTCGATGTTCAGCGCTTCGCGGCGCAGGATGCCCATCAGGCGCACGGCCAACAGCGAATGCCCGCCGAGCTCGAAGAAGTTGTCCTGCCGCCCGATGCGCTCGACACCGAGCAGTTCGCTCCAGATGCCGGCCAGCAGCGTCTCGATCGCGCCCTGCGGCGCCTCGAATGCGCGCTGTGCGAAGGCGACGTCGCCCGGCGCGGGCAGCGCCTTGCGATCGACCTTGCCGTTGCCGGTCAACGGCAGCGCGCCCAGCGACACGTAGGCCGCCGGCACCATGTACTCCGGCAGCGATTGCGACAGCGCCTCGCGCAGCGCATGCGCCTCGACCACCGTGCCTTCGACCGGCACCACGTACGCGACGAGGCGACGATCGCCCGGCGCGTCCTCGCGCACCAGCACCACCGCCTCGCGCACGCCCGCCTGCGCCACCAGCGCCGCCTCGATCTCGCCCAGCTCGATCCGGAACCCGCGGATCTTCACCTGGTCGTCGATGCGACCCACGAACTCCAGCTCGCTGTCCGGCAGCAGGCGCACGAGGTCGCCGGTGCGGTACATGCAGCCTGCGGCGAAGGGATTGCCGACGAAGCGTTCCGCCGTCAGTGCCTCGCGGTTGAGGTAGCCGCGGGCCACGCCGGCGCCGCCGATGTACAGCTCGCCGGTGCTGCCCGTCGGCTGCAGCTGGCCGTGCGCGTCCAGCACGTACAGCTGCGTGTTGCCGATCGGACGACCGATCGGCGTCGCCGCCGCGCCGTCCAGCTTCGACAGC
>JBQCJG010000225.1:0-6524 GCA_051952955.1 Lysobacteraceae bacterium | reverse complement strand
GGTCCCGGCTGGCGGGTTGGGGCCTTGCTTTCGCCACACCGGGGGGCGGCCCGCCCCCGCCCCCCGCCCGCCCCGCACGACGCGGGGGCGGGGGTGCGCCCCGCGCGACCGGACGCCGCCGGGCCATGACCGACACCGAGGGAAGGAGGGAACCCCATGCAACAGGACACCAGCCAGAGCACGTCGTCCGGCGGACGCATCGTCGAGGAGCGGCTCAGCAACAAGAACACGGTCAAGCTCGCCTACTGGGAGAACGAGCGGCCGACCGAACACGGCGATCGCCTGCAGGCCAAGTCGTGGAACCAGCACAAGGGCCGGGAGGGGCTGGGCTTCTACGAATCCACGGTCCAGTACATGCGCAACGACTGGGCCGCGCAGCACATGTCGCCGAAGCACGTCACCGACGGCAACGGCTGGCACGGCATGCTGTACTACAGCGGCGTCACCAAGACCTGGCACACCAACGACGCGCTGGACATCGACCACGCCACGCAGTGGAAGCCGCACCTGCAATCGCTCGGCGTCAGGAACATGGCCGATGCGATGATGGCCTACAACGACGTCGACAACCTGCGCATGCTGCCCTCGGTCTACAACCGGGCCCGCGACAGCGCCGACAAGGTCCTGGAGAAGCACGGCGAGGATTCGTCGCAATGGCGGAACTGGGTCAACGAACGTTTCACCTTCGACAACGCCGTGCAGTACGCGCCGTTCGATCCCGAGAAGGATTTCGCCCGCCGCAAGCAGACGACCCGCGACCAGGTCTGGACCGAGGACAACACCCGGTCCGAACTGTCCTTCGACAAGCGGGTGATGGAGAAGTGGTTCAACAGCGAACTGCAGAAGAACCACGCCGGCAACGTGACCATGACCAACCCCGACGGCAGCGGCACGACGCAAGTGCCGCTGTTCAAGTGCGCCGCGACCGGCCAGCTGGTCACCCGCGACGCCCTCGACATCGACCACGCCATCCCGTTCGAGCAGGTCGTGAAGAAGATGCACGAGATGTTCCCGAGCGGGTTCAGCAAGGCCGACGCGCTGGATGCCTACAACGACACCAGCAACCTCCGCCTGGTCAGCCGCAGCGCCAACAGTTCGCACGAATGGGAGCTGATGCCCGACGGTCATTTCCGCGACAAGGTCGAAAAGGAAATCCCCGGGGAGTTCAGGAAGTTCATCGTCGACACCGGGCCGATGGACCCGCAGACCAGGCACAAGCTCGGCGAGGTCCTCGGCGAGATGCGCGACGTGCAGCGCTTCCAGATGGAGCAGTACTGGCTGAAGGAGCGCAATCCGCAGCCGCAGACCAGCACGCCGCCGAACACGCCGCTTGGCCAGGACCCGTCCACCCGCGCGCCGCTGCTCAACGAATCGGGCCATCCGCACAACAAGGCCTTCCAGTTCATGGTCGGCGAGATCGGCAAGCTCGACCCGAACGGCCTGGTCTTCAAGACGCCCGACGAACGCGAGCGCATGGCCTCCGCGCTGCTGGTCGTGGCGGCGCACCACAAGCTGCCTTCGATCGATACCGTCAGCTGGAGCAAGGACGGCATGTCGGTCTTCGCCGGCAGCGGAGACCCCAGCCACGGCAAATTCGTCTGGCTCGGCAACAGTGAGGGCGTTTCGCAGAGCGTCGAGCGCAACACCCAGTCGCTGGCGATGGCCTTGCAGCCCTCGCCGATGGGGCATCTGCAGGCGCAGGCCCAGGGCCAGACCCAGGGCCAGTCGTCCACGCCGCATTCGCATCATTTCTGAGCGAGCCGCACCCGCTGCGGTGCGCGCATCGAAGAGCATCGACGGGCGGCCTGCGGGCCGCCTCGTCGCATTCGCGACCTCGGCATCGCGCAGTCACGCCTCGCATCGCGATCTGCACGATGCGCGAGACGGGTGCGCATCAGATACCCACTACGCCGCGTCGCGATCGATGGATGCGCGCGACATGCCGGAACTGAGACGGCTTCGGAACGATGGGCTGCGCTTTTTCATGCGCATTCCGTGAAGAAAGCGTTCTTCAGCGCGGATTTAGCGCGCGTCGCCCATCGGTCGCGCGCTGCGCCTACAGTCGCCGCACCCGA
The DNA here is from genome assembly GCA_051952955.1 of Lysobacteraceae bacterium. Taxonomy (GTDB): domain Bacteria; phylum Pseudomonadota; class Gammaproteobacteria; order Xanthomonadales; family Xanthomonadaceae; genus Lysobacter_I. The sequence goes on along the minus strand of JBQCJG010000225.1, from coordinate 4,449 downwards.
TGGCGACGCCGTTGCTTCGGCGGCGATGCACGACAGGGGGCATCGTCCGCGCGCCTCGGGCTTCCCCCGCACCCAAGGAGTCCTGTCATGTCCATCCGCACGTTTGTCCGTCCGCTCGTCCTCGCCGCCGCGCTCGCGTTCGCCGGCGGTCACGCCGTCGCGGCGCCCACCGTCAACACGCTGGGCGGCGATACGCGCGTCGCCCTGTCGAGCACGTTTCTCGAGGCACTGCGCAGCCTCGGCGTGTCCGCGTCGTCCACCTATCCGGCGTCGATCCGCAGCGGCGTCGCGCGCTTCCCGATCCCGACCGGCGAGATCGATGCCGGCACGTACAAGGGCGAGATCGTCCATCAGGGCGGCCTCGACCTTAGTGCCGGCGCGGTCACCGTGAACATCAGCAGCTTCGTGATCGACACCACCGGCGCGACCCCCGTGCTGACCGGCCTGGTGAAGGCCAACGATTCGCTGGTCGGCCGGATCGCGCTGTTCGACCTCGCCCTCGGCACCGCGCCGCGGGTGCAGTCCTACGGCCGCTACGGCAGCCTGCGCATCGACGACGTCGCCGTCACCCTCGATGCCGAGGCCGCCGCCGCGCTCAACGACGTGTTCGGCGTGACCGCGTTCACCGCCGGCATCCCGATCGGCACCGCGCGGGTCAACACCTACTTCTACGAGCCCGACCGCACGCACTGAGCGCGTACCGGCGCTCGCCGGAACGCCGGAACACGATCGCCGACACGACGGCGGGCGCGATGCCCACCGTCGTCGCATGCAGGGCCGCGAGACGGCGTGCCACCGCGACCTCACGCTTGCCTGCTTCTTCGATCAGTCGACGCAAACGTGCGGGTGGATGTTCAGAACCCGCCCCCCGCGTCCAGCCACGCCTGTTCCTCGGGCGTGCTGGTGCGGCCGAGGGCGCGGTTGCGGTGCGGGAAGCGGCCGAAGCGGCGGATCGCGTCGCGGTGGGCTTCGGCGTACTTGAGGTAGTTCGCATCGCCGAGTGCGGCGACGAGCGCGACGCAGCGGTCCTGGTCGGCCAGGTCTTCGGAATGCTCGAACGGCAGGTAGAAGAACACGCGCAGTGCGGGATCGACGCGATGGTCGTGGCCGGCGTCGATGGCGCGCACTGCGTATGCCCGCGCCAGCGGATCGGTGGCGAACGCATGCCCGCTGTCGCGGAACACGTTGCGCGGCAGTTGGTCGAGCAGCAGCACCAGCGCGAGCGCGCCGTCGGCGTCGTCGAGCAGCGCTTCGTGCTCGCGTCGCGCCGCGGCGAAGTGCGCGTCGAGGAAGCGGTCGCGGAGCGCGGCGTCGAAGGCGGCGTCCTTCGCGAACCACTTCGACGGGCCGGCGGTGTGCCAGATGTCGACGATCGCGTGCGCGGTCACAGGAAACGCTTCTCGGCGTCCGACGGCTCGTGCCACCAGTCGTTGTCGCGGCCGTTCGCGTAGCGCACCGGCACGGCCGCGAGCGCCTCGTCGGCGATGTCCAGGCAGGCGAGCTGCACCGAATAGAACGGGCCCTTGCCGGGCAGGTCGCCGTGGCCGTAGGCGCGCACGCCGCAGGTCTTGCAGAACGGCCAGTGCACCATGCCGTTTCGGAAATAGTCGGTGGTCGCCGACGGCTCGCTCAGCAGGCGGAACGCGTCCGGCTTGGCGCTGGCGCTCCAGTTGCGGGTCTTGCGGCAGATCGAGCAGTTGCATTTGCCGCTGCCGGCGTCGAGGTCGAGATCGACCTCGAAACGCACCTCGCCGCAGTGGCAGGAGCCGGTGTAGGTCTGGGTCGCCATCGGGACGCTCCGGGTCGGAGGCTCGATTCTGTCACGCGCGCCCGGGGCTGGATGACTACTCGTCGAACCGCAGGTGCCGCACCGACTTGCCGTGGCGACGGATGAGCTTCAGTGCCTCGATGCCGATGGTGATGTGGCGTTCGACGAATTCGGCGCTGACCTTCGCGTCGCTGGCCTCGGTCTTCACGCCTTCGGGGATCATCGGCTGGTCGCTGACCAGCAGCAGCGCGCCGCAGGGGATGCGGTTGGCGAAGCCGGCGGCGAACACGGTGGCGGTCTCCATGTCGATCGCCATGCAGCGCATCGCGCGCAGCCGTTCCTTGAACGCGTCGTCGTGTTCCCAGACCCGGCGGTTGGTGGTGTAGACGGTGCCGGTCCAGTAGTCGTGGTCGAGGTCGCGGATCATCGTCGACACCGCGCGCTGCAGCGCGAACGCGGGCAGCGCGGGCACTTCCGGCGGCAGGTAGTCGTTGCTGGTGCCGTCGCCGCGGATGGCGGCGATCGGCAGGATCAGGTCGCCCAGCTGGTTCTTGCGCTTGAGGCCGCCGCACTTGCCGAGGAACAGCACGGCGTCGGGCGAGACCGCCGACAGCAGGTCCATCAGCGTCGCGGCGTTCGGGCTGCCCATGCCGAAGTTGATCAGGGTGATGCCGTCGAAGGTCGCGCTGGGCATCGGCCGGTCGCGGCCGACGACCTCGGCGCCGGTCATGCGCGCGAACAGGTCGAGGTAGCCGCCGAAATTGGTGAGCAGGACGTGCTTGCCGAAGCCGTCCAGCGGCACGCCGGTGTAGCGCGGCAGCCAGTTCTCGACGATGTCTTGCTTGGTCTTCATGCTTCTCGTTCTCCGGTCGTGCGATGCGTCGTGCGGATGCGCCTGCCCGCCGCCGTGCGGCAGGGCACGGACGAAAGTCGGAAGGGCGGGATGGGCATTGTGTCACGCACCATGACCTTGGTCATGGTTGGCAGCCCGGAGCGTGCCGGCTAGGGTGGGCCGGTCCGTCAGTCCGAACGCCCGGGGGCGCCGTCGCATGCTGTTCCGAACCTTCCTCGCCGCGCTCGCGGCGACCGTGCTGCCCGCGCTCGCGCTGGCGCCGGCCCATGCCGCCGAAAATCGGGCCGCCGAGAATCGGGCCGCCGACGGCGGGACCGCCGCCGCGCGGCCGGTGTCCCGCTTCGTGCAGGACCCGTATCCGAGTACCTACCACCGCCTGCCGTCGCCGCCGGTGCTGATCCAGGGCGCCACCGTGCTCACCGGCACGGGCGCGCGGCTGGAAGGCGCCGACGTGCTGATGCAGGACGGCAGGATCGTCGCCGTCGGCCCGCAGCTGCAGGCCCCGGCCGACGCGATCCGCGTCGACGGCCGCGGCAAGTGGGTGACGCCGGGCCTGATCGACGTGCACTCGCACCTGGGCGTGTATCCCAGCCCGGGCGTGAAGGCGCATTCCGACGGCAACGAGGCGACATCGCCGACCACGCCGAACGTGTGGGCCGAGCATTCGATCTGGCCGCAGGACCCGGGCTTCCTCACCGCGATGGCCGGCGGCGTGACCGCGATGCAGGTGCTGCCGGGCTCGGCCAACCTGATCGGCGGCCGCGGCGTGACCCTCAAGAACGTGCCGGCGACGACCTACCAGGGCATGAAGTTCCCCGGCGCGCCGTGGGGCCTGAAGATGGCCTGCGGCGAGAACCCGAAGCGCGTCTACGGCGAGCGCGGCGGTCCGTCCACGCGCATGGCGAACGTGGCCGGCTACCGCGCCGCGTTCATCGACGCCAGCGAATACCTGCGCAAGAACCGGCCGAAGGCGGCGCCGCAGCCGCAGAAGCGGCACTGGTGGCAGGGCAGCAGTGCATCGTCCGACGGCCGCGACAGCAGCAACGACAGCGGCGGCAAGCGCGACCTGAAGATGGACACGCTGGCCGGCGCGATCAACGGCGACATCCTGGTGCACATCCACTGCTACCGCGCCGACGAGATGGCGACGATGATCGACCTCGCGAAGGAATTCGGCTTCAGGATCAGCGCCTTCCACCACGGCGCCGAGGCCTACAAGATCGCCGACCGCCTGGCCGCCGAGAACATCTGCGGCGCGCTGTGGGCCGACTGGTGGGGCTTCAAGATGGAATCGTTCGACGGCATCCAGGAGAACATCCTGATCGTCGACCGGGCGAAGAACGGCTGCGCGATCGTGCATTCGGATTCGGAGGAAGGCATCCAGCGCCTCAACCAGGAAGCGGCGAAGGTGATGGCGCAGGGGGCGCGCATCGGCATGCCCATCGCGCCCGAACACGCGGTGCGATGGATCACCGCGAATCCGGCCAAGGCGCTGGGCATCCTCGACAGGACCGGCACGCTGGAGCCGGGCAAGATGGCCGACGTGGTGGTGTGGAACGGCACGCCGTTCAGCGTCTACGCGCACGCCGAGCAGGTGTACGTCGACGGCGCCCGCGTGTACGACCGCAACGATCCGTCGCGGCAGCCGAAGTCCGATTTCATGCTGGGCCAGAGTGTGCAGGGAGACGTGCGATGAGCCGCCTTGATTCGATGACGCGCGCCGCGCGCCGCGCCCCGCTGCGCCGCACGCTGCTGGCGCTGGGCCTGTCGCTCCTGGTGGCGCCGGCGTTCGCGCAGAATGTGCTGATCCACGACGCCAGGGTCTACA
>JBQCJG010000224.1:0-2823 GCA_051952955.1 Lysobacteraceae bacterium | reverse complement strand
AAATACGCCTCGACCGCATGCCCGAGGTAGTTCGACAGCCCGCCGTGCTCGACCATCACGCCCTTCGGGCGGCCGGTCGAACCGGAGGTGTAGATCACGTAGGCGATGTCGTCCGCCGACACCGCCGGCAGCGCGCCTTCGGCGAACTCGCCCAGCCAGTCGGCTTCGGTCGCGGCGCCGTCCATCAGCACCACGTCGACGCCCGAAAGCGGCAGTTCGTCCATCGTCGCCGCTTCCAGCAGCGCCCAGCCGATGCTCGCGTCCTGGACCATGTAGCCGAGACGGTCCTTCGGCAGCTTCGGTTCCAGCGGCACGTAGGCCGCACCGGCCTTCAGCGCGCCGAGCACCGCGATCAGCAGTTCCGGCGAACGCGACAGGTACAGGCCCACGCGCGATCCCGGCGTCACGCCGGCGTCGATCAGGTAGCGCGCAAGGCGATCGGAGCGCGCATCGAGTTCGGCATACGTCAGTTCGACGTCCTCGAACCGCAGCGCCACCGCGTCCGGCGTGCGCGCCGCCTGCGCGGAGAATTGCGTGTGCACGGTGGCGGTCGGATAGTCGCGGTCGGTCGCGTTCCAGTCGTGCACGAGGAAATCGCGTTCGGCCTCGTCGAGCAGCGACATCTCGTAGAGCCGTGCCTGCGGCGTCGCCGCGACCGCGTCGAGCATGCGACCGAAGCGCGCGGCCAGCCGTTCGATGGTCGCCGGTTCGTACAGCGCGGCGTCGTACTCGTATGCGATGTCGATCGCGCCGTTGCGCTCGTTGACGTAGAGCGTGAGATCGAACTTGACCGTGTGCTCGGCCAGCGGCAGTTCTTCCATCTCCAGGTCGGGCAGGCGCACGACCGGATCGGGCACGCTCTGCATCTGCACCATCACCTGGAACAGCGGCGGCACGCCGGGCTGGCGCACCGGCTTCAGGTCCTCGAGCAGGCGATCGAACGGCAGGTCCTGGTGCAGGTAGGCCTGGATCAGCGTGGCCCGCACCTGCTCCAGCAGCGAGGTGAAGGTCTGCGCGGGATCGAGCCGGGTGCGGATCGCCTGCGTGTCGAGGAACAGGCCGATCAGCGGCTCGACCTCGGCGCGACCGCGATTCGCCACCACGGTGCCGACGTTGAGGTCGGTCTGGCCGGTGCAGCGCGACAGCACGACGTTGAACGCCGCCATCAGCACCATGAACAGCGTGCCCGAATGGCCCGCGGCGAGCGCGTTGAGCGCGGCCGTGGTGTCCTGCGGCACGTGCGCGTGGACCATGCCGCCGACGAAGCCCTTGATCGGCGGCCGCGGATGGTCGGTCGGCAGCGTCGACAGCGGTGCGCTGCCCGCAAGCTGGTCGCGCCAGTACGCGAGCAGGTGGGCCTGCATGGCGTCGCCCATGCACGCGCGCTGCCACAGCGCGTAGTCCGGGTACTGCACCGGCAGCGGCGGCAGCGGATCGGTCGACGGCGGCACGCCGTCGACGGCGTAGGCGCGATACCGCGCGCTCAGTTCCTCGGCGAGCACGCCGAGCGACCAGCCGTCGGAGACGATGTGGTGCACCGTCAGTAGCAGCACGTGGTCCTGCTCGGCGAGCCGCAGCAGGCGGCCGCGGAACAGCGGGCCGCGGTGCAGGTCGAACGGCTCGCGGGACTCGATCAGGCTCCAGTGCGCGATCGCGGCGTCGCGGTCGGCGACGTCGACGTCGAGCGCCTGATCCAGCGCTTGAACCGCGAGCGCGAACGGCGCCATCGGCGCGATGCGCTGCACCGGGCCGTCGTCGACGAGCTCGAACCACGTGCGCAGCGATTCGTGGCGACGCACGATGCCGTCGAGCGCGGCCTGCAGCGCCGCGCGATCGAGCCGGCCGCGCAGGCGCAGTCCGATCGGCATGTGGTACGCCGCGCTCGCTTCCTCGCCGAACTGCGCCGCCAGCCACAGGCGCTGCTGGGCGAACGACAGCGGCATGTCGTCGGGCCGCGGCATCGGCGCGAGCGCGGGCAGCGCCGCGCCCTGCGCCTGGCCGGCGGCCTGCGCGAAGTCGTGCAGCACCGGATGCGCGAACACGGCGGACAGCGCGAGGTTGAGCCCGAGCGACTGGCGCAGGCGCGAGATCATGCGCACGACCAGCAGCGACTGTCCGCCCAGCTCGAAGAAGCTGTCGTGGCGGCCGACGCGCGCCACGCCCAGCACCTCGCTCCAGATCCCGGCGATCGCGGTTTCCAGCGGCCCGTGCGGCGCGACGAAGTCGTGTCCCGCCGACACCGCATCGCCCGGCGCGGGCAGCGCGCGGCGATCGACCTTGCCGTTGCCGGTCAGCGGCAGCGCGCCCAGCGACACGTAGGCCGCCGGCACCATGTACTCCGGCAGCGACTGCGACAGCGCCTCGCGCAGCGCGTGCGCCTCGACCACCGCGCCTTCGACCGGCACCACGTACGCGACGAGGCGACGATCCCCCGGCGCGTCCTCGCGCACCAGCACCACCGCCTCGCGCACGCCCGCCTGCGCCACCAGCGCCGCCTCGATCTCGCCCAGCTCGATCCGGAACCCGCGGATCTTCACCTGGTCGTCGATGCGGCCCACGAACTCCAGCTCGCCGTCCGGCAGCAGGCGCACGAGGTCGCCCGTGCGGTACATCCGGCCTGCAGCGAAGGGATTGCCGACGAAGCGTTCCGCCGTCAGTTCCTCACGGTTGAGATAGCCACGCGCCACGCCGGCGCCGCCGATGTACAGCTCGCCGGTGCTGCCCGTCGGCTGCAGCTGGCCGTGCGCGTCCAGCACGTACAGCTGCGTGTTGCCGATCGGACGACCGATCGGCGTCGCCGCCGCGCCGTCCAGCTTCGACAGC
>JBQCJG010000223.1:0-23009 GCA_051952955.1 Lysobacteraceae bacterium | reverse complement strand
ATCGCCTTCGCACGCCAGCGCCACGCCGGCCGGTGTCCATCTCCCGCGTCAGACGCGTTCCGCTCGCGTCGATCGATCTCGTTTCGCCTCCGTGCGTGTCGCTCCATGCCAGGTCATGGCCGATCCCGCTGCGAGCGGGCGGCGCACCTCTTCTCCCGGTCCCGCCCTCCCGTGCCCGGATCGCACCGGCGCAGCGTTCCCGCAGGCCGCCCGGACCTCGCTCCGGCGCGCGGGGCGCCGTGGATGCGGGATGCTACCGTCGGCGGACCCGGGCGGCGTGTCCGACGGGTACCGAACATCGTTAGCAAAGCCTTTTTTTCCGATGGATTTGCTAACGCCACCACAGAAGATGACATCAAGGAGAAACTCCATGTTGAAGCATTCCCTGCATGCCCCGTTCCTCGTCCTGGCCATGGTCGCCGGCCTGTTCGCTGCCCCGTCCGCGATGGCGGCCTGCGGCTGCACCGACGATGGCCACGGCACGCCGCTCCTGGGCGGGCACTACCTGGGCCAGCCGTTTCCGCCGGCTGGCCTGGTCGCGCAGGACGCGGTGTGGCGCGTGTACGAATTCGAGCGCGAAGGCATCCGCTACCTGCAGGTCAACGATCGCAACGGCATCGTGCGTGCGGCGGTCGGCCGGATCGGCACGACGCTGTGGGTGCTGCCGATGGGCGTGGACGTCGAGCGTGTCCGGGCGTCGGGCGAAGGCAATCCGCTGGCGCCGTCGCCGGGCATGCGCACGCTGTATCGCAGCGGCGAGGTCGAAGTCGACGTCGAGCTGGACGCGAACGGGCAGCCGACCTGGCTGGTCCGTTCGATCGTCGCGGCTCAGTGAGAAGACAGCGGTGAATCGACCGATTCGGACAGCAGCACGCAGACCCGATGCGCATGGCGGCGATGGATGCCGCCATGCGCGTTGACCCGGGCGGACAGCAGGGAATCCGCCGCTGCGCCCGCCTGGCTGGTGTGTGCGGGCGCAGTGGGCGAGGCCGAGACGAACAGGGCGATGCCCCGTGATCTGCGGCCGCGCCAGACCCGCATCTTGATGCGGTATTCGTCCGGATCGCATTCGGACAGCAGCGCCATGGCGTTGCAGATGCAGCGGTACGCCACCAGTTGCAGGTCGACCGACAGCCAGCGCGGCTGCCCGCGCAGGGCATAGATCACGTCCGCGCCGCCGGCCCAGAAGCCGGTGAAGGCCTCCGAGTGCACCACGGCGAACAGGCCCTGTTCCTCGATCCGGATCGGATACAGCGCCTGCGCCTGTTCGTCGAACACCTGCCGGTGGCGGACGCCATCGCTGTTGAGGTCCATCGCCGCGGCGTAGTTGCCGTGCGCTTTCAGCGATGCCGCGAGGTCGCGTCGCTCGTCGTCCAGCAGCAGCTGCATCTGCGCCATGTACAGCAACTGTTCGCGCAGCACGCGTTCCGTCGACAGGAAGCTGCTGCGCGCCATCTTCAGCGCATGCGCCTCGGCGATGCCGGAGCGCCGCGCGGTGTCGTAGTGCTCGGAGATGACGGTGCCGAGGATGAGCAGGGCCGCTGCCGAGATCGCCAGTGCCTGCTGCGCGAGGAAGACGGTGGCGTCGTGCGTGCCGGGGATGCCGGTGTAGGTGAGCGTCTGCGCGATCGCGAGGTTGACCGCGATCACGCCGATCGCCGAGCCCCGCCAGCCGTGGAAGAAGGTCAGGAACACCGCGGGCAGGATCATCAGCATCAGCAGCGACAGCTGCAGCGCATGGTCGATCCGCGCCGGCAGCGTGATCAGCGCGTAGAGCCCGAGGATCGCGAGCAGGGCCACCGCGCCGTCGCGCATCAGCCGGCGCGGCGAGAAGACGTCGCGGCCGCGCAGTCGCCACAGCAGGCACGGCAGGCCGACCATCAGGATGCCGAGGAAGTCGCCGATGAAATAGTTGCCGAACTTCGCCACGGTGACGAGCGAGCGGGGCCCGTGCAGGAAATAATTGAGACCGAGGTTGCACAGCGACGACCACAGCGCGATCGCGATCGCGGCCAGCGGCAGCCATCGGGCGATGGCGGCGGGATCGGGCAGGAGCCGGCGGACCGTGCCGGCGACCGGGGAGACGAGGCCGATCAGCAGGAACGGGCTGAGGTAGGACCACTGCGGGCTGTAGCGTTCGACCATCGGCACGCGGATGATCAGCAGCGCCGCGATGTCGCCCGCGATGATGAAGGGCCAGCTGCGCCAGGGGAGCAGCAGCAGGCAGGCGGCACGAAGTCCCGCCGGCAGGAACCACTGGTCGAAGGACAGGTAACGCATCACCAGATAGGCAATGCAGTACCCGGTGCCGAGCGCGAGTCCCCTGATCGCGCCGGCCCATTTCGCAGCTTCCATGGCTTCTCCCTGTTTCCTCTGTGTCGCTTGCCGGGATCCCATCCTTGACATTCCGTGCAGAAGCTATTCGCACAAAAAAACAGGTTCGTCAAACCCCGCACGTCGATTCCGGACGACCGGCACGCATCATAACCAACCCGTCACGGCGCCGTGGATGCGGATGTTCGCCAGGTCCGTCGCGGCGACTTCGATGCGTTCGCTGCCGCCGCCCTGGCCGACGAGGCACCACGCATCGCGCCGGATGAGCACGCGGCGGATGTCGGGCCTGCCCCAGAGCGTGTACGCGTAGATGCCGCCGTCCACCACGTCTTCGTGCCGGGTGACGGTGGTATCGATAAGCACGAGGGCGAAGCGCTTGATCTCGGGTTCCATCGCGCGCGAGAGCTGCGCGGCCCAGCGCACGTGTTCGATCGCCGTCGGCCCGAGTTCGCGACGCACGATGAACTCCGGCAGCACGATGCGGTCGCCGCTGTCGCCGCGTCCGAAGCCGGGCAGGTGGAGCAGGGCCACATGCTCGGCGGGGACGCTGCCGCCGGCGAGCAGTCCCGCGGTCGACGCGGTCCGCGCCGATTCGGCGTACATGCGTCGCGCGTACGCCTTGCTGATGCGTTCGGGCGGGACATCGAGCAGCGCGGCGATCGCCGGGGCGTGATCGGCCGGAATCGGCCGCCGGCCCGTGCGCCACTGCGAAACGTTGTTGTAGCCGATGCCCTCCAGCTGCGCCGCCACCGTGGTGTTGCGCATGCCCGTTTCGTTCATCGCATCCGCGAAGGCCTGTGCGTACTTGTCCATTCCCGTCGTCGCGCGTGGTGGCGCCTCCAGCCGGAGCGTAGCGTAGCGCTCGGCAGGGCTTGTCGCCCTGCTAACCATCAGCTAATTTCCGCTATCCGGATCGGAGGCAACCGGAGACGCTGCCGATCCTGCACGACCCCGGCGATTCGCGCAATCCAGCGCGCACGGGACGTGGCCTCCCGGCCCGCGATGGCCGGCCGTCGATGCTCACAAGGAGGTGCACCATGCTCATTCTGTCCTGCCGGGTCGGGAGCACCGTCCGGATCGGGGAAGACACCCGGATCACCGTGCATGCGCGCCTCGGCCAGCGCGTGACCTTCGGCGTCCAGGCCCCCGCCCACGTCGACCTGCGCCTCGACGACACCGTGCTGAGGCCGGCGCCGCTGCCCGAAGGCGACGGCTGGTATCTGTTTTCGCTGCTGGGGGTCCGCGTCTTCCGGGTGGGCGCCATCGAGGTCCGCCTGTGCGCGCGGGCCGGCGACCACGCGGAGGCCGCCGGCGACCATGTGCATCTGGCGCTGCTCGATGCGGACGGGGCACGGATCCGCCTGGTCGAGCCGCCGCTGCAGGCGAACCGTGTCTGGCCGTTCCTGCGCAGCGGCCTGCGCGACCGGACCCGGTCGCTGGCGCAGACGCTGCGGTCGGGCGTGTTCCCGCGGCATTCCTGACCGGTCGCGGGAGCGATGACGCTCGCCGCTCGACGATCGATGATCGACGCTCGTGCAGGGGACGGGCCGCGTGGTCCTCCGTTCCCTTTCCCGCGAACGACCGGGCGTCGGCTTCGTCAGAAATAGCCCTCGCGCTTCTTGAGTTCGAGCGAACCCCCGTCCTCGCCGTCGCTGATGCGGCCCTGCCGTTCCGCGACCTGGGCGCCCAGGGTCTCGAGCGCGACCGTGGCCAGGTCCTTCGCTTCCGACGCGATCGCACCGGTCACCGGCCAGCATCCGAGGGTGCGGAAGCGCACGCTGCGCATCTGCACGGTCTCGCCGGGCTCGAAACGCATGCGGCTTTCGTCGTCGACGACGATGTACGTGCCGCCGCGCTCCACGACCGGCAGCCGCTCGGCGAAATACAGCGGCGCCAGTTCGATGCCGCGGCGCAGCGCATAGGCCCAGATGTCGGCCTCGGTCCAGTTGGACAGCGGGAACACCCGCGCCGACTGCCCCTTGCCGAGGCGCAGGTTGTAGAGCTGCCACAGTTCCGGCCGCTGCTGCCGCGGGTCCCAGGCATGCGCTTCGTTGCGCACCGACACGACCCGTTCCTTGGCCCGCGATCTTTCCTCGTCGCGGCGCGCGCCGCCGAAGATGACGTCGTAACCGCCTGCGTCGAGCGCCGTCTTCAGCGGATCGGTGCGCATGATCGTGGTGTAGCGGTCGCCGTGGTCGAAGGGATTGATGCCCGCCGCGCGCCCGGCTTCGTTGGCGTGCGCGATCAGGCGAAACCCGTGCCGGTGCGCGAACGCATCGCGGAACGCGATCAGCGAACGGAATTCCCAGGTCGAGTCCACGTGCAGCAGGGGGAACGGCGGTTTCGCCGGATGGAACGCGCGCAGCGCGAGGTGCGCCATCACGGTCGAGTCCTTGCCCGCCGAGAACAGCATCACCGGATTCCGCGCCTCGGCGACGGCTTCACGCAGGATGTGGATGGCTTCGGACTCGAGCCGGTCCAGGTGCGTGGGCCGGTCGGTCACGGTGCACTCCACGCGAGTGCGCCGCGGTAGCGATGCGAGACGCGGCCGTCGTCGTCGAGCGCGAACAGGTGCAGCCAGTGGTGGTCGACCAGTTCCCGCACCCGCTCGTGCCGGGCGATCACCGCATTGATCGCGTCGATCGGCGCGGCGATGAACACGTTGAGGCGCACCGGTTCGTGCACGAAGCGTTCGCCGTCGTGCACCGACTGCCAGGGCAGGCCGACCTTCAGGTCGCCCGCATTGCCCTCCAGCACGCCGATGCCGCCCACGACGTTGTGCAGCACCTTGTTGCCGGCGCCGAACGCGCGGTTGTCCACCGTCGAGCCGTAGTACTGCAGGTTGATCCAGCTGGCGACGACCATCGGCGCGGTCATGATCAGTTCGAGTACGCCGAAGCCCGAATCCTTGCGCCAGTCGTAGCTGTGCAGGAACGCGCGTCCACCGAGGTCGAGGCCGCGCGTGCGTTCGCGCGGGGCGGCGATGAAGGCCGCGTTGCCCGCGAGTCCCCATTCCGGACGGACCTGCGCCCAGTCGCGACTGCGCGCCGCGATGGCCGCGTCGATGTCCGCATCCGGGCGGATGCCGAGCAGGGCCGAACGCTCCATCCGCGCGAGCGCGCCGGCGCGGTCGAGGTCTTCGCGCAGCCGCAGCAGATCGGGCGCGAGCGCGGCCGGCACCGTTTCGGTGTCGAACAGGCGGAGCACATCGGTGGTCGTGTCGTGGAGGCCCGCGATGAACCAGGTGTCGTCGGGGATCGCGATGCCGCGCGCGCGCAGGGCGTCGCGCAGCTCCGGATCGTTGAGCAGGCCGGCCGCGACCCGTGCGTTGGCCTCGCCCGTGTGGCCGCCGCAGGCGCCGCAGTCCAGGCCCGTGGCATAGGGGTTGTTGACCGTGCTGCTGCCGTGTCCGGCCAGCAGCACGAGTCGCGCGAAATCGCCGGTCATCGACATCGCGCGCAGGACGCCTTCGGCCAACGCCACGCGCTGCGCGTGGTCGAACCCGCTGGCGCGCCCCGCGACCGTGCCCGGCGCCAGCCGCGGCACGATGCGCGCGCGCGTCCCTGCATCCAGGCCGTCGGACGACGGCGGCGGCACGCTGCGGGTCCGGCCGGTCGCGTCGCCGAGGATCCTGGCGGCGTACGCCAGGCCGCCGGTCTCGACGAAGGTGAAGGACGACACCGCCGACAGCTTGAAGGACGTCCACGCCTTCGCCACGCGCTGCCGCAGCGTGCGCCGCTGCAGGAGCTCGGCTTCCTCGGCGACCGACGCGCCGGCGACCGCTTCGCAGACGGTGAAGCCCGGCTTCAGCAGCACCGGGCACTGCGCTTCGCCGTGCGTCCGGCCCAGCGGGACGTATTCGATCGGGAAGCCGAAGAAGCCGGCGAAGCCGAGGGTTTCGGTCTCGGGCGACGCCGTTTCCAGCGCACGCCGGAAGATCTCCGAGCGGACATCGATGCAGAACACGGCCTGCACGGCCTTGCGCGCGGTCGACGGCGACGCGGCCGCGCCGGCCTGCGAGGCGATGCGCGCGATCAGCCTGCGCTGCGTGGCCGCTTCGTACGCGTGCTGGAGGGCGAGGTCGATCGCGAGCTCCGGATCGATCTCCGGATCCGTCTCCGATCCTGCATGCCGTGGCGAGGACGCGGCCCGCGCGATCGCGTTCGCCCACGCCGCGGTGAACGCCGGGTCCCTGCGCTCGCGGAACAGGGCGTAGCCCCAGACCACGCGGATCGCGAGCAGGTCGACCAGCCGATCGTCCTCGCGTCCGTGCAGGGCGTTGTCCCAGGCCAGGTAGCGCAGGTGCCCGGCCCATCCGGCGATGTCGAACAGGGCGCGATACAGGTAATCCTCCAGCGCGTGCGCGGGAATGCCCAGCGCGTCGACGACGACGGCGATGGTCTCGCGCGGATCGTCGGGCATCGTGCGGACCGCATCGCGGAATTCCCGGATCCCGAACATTTCCGGATTGCGGTCGAAGCGCATCGCTTCGCGCCACGCGGGATAGGGCGCGAGCCCGCGGGACGGCATCTTCCACGCGGCCGGGCCTTCGTCGAAATACGCCGCGCACCAGCGCGAGATCTCGTCGACCATGAAGGCGGTGCGCGACGCGTGGCGGTCGCCGCCGGCGAGCGCATCCAGCACGTCGGCGACGGTGGCCACGGCCGGGCGACGCTTCGCCGGGCGCGCACCGCGGTCGGCGAGGGCGCGCCTGCAGGCCGCGATGTCCGGAGGCGATGCCATCGACGCGGCGAGATCACGCAGTCCGGCCGCGAGGTCGGCATCGTCGATGCGCCCGCTCGCCAGTGCGTCGCGATGGAAGTCGCGCGGCATCAGCATCTCGGCGCCCGTGACCCGGCGCATCGTCGAACAGGTCGCGGCGAAGGTCTGCCCGGAGAATCCGAGGAAGGGATTGACCGCGACGAAGTGCTTCAGCGGCCACAGCGGCGCGATCCGCCGGCAGGCGGCGTCGATCGCGCGATCGAGGGACTGGCCCGCGGGTGCGATCGCTTCGGGTTCGGTCGCGCGGACGTCCACGTTGCGGACGGCGAGGGAGGCGGTCGACATGTCAGGTCTCCGGATGGACGAAGGCGGGCGCACGCGTGCGTGCCGGCACCATGGGCCAGAAGCGCAGGACCAGCCGGTTGGCGATGGTGTTGACGTAGAAGCCGTTGGCGACGTGCGCGTGCCAGCGCTGCCAGGACGGCGTCTGCAGGCGGCCCGGCAGCGATCCCTGCAGGACCGTGATCGCGGCGAACCCGCAGACCACGGCCACGACGATCGCCAGGTCGAACGGCCCGCGCAGCGCCAGGGTCGACGACAGCACATCCGCGGTCAGCCGCGCGGCCAGCCACTGCAATCCGAAGTAGGCGACCGCGACGGCGGTCGCGATCAGGACGGCGCGCCCGACCAGCACCGCGTCCGGACGCTCGTCGATCGCCTGGCCGATCAGGTGCGCCAGCCCCAGCATCACGATCGCACCGAGGGCGAGCCCCGCGGGCTGGTGGCTTGGACTCATGCCGAACGCGATGCCCGTCGCCAGTGTCGTCGCCAGCACCAGCCAGATCGAGATCAGCAACCTCGCCGGATGCGGCCGCCCGTCGGTCGCGGCGGTGCCCGCCGCGCGCTGCAGGTCGATCGCGCTGCCCGAGGCCAGGAAGGCGTGCGCCCTGTACAGCGAATGCGCGACCAGGTGCAGCAGCGCCGCGGACAGCGCGCCCAGGCCGATCTGCAGCATCATGAAGCCCATCTGCGCGATGGTCGAATACGCCAGCGACGTCTTGACCGACGTCTGCGTCATCATCACGACCGAACCGAACAGCGCGGTCACGCCGCCGACCACGAGCAGCAGATCCAGCGCCGGCGCCGACAGCAGCAGAACGTCCGCGCAGCGCAGCAGCAGGAAGCCGCCGGCATTGATGATGCCGGCATGCAGCAGCGCCGAGACCGGCGTGGGCGTTTCCATCACTTCCAGCAGCCAGCCGTGCAGCGGGAACTGCGCGCACTTGAGCAGCGCGGCCACCGCGAGCAGCGCCGCCAGCACGTGGAGGTCGGCGGGGACGTGCGCGGCGATGCCGAGTGCGCTGGCGCCCTGCCGGATCGCGGTGAAATCGAGACTGCCGAAGCGCTGGTGCGCGAGCAGCATCGCACCGACCAGGCACAGGTCGCCGATCCGGCTGGCGATGAACTTCTTGCGCGCGGCGAGCACCGCCGCGGGCCGCGTGCGGTAGAACAGCAGCAGCTTGTGCAGGCACAGCGACGTGCCCGCCCACGCCAGCGCGAGCTGGAACAGGTTGCCCGCGAGGATCAGCGCCAGCACGCAGGCGAGCGTCAGGCTCAGCCAGCGCAGGAACCGGCCGTGGTCGGGATCCCCGGCCAGGTAGTTGCGGCTGTAGTGGAGGACGACGGTACCCACGAACGCGACCAGCAGCCCGACCGTGGCGCTCAGCGCGTCGAGCTGGAAGGCGAAGCCGACCCCGTCGACGCCGAGCGTGCCGGTCCGCAGCACGGTGCCTGCGGACGCCAGCTGCAGGCCGGTCGCGCACACGATCAGGACCAGCGCGGCGATCCCCGCCGCGGTGGCGACCCGTGCCACGAGGAAGGGGTGCCGGTTCGCCCAGCCCGCCGGCAGCATCCCGGCGGCGGTGAGTGCGAGCGGGGCCAGGGCCAGGGCCCAGAGCAGGGGTTCGGTCATCGTCGCCTCCAGGGATGGACGGCCGGCACTCTAGCGATGTCCCACTGTTTTAGATAATATAAATTTCGCAATCAATCGTTCGATTTAGTGGAAGTGTCGAATGCCGCAGCTCAACTACCGTCACCTGCGCTATTTCTGGGCCATCGCCCACGATGGTAGCCTGACGAAAGCGGCCGAACGCCTGCACCTGTCGCAGTCGGCGCTGTCGGTGCAACTCGCCAAGCTCGAAGCCCAGCTGGGCCATCCGCTGTTCGACCGGCAGGGCCGCAGCCTGATCCTGACCGAGGCCGGCCGGATCGCGCTCGAGTACGCCGACACGATGTTCCAGGCGGCCGACGAACTGCTCGGCACGCTCGGCGGCACCCCGACGCTCAGCCGGCGCGTCCTCAAGGTCGGCGCCCTGACCACGCTGTCGCGCAACTTCCAGATGGAATTCCTGCGGCCCTTGATGCAGCGCGACGACGTGGCGGTCGTCGTGCGCTCCGGCACGCTGCGCGAGCTGCTGGCCCAGCTGGAGGCGCAGGCGCTCGATGTCGTGCTGACCAACAGCGCCGTTCGCCGCGATGCGGGCACGGTGCTGCACAGCCATCTGCTGGATCGGCAGCCGGTCAGCCTGGTGGGGCATCCGCAGGGCGATGCGCCGCCGCTGCGCTTCCCCGACGACCTCCGCGACCGGCCGCTGCTGCTGCCGAGCCTCGACAGCGACATGCGCCTGGATTTCGATCGCCAGCTCGCCCTCGCCGGGATCCGGCCCGTCATCCGCGCAGAGGTCGACGACATGGCGATGCTGCGACTGCTGGCGCGCGAGAGCGACGCCCTGGCGCTGGTGCCGCCGATCGTCGTGCGCGACGAATTGAACGCCGGCATCCTGGTCGAACGCTGCCGCATCCCGGACCTCACCGAAAGCTTCCACGCGATCGTGCAGACCCGACGCTTCCCCAATCCGCTGGTGAAGGAACTGCTCGCGCGCGCCGCTCCGGCGACGGGATGAAGCGCACCGGGCGGGCCCTGCATCGCGATCCGGCGCCGCCGCAACCCGTTGCAACCGGTCGGAACCCGTTGCCATGCGCGCTCGGTTCGCCCGTGCATGATGGCGAAGTGCGCGCGGTCCGGTCCGGTTTCCATCGGTGCCGTTGTGCGGCACGATAGCGGCCGATCGACCGAAGCGGCGGGCACAGGCGGCGCAAGATCGATCCAGAGGGTCAGGCAAGTCGCAGGTTCGGAAACACACCGCCCGGGTGGCGAAACGGTAGACGCAGGGGACTTAAAATCCCCCGACGCAAGTCGTGCGGGTTCGAGTCCCGCCCCGGGCACCACGCTTGAGAGTGCATCGGACGGTCGCGGCGCGGTGCACGCCGCCACGATCGTTCGCCGCCGACGGGGATGCCACGCATGTCGCGCTATACCACGTACGTTTCCTGCCTGCACCTGACCGCGCTGTCCGCCGCCGTGGCGATCGTGTTCGGCGATGGGTGGTGGTGGGCGTTCGCGGTCTTCGCCGCGCTGGCCGCGCTCGGCACCTGGGACCTGCTGCAGACCCGCAGCACGCTGCGCCGCAACTATCCGATCCTCGCGCATTTCCGCTACGGCTTGGAGTCGATCGGCCCGGAGATGCGCCAGTATTTCATCGAATCCGACACCGCCGAGGTGCCGTACTCGCGCCAGCAGCGTGCGCTGGTCTACCAGCGGGCGAAGGCGGTCACCGACACCCGCCCGTTCGGCACGCAGCAGGACGTCTACGGCGAGGAATACGAGTGGATCAACCACTCGGTGATGCCGACGAGGATCACGTCCGACGACTTCCGCATCCGGATCGGCGGCGACGGCGATGCGGGCTACGACGCCAGCGTGTTCAACATCTCGGCGATGAGCTTCGGCGCGCTGTCGGCGAACGCGATCCGCGCGCTCAACGCCGGCGCGAAGCGCGGCGGTTTCTACCACGACACCGGCGAGGGCTCGATCTCGCCCTACCATCGTGAACACGGCGGCGACCTGGTCTGGGAAGTCGGCAGCGGCTACTTCGGCTGCCGCAACGACGACGGCACTTTCAACGAGGAACGCTTCGCCGCGAATGCCGTCGACCCGCAGGTGAAGATGGTCGAGCTGAAGCTGTCGCAGGGCGCCAAGCCCGGCCACGGCGGCGTGCTGCCGGCGGCGAAGGTCAGCGCCGAGATCGCCGCCACCCGCGGCGTGCGAGAGGGCGTGGACTGCGTCTCGCCGCCGCGGCATTCGGCGTTCTCCACGCCGGTCGGGCTGCTCGAATTCGTCGCCAGGATGCGCACGCTGTCGGGCGGCAAGCCGGCCGGCTTCAAGCTGGCGATCGGCCATCCCTGGGAGTGGTTCGCGATCGCCAAGGCGATGCAGGACACCGGCCTGCTGCCGGACTTCATCGTCGTCGACGGCGGCGAGGGCGGCACCGGTGCGGCACCGGCGGAGTTCATCGACCATGTCGGCGTGCCGATGCACGAAGGCCTGATGCTGGTGCACAACACGCTGGTCGGCCTGGGGCTGCGCGACAGGATCCGGATCGGCGCGGCGGGGCGCATCACCAGCGCGTTCGACCTCGCGCGCACGATGGCGCTGGGCGCCGACTGGTGCAACGCCGCGCGCGGTTTCATGTTCGCGCTGGGCTGCATCCAGGCGCAGAGCTGCCACACCGACCGGTGCCCGACCGGCATCGCGACGCAGGACGCGAGCCGCTGGCGCAAGCTCGACGTGCCCGACAAGGCGACGCGCGTCCACAACTTCCATCGCAACACGCTCAAGGCGCTGCGCGAGATGCTGTGCGCGGCGGGGCTGGAGCATCCGTCGCAGCTCGGCCCGGAACACATCCTCCGCCGCGTGTCGCCGACCGAAGTACGTTCGCTCAACGCGCTGTACCGCTTCCTCGAACCCGGCGAACTGCTCGGCGGCCGCATCAGCGACCACGCCGTGTTCCGCGACTACTGGACGCTGGCGCGACCGGACACGTTCGCGCCGCCGGAGCGGCTGTCGGCGCTGCGGGGCAGCAAGGCGTACTGACGGTTTTTTCCGTCGATTTGCCCCTCATCCGCCCTTCGGGCACCTTCTCCCCGCTTGCGGGGAGAAGGGGGGCAGGCGCCGAGTCATGCGGCTTCGCGCGTATTCGCGCTCGCGCGATTGGGGGTGATCGAAGCTGTCCGCGGGCGGATCGCGGGTCTGAAACGGACGAAGGGCGGCCGAGGCCGCCCTTCGCGTGTCGCGTCACCGCATCGCGATCACTGCTTCTTCTGGCTTTCGATCCACCGGTCGACCTTGGCGTCGAGGATGTCCAGCGGCACCGCGCCGTCGCCGAGGATTTCGTCGTGGAAGGCGCGGATGTCGAAGCGGTTGCCCAGCGCCTTCTCCGCGCGGGCGCGCAGCTCGGTGATCTTCATCTGGCCGGTCTTGTAGGCCAGCGCCTGGCCGGGGATGGCCATGTAGCGCTCGGCTTCGGCGACGGCGTCGACTTCGCTGACGGCCGAGTTCTCCCGCATGTAGGCGATCACCTGCTCGCGGGTCCAGCCCTTGCTGTGGAAGCCGGTGTCGACGACCAGGCGGATCGCGCGCCACAGTTCGTTCTGCAGCATGCCGGCGTACATGTACGGATCGTCGAGCATGCCGAGTTCCTTGCCGATCGTCTCCGAATACAGGCCCCAGCCTTCGGCGAACGCGGTCTCGCCGCCGAAGCGGCGGAACTTCGGGATGCCCGTGAGTTCCTGCTGGATCGCGATCTGGAAGTGGTGGCCGGGCTTGGCCTCGTGCAGGAACAGGTCCTCGCTGTCCCAGGTCTTGCGGCTGGGCAGGTCGTAGGTGTTCACGTAGAAGATGCCCGGGCGGCTGCCGTCCTCGCTGGGCGACTGGTATTCGCCGCCGGCGGCCGACTGCGCGCGGAACGCCTCGACCGGGCGGATCTCGAAGCCCGCCTTCGGCATCAGCCGGAACTCGCGCTTGAGGCCGGGTTCGAGCTTGGCCTCGATGCTGCGATAGTGCGCGAGCAGGGCGTCTTCGGATGCGAAGTCGAATTTCTTGTCGGTGTTGAGGTATTCGAAGAATTCCTGCAGCGTGCCCTTGAAGCCGACCTGCGCCATCACCTTGCGCATCTCGTCGTGGATGCGCGCGACTTCGCTCAGGCCGATCTTGTGCACTTCCTCCGGCGAGCGCCGGATCGACATGCTCTGGTAGGCGTTGAACGCGTACCAGGCCTTGCCGTTGGGCAGGCCTTCCATGCCGGCGCTGTCGCGGCAGGCGGGCAGGTATTCCTTCGCGATGAACTCGCGCATGCGCTTGAACGCCGGCATGATCTCCTGCGCGATCATCGTGCGGTATTCGGCGGTGATGCGCGCCTTGTCGGCGTCGGAGAACGTGGCCGGCAGGCTCTTGATCGGGCCCCAGAACAGGGTCTTCTCGGGATCGTCGTTGGTCAGCGCGTCGAACTGCGGCAGCACCTTCACCATCAGCGCCTTCGGCTGCACCACGCCGGTGCGCATGCCTTCGCGCATGTTGGCGATGGCCTGGTCGAAGATCGCCGGCAGCTTGCCGCCGCGGGCGCGCCAGTTGTCGTAGTCCTTCACCGTCTTGAACGGCTGCGCGCCGGTGCCGGAGCCCAGCTGCGCGGCGAAGCCGGCGAGGTTGGTGAACTGGTTCATCGGCATCAGGTAGCCGGGGAACTGCTCGCCTTCCAGCGAATCCTTCGCGTTCTTGACGAAGATGTCGTAGCTCAGGCGGTCCTGGCCGCTCAGGCCCTGCGGGCCGACGGCTTCGATGCGCTTGAGCCAGCGCACGGTGAAGTCGTGCGACTGCTTGCGGTAGTCCTCGGTGAGGAAGTTCGGCAACTGGTCGTTGTAGCGCGGGTCGCCCTGGAACGTGGCCTGCAGCGGGCTGAGCTTGAGCGTTTCCTCCCAGAACTCCTCGTACAGGCGATCGAGCTGCTGCGCCTTCGATTCGGCGGCGCTGGCGGCCGGCGCGGGGGCGGCGGCGAAGGCGGATACGGGCAGGGCGCTGGCGCCGGCCAGCACCACCGCGACGGCGAGCGCGAGCAGCGCGGGCCGGCGGACGGACGGTTTCGAGGACATGGGAGACTCCGGGCGTGGAAGGAACGCGCCTGCGGGCACGCTGGCGCCGCAGGTCGGGAGAAGCCCGGGGAGGGTCGCGCGAAACGCCGGGCGCGGCATCGGCCAAAGGTCACTGCGGGAACGGCGCTCCCGAAGCGCCGGGCAACCCGGCAAGCCCGGCAATGGCGGCGGTCAGTGCGCGGCCTGGTGGCGCAACTGGTCGGCGCGCTCCTTGCCGAGGTAGGCGTCGATCGCGCGGCGCATCACGTACAGCAGCGGGATCAGCACGACCGCGGCCAGCATCTTGTAGACGTAGTTGACGCTGCTGACCGCGAGGAACAGCGACATCGGCCAGTGCTGCGGGCCCAGCACGAACGCGATGTACAGCACCACGAAGCTGTCGACCAGCTGCGACACCGCGGTCGAGCCGGTCGCGCGGAACCAGATGTGGCGTTCGCCGGTGAGTCGGCGGATGCGATGGAACACCGACACGTCGATCAGCTGGCCGAGCAGGAACGCCAGCACCGAACCGGCGATCGTCCACAGGCCCTGTCCGAACACCGCGGCGTACGCCTTCTGGTAGTCGGGCACGCCCTGGGTCCGCGCGGCCTCCACCCACCAGCCGGCGGGCGAGAGGTGGATCGCCGCGAACGCGAACAGGAAGGCGTAGAGGATCAGCGCCACCGCGATCCACGAGATCATGCGCACGCCGCGGGTGCCGAAGAATTCGTTGATGACGTCGGTGAAGACGAACACGATCGGCCACAGCAGCGTGCCGGCGGTGAAGGTGAGCGAGCCGGTCTGGCCGAACAGGTTCCACTCCAGCGGCGCGATGCCCAGCGTGTCCTCCAGCGCGAAGATCTTCACGCCGATGAACTCCGCCAGCACGGCGTTGACGCAGAAGAACGCGGCGAGGGCGATGAACAGCCGGGTCGCGCGGTCGTGCAGCAGATGCGCGCTCATGCCGGCGTGTGCTCCGTGGTCGCGGGTGCGGCCGCGGCGGCGGCCGGCGGCGTGAAGGGGATGGTCTCCGGCGCCACGGCGCCGCCGCTGATGATGAAGTTCATGGCCTGGTCCACGCTCCAGTCGGTCGGGGTCATGCGTTCCACCGGGACGATCTCCAGGTAGCCGGACGTCGGGTTCGGCGTGGTCGGGACATACACCGCGGCGAGTTCGCGCCCGGTGCCGGCCTCGCGCATCACGCGGGTGACGAAGCCGAGCGTCTTCATGTCGTGGTGCGGGAAGTCGATCAGCACCACGCGCTGGGTGCCGTCGGGTTTGGTCTGCAGGATGTCGAGCAGCTTGCGCGCGCTGCCGTAGACGGTGCTGGCCAGCGGCACGCGGCCGATCAGCGCCTCGAACCAGCCCAGCAGCCGCTGGCCCAGCACGCGCCGGGTCAGCCAGCCGGTGACCAGCACGGTGCCGACGGTGGCGATCAGCCCGAGCGCGGTCTTCACCCAGGCCTGCGCCAGCCAGCCCAGCGTCTGCGGCGACGACAGCGCGAGCGATTGCAGCAGCGGGTCGATGAAGGGACGGCTGAGGTCCGACAGCACCACGAAGACGAACTTGACGACCACCCACGTCAGCCAGATCGGCAGCAGGGTGAGCAATCCGGCGATGAACAGGCCCTGCAACCGGCGGCCGAGCGTGGGAGGCGTGGACATGCGGGGATTGTAGAGCCTGCCCCGTGCCTCGACACGGGGACGGGCCTTGGCCCGCCGTCTCGACGCGGCGCCCGCGGCGCTCACATCTCGCGGACCAGCCGGAAGCTCACGTCGTCGTAGCCGCGTCCGGCTTCGAGCGGACGGCCACCGCCGGCGCCGCGCCAGCTGCGGCCCGAGGTCATGTGCCGCGCGCAGCTGCCGCCGGCGCAGTCGCTCAGCCATTCCGCCACTGCCTTGCCGCCGTCGTTGCGGGCCGCGGCCTGGGCCTCGGTCGCGGTGGGCAGGCGATAGCGGTAGCGGCCGCGGCTGCTCTGCCAGCGGGCGTACGCCTCCGCGTCCTGCCACGAGACGCACACGACCGGATGCCCGGTGCTCTGGTCGAAGCCGGGCGCGTCCCAGGTACGCGGCGCCAGCACCCGCAGCAGCGAGGCCTTCTCGCGGCACAGCGAGGCGGGCCGATTCGTGGCCTTCGCGAACTCGGCGTATTCGGCGCGACTGATCGACGAGCGCGACACCGCGACCAGCTTGCCGCCGGCCTGCACCAGCGTCATGTCGCCGGTGGTGTCGGGCCGGCGGTCGCCCGGCTGCGCGATCTTGTTCGTGCGTGCCTGCAGTGCCGCCAGCTGCGGGGCCTCCATGCCGATGGAGCGGGCCGAGGCCAGCAGGCGCTGCGCCGCGGGCTTGTCGGCCTTCGCCTGCGCCTGATCGATGCGCGTGGCCAGCGTGGTCGACAGCCGCTTGCGCATCTGGGTCATCTGCGCCGGGCCGCGCGCGCGATCCTGTTCGGCCAGCCGGGTCATGCGGCTC
This sequence comes from Lysobacteraceae bacterium, assembly GCA_051952955.1. GTDB lineage: Bacteria > Pseudomonadota > Gammaproteobacteria > Xanthomonadales > Xanthomonadaceae > Lysobacter_I. Next base: position 6,459 of record JBQCJG010000223.1, on the reverse strand, counting down.
ATCAGATCGCGCACCAGCGGTTCTTCGGCCTTGCCCAGGTGCTGCTCGGCCTCGTCGCCGAGCGCGGCGAACACGCGGTTGCTGGTGTCCTGCAGGCCGAGGTGGCTGGGGTCGGTGCGCCACGCGGCCATCACGCTCTCGTAGGCGTTGTCGCCGGCCGGCGCGATCAGCCGGCGCTGCTGCAACTGGCGCCTGGTGTCGTCGAGGAAGCCCTGCGCGGCGGAATCCGGCGCGGCGCGCAGCAGCGATTCGGTCGGGTCGATTTCCGGTGCGCCGAGCGTGGGATCGAGGCCGGATGCCGTCGATGCCGCCGCCGACGGCGAAGTCGACGGCGCGATCGCGGCCAGCACGCGCCGGCTGTTGCGTTCGTCCAGTTGCGCCAGCCAGCCGATGCCGCCCGCCAGTGCGGCCACGACGAGCGCGGCGATCCCCAGCTCGCGCGGGCCGGTGCGGCTGCGCAGGCGGGCGATCGCGGCGCGCAGCGGCTGCTTCTGCGCGTGCGGCACGGCGCGCAGGGCTTCGAGCATGTCCTGCGCATCGGTGAAGCGTTCGGCCGGCGTCTTGCCGAGCGCGCGATCGAAGAAACGCTGCCACTGCGCGAGGTGCGCGGGCAGGCGCGGGATCGGATCCTGCACATGCTTCAACGCCATCGACAGGCCGTCGTGCGCCTTGTAGGGCAGGCTGCCGGTGAGCATCTCCCACGCCAGCACGCCCACGCTGTAGAGGTCGGCGCGCAGGTCGACGTCGACGCCGCGGGCCTGCTCCGGCGCCATGTAGGCGGTACTGCCGACGGCGACGCCGGCGGTGGTCACGCGCGAACCGTAGCCGCGGCGCAGGGCGATGCCGAAGTCGGTCAGCATCGGCCGCTCGGCTTCGTCGAACAGCACGTTCTCGGCCTTCACATCGCGGTGCACCACGCCGCGGCCGTGGGCGTAGGCCAGCGCCGACAGCAGGGTTTCGAGGATCTCGCGCACCCGGCTTTCGTCGCGGGTGAGGTTGCGCCGGCCCAGGTGGCCGCGCGGGAAAACGGGCATGACGTAGTAGGGCTGGCCTTCGGCGGTGCGGCCGACCTCGTGGATGCGGACGATGTGCGGATGGTCGAGGCGGGCGATGGTGCGGGCCTCGTTCTCGAACCGGCGGCGGCCGGTCTCGTCGGTCAGCACCTCCTGGCGCATGACCTTGATCGCCACGTCCCGGCCCAGCGACAGCTGCTGGCCGAGATACACGGTGGACATCCCGCCATGGCCGAGCACGCGGACCAGCCGATACCCGGCGATGTCCGGCATGCCCTCCTGAGGCTCCGTACGCGTCGATCCCATCTCGATTTTCCCCTGTTTCGCCTGCGAGGATACCCGCCCGGGACCGCGTCGGGAATCGGCCGTTCCGGCGCAATCCATGACGTGATTCACATCCTTTCGAACGCGGAGAAGCGGACATGCGGAAATGGGCCGTGATGTTGGGCCGTACCGTGGTGGCGGTCATCGTGGTGGCGGGACTGCTCTGGACCGTCTCGCGGATCCGCGGACCCAGCCCGCTCCAGCAGGCGGCCATGGCCACGTTGTCGGCGCTGCCCCCGCTGCAGGGACCGAACGCCTTCCGGACCCTGTGGCAGCTGCCCTGGGCCATCCCGGCCGGGCAGCGGGAAGCCGTCTTCGCCGAGGCCGTGCGCCGCTGGCGGGCCGCTGCCACGGACCCGGTCGCGATGCCCGTGCCGGCGAGCGTGGCCGCCGGGCGTTACCCGCCGACGTTGATCGAGGCCGATCGCGAACGCCTGTGCACCTCCGGCCGCACCTGCCTCGCGCAGGTGCAGGCCGATCCCGCCGCCTTCGCGGACGTCGTCGCCCGCCACGCCGACTGGTTCGACCGCATGGCATCGCTGTCCGCCCACGCCGGTCTGCGCGATCCGTTCGGCCATCCGGCCGGGATGCCGCTGCCGGAGCACCTCCCGTACGGCGGGCAGTTGCGCACCCGCTACGCGCTCGACTTCGTCCAGGGGCGTCGCGAGGCCGCGTTCGACGGCACCTGCCGGGCGATCGCGACGTGGCGTCGGCTGGGCGCGAACAGCGACACGCTGATCGCCCGCCTCGCGTCCGCCGCGCACGTCCGCGCCAGCTACGCCGACCTGTTCCTGTCGATGCTGGCGCAGGTGCCGCGCGATTTCGTGCTGCCGCCATCGTGCGACGCCGCCTTCGCACCGACGACGGCGAACGAGTTCTCGCTGTGCGATGCAGCCCGCGGCGAATTCGCCTACGTGCGCTCCGGCCTGTCGACCACGTTGCGGCAGCGCGCATCGGCGGGCGCGCTGGATCGCGTCGGCGACTGGCTGACGATCGACGAGGACATGGCCATCGCCGAACAGGCGATGCGGTTCGCGCCGTTCTGCGCGCCCGAGACCGCCGCGAAGATCCGCGCGGACGTCCGCTTCGTGGTGAGCGAGCCCGCGGAAAGGGCGTTCCTGCGGCTGGAGTGCGCTTCGGACATCGCCGGCTGCGTGCTCCACGAGGTCGGGAAATCCGCCGGCAACGACTACGCTGCCCAGGTCGAGGATGCGAACGCGCGCATCCGCCTCGTCGCCGAACTGTTGCGTCTTCGCGCCGAAGCGTCTGATGCGAGCCCTGTGCTGGAGCGTCTCGAAGCGCGGCACGCCGCGATCGGTGCAGCGTCGCGCAAGTGGCGTCTCGTCGAGGACGGTCGTGCGCTGTGCCTCGACAATTATCGCGTGCGCCCGGACGAAGCTTGCTGGCGCGTGCCGCTGCCGCCGTACTTCCAGGCGGCGTCGCGTTAGCCGGCCGCGCCCTGCGCCGGGTCCGCGTCGCGGCGCTTGCGGCGGATGTAGAGCTGCTTGCGCGTGCTGGCGACGACATCGCCCGCGGCGTCGACCACGTCGGTGTCGAACCAGTGCAGGTATTTCTCACCGCCCGCGGTCGCGGCGCGGATGGTGTCGAGCACCGCGTCGTCCAGCGCAAAGCGGGCGCGCACCGTACCGCGTCCGGGCCGGCGGAACACGATCTCGCCGGCCTGGTCCCAGACGATGTAGTCGCGGCCCAGCGCCTGCAGGGTCAGCAGCATCCAGAACGGATCGGTCATCGAGAACAGGCTGCCGCCGAAATGGGTGCCGACGTAGTTGCGGTTCCACCAGTGCGCGCGCAGTTCGACCTCGGCGCTGCGCCAGTCCTCGCCGATGGCGCGCACGCGCACGCCGGCGAACAGGTAGGGCGGCCAGAGGTTGAGGATGCGGCGCAGGGTGCGCGGCGAGAAGGCGCGGGGCACGCCGGTCAGACCAGCAGCAGCGACGACATCTTCCGGCGATAGCGGCCGACCAAGTCCTCGTCCTCGATCACCCGGAACGCGTCGATCAGCGTCCTGCGCGGCAGGCCGTCGTCGAACGTGCGGTCGCGGCGCAGCATCTCGATGAACTGCTCCAGGCCTTCCTCGGAACGACCGGCGACGAGATGGCGCACGCCCAGCAGGTGGCGGGCGCGCAGGTCGCCGGCGTCGGCGTCGATCGCCGCCTGCAACGCCTCCGCGGCCGGCGCGTCCTTCAGCAGCGTGGCGAAGCCGAGGCGGGCGCGGGCGCGCACGGCGCGGTCGTCGGTGGCGAGATTGGCGGGCAGGGCGTCGAGCAGGCGCTCGGCCTCGTCGGCGACGCCGGCCTGGAGCAGGGCGAGCGCGAGGTCGAGCCTGAGTTCGCCCTTGTCGGGCTCGGCGGCGACGGCCTCGCGCAGGCGCGCGACCTCGGCCTGCGGGTCGACGGCGGCCGGCTCCGCCACCGTCTCATCGACCGGCGCGGCGGCGGCGGGCTCGATGCCGTGGTGCTTCAGGAACTCACGCAGCTGGCCTTCCGGCAGCGCGCCCTGGAACCCGTCGACGAGCTGTCCGTCCTTCACCAGCACGACGGTCGGGATCGAACGGATCTGGAACGCCGCGCCGAGTTCCTGCTCCGCCTCCACGTCGACCTTCGCCAGCCGGAACGCGCCGCCGAAGTCTTCGGCCAGCTTCTCCAGGATCGGCCCCAGCGTCTTGCACGGCTGGCACCAGTCCGCCCAGAAATCGATCAGCACGGGCGTCTGCAGGGAGCGCTGCAGGACTTCGGCCTCGAAGTTTTGTGCGGTGGCGTCGAAGACGTGGAGGGCGGTCATGGCGGATTCCGTCGGCGGGGGTCGTCATCATGGCGGCGGCGGCGCGGGATTCCAAGGCGCGCGGCCGCTCGCGGCATGTCATTCGGGAGCGCGGAAGAGCAGGTTCGCCGGCGAATACTGGTCGGTCAGCGGGCGGATGCCGTGCGGCGGCGCCAGCGGGCGCGACCGGACTTCCTCCACCAGCACGCCGAGGGCGAGCAGGCGCGACTGGGTGGCCTCGGCACGCGCATGCAGTGCAGCGGGCGCGGGCAGCCCGTCGCGGCCGGCGAGCAGGATGCGGTTGCCCATCTCGACGTCGACGCGCTGGATCGGGCCGAACACCGCGGCGTAGGTGGCGGCCTCGTACGGCGCCAGCGCGCCGCGGGCGAAGGTGTTGGACGCGACCACGCCGTGCGGCGCGAGGAGGTCGCGCACCTGCGACAGGAACTCGCGCGTCAGCAGGTGCTCGGGCACGTACACGCGCTCGTAGGCGTCGATCACCACCAGGTCATAGCGCGCGCCGGCGCGCGCGCTGCGGCGCACGAACATCCGGCCGTCGCCGATGTACGTGCGCACCTGCGGGCCCTCGCGATAGCCGAACCAGCGCTTCGCGACCGACACCACGGCCGGGTCCAGTTCGACCACGTCGATCCGCAGCGACGGATCGAAGCGATGCATCGCGCGCGGGATCACGCCGCCGCCCGCGCCGATGACCAGCACCCGCTTGGCGCCCGGGCGGGCCATCAGCCCGGCGAACACGGCGCGGGTGTAGGGCACCGCCAGCAGGTCGGGCGCGTCCTTGTAGATGCAGGTCTGCATGCCGTTGCGGCGGGCGAAGGACAGGCAGCGGTAGCCGCCGGTTTCCGCGACGATGATGTCGCGGTACATCGACTTCTCGCGATGCACGATGCGTCCGCCGTCGGGCAGCCCGCGCGGGCCGCAGCCGGCCAGCAGCAGCGCGAGCAGCGCCGGCAGGACGGGCAGGCGACGCAGCTCAGTGCGCACGCCGGCGATCACCCGCGCAGAGGCCGGCGCCGATCGCGCAGGACACCGCGATCAGCCCCAGCACGATGGTGTCGATCTCGAACAGCAGCACCAGATAGAACGTGGTCAGCAGCGTGCCCGCGGCCGAACCGAGCGTCGACGCGAAGTAGAGCCGCCCGGCCGAATGCCCCGAGCGCGCCACGTCGTCGACCAGCAGCCGCACCGCGTACGGCGAGACCATGCCGCAGACCACGGTCGGCGCGGTGTACATCAGCAGCGACGCCAGCAGCGCACCGTAGCGCGGGTCGTCGATGGCGTAGGACAGCGCGTCGAACAGCGCGTCGCTCCAGAACACGATCGGCAGCGACAGCACGGCCTCGGCGATCAGCAGCAGGCCGAGCCCCGTGATCGACGGCCGCCGCAGCGAGAGTTGCCCGCCCAGCAGGTAGCCGACCGCGAGCGCGGCCATGAACACGGCGATGAGCGCGCCCCACACGAAGATCGAACTGCCGAAGTAGGGTGCCATCAGCCGCCCGCCCAGCAGCTCCACGCCCATCACGAAGCAGCCGCTCCAGCCGGCGGCGAGATACAGCGCGGCGTTGCGCCAGCGCGGACGATCGAGTGCGGGGGCGGGTGCGGACATCGAGGCCGGAAGCGAGGGCGGTCGGAGGCGCAGCATCGCATGTCGGCGGCCCGTCGCGACGCGTCGCTATACTGCCGCCCCCGTCGCGGTGCGTGCGCGGCGTCCTTCGACCGGAGTCCCGATGCCGCCGTCGCCGTCGTCCCGCTGGCCGGTCTTCGCCGGCCGTGCCGCGCTGCCCGTGTTCGCGGCCGTGTCGCTGGTCTGCGGCGCGCTGCCCGTGGTGCGTGCGACCGGCTTCGCGCAGTCGAGCCATCCGCTGGCGTGGCTGGGCGCGACCGGCATGCCGGCGGCGGCGTGGTTCAACGCGCTGGGTTTCGGGCTGGGCGGCCTGCTCGCGGCGATCGCGCTGTGGCCGCTGCGTGCGTCGCTGCCGGTGCCGGCGCGCTGGACGGCACGCATCGGCACGCAGGCGCTGTGGCTGTCGGCGCCGGCGTTCGCGGCGCAGGGCGCGTGGCCGCTGGATCCGCGCGAACCGGACGGCCTCGCCACCGGGCTGCACGGCATCGCGTGGATGGCGTGGTGGCTGGCGTTCGGCGTCGGCGGCCTGCTGCGGGCGACCGCGCCCGTGCCTGCGCGCGGCATCGCCGTGGTCGCCGCGGTGCTGGTGCCGGCGGTCGCGGTCGCGGGCGGTCTCGCGCTGCCGGCGGCGCTGGCCGAACGCCTCGCGGTCGGCCGGTGGCTGGGGGGGCTCGCGGGGGCGGCGGGTTTTGCGGG
>JBQCJG010000222.1:0-6972 GCA_051952955.1 Lysobacteraceae bacterium | reverse complement strand
CCGCACCCCCGGCCCCCGGCCCCCGTACACGGCGACAGACCACCAAACCCCCTGCGGCTTGGCAAGCCGGCGCGCGGCGTAGCCCCGGCGATCAGCCTCCGCGGCGCGGCGGCTTGCCGCCGGGCTTGCCGGGGAACTTGCCGCCCGGCTTGCCCGGGAACTTGCCGGCAGGCTTGCCCGGATGCGCGGTGCGCGGGCGGAAATTGCCCGGCTTGCCCTCGCCTTCCGCGCGCGGCCTGAACGTCCGCGGCGGGCGCGCGCCCGGCGTCGGCGCGGATTCGTCGGCCTTCTGGATGCGCAGCATCTGCCCGGCCACGCGCACCTTCTTGAGGTGCATCAGCAGCGGCTTGGGCATGCCTTCGGGCAGGTCGAGGATCGAATGGTTGTCGTGGATGTCGATGCGGCCGATGTACTTGCTCTCGAGATCGGCCTCGTTGGCGATCGCGCCGACGATGTTGCCCGGCTTCACGCCGTGCATGTGCCCGACTTCGATGCGGTAGGTCTCCATGCCCGGCTCCGGCGGCTGGCGCGGGCCGATGTCGGCCTTCGCCCGCGGCGCACGGGCGTCGTCGCGCGGCGCGCCCGCGGGACGCTCGTCGTGCGTGCGCGCCTGCGGCGCGCGCGGCTGCCAGTCGCGCTCCTCCTGCGTACGTTCGCGCGGCGCACGTTCGCGGGCCTGCGGGCGATCGCCTGGCTGACGCTCGGCCTGCGGTCGCGTGCGCTCCGGCGGCAGCAGCAGCGGCGTGCGCCCCTGCAGCAGCTTCGCCAGCGCCGCGGCGATCTCGATCGCCGGCACGTCGTGCTCGCGCTCGTAGCGCTGCAGCAGGTCGCGGTACAGCGCCAGCTCGGCGTCGCCGCCGTCGTCCTGGGCGCGCGCGTCGCTGATGCGGGCCAGGAACTTCGCGATGCGCGCGTCGTTGACGGTCTCGACCGAGGGCAGCGCCATCTCCTGGATCGGCTGCCGCGTCGCGCGCTCGATCGCGCGCAGCATGCTCTTCTCGCGCGGGCTGACGAACAGGATCGCCTCGCCGCTGCGCCCGGCGCGGCCGGTGCGGCCGATGCGGTGGACGTAGCTCTCGGTGTCGTACGGGATGTCGTAGTTCAGCACGTGGCTGATGCGCTCGACGTCGAGGCCGCGGGCGGCCACGTCGGTCGCGACGAGGATGTCGAGTTTGCCGTCCTTCAGCTGCTGGATCGTCTTCTCGCGCTGCGCCTGCTGCACGTCGCCGTTGATCGCGGCGGCGGCGAGGCCGCGCGCCTGCAGCTTCTCGGCCAGTTCGTCGGTCGCCGACTTGGTGCGCGCGAAGATGATCATCGCGTCGTAGGGTTCGGCTTCGAGGATGCGGGTCAGCGCGTCGAGCTTGTGCAGGCCGCTGACGAACCAGAACCGCTGGCGGATGTTGGTCGCGGTGGTGGTCTTCGCGGCGATGGTGACTTCGGCCGGGTCGCGCAGGTAGGTCTGGGCGATGCGGCGGATCTGCGACGGCATCGTCGCCGAGAACAGCGCGACCTGGCGCTGCTCCGGCACCTTCTTCAGCACGGTCTCGACGTCGTCGATGAAGCCCATGCGCAGCATCTCGTCGGCTTCGTCGAGCACCAGCGCCTTGAGGTCGGACAGGTCCAGCGTGCCGCGTTCGAGATGGTCGATCACCCGGCCGGGCGTGCCGACGACGACGTGCACGCCGCGCTTGAGCGCCTGCAGCTGCGGGTAGTAGCTCTGGCCGCCGTAGACCGGCAGCACGTGGAAGCCCGGCAACTGGTGGGCGTAGCGCTGGAAGGCCTCGGCGACCTGGATCGCGAGTTCGCGGGTCGGCGCCAGCACCAGCACCTGCGGGGTGTGCTTCGACAGGTCCAGGCGCGACAGCAGCGGCAGCGCGAAGGCGGCGGTCTTGCCGGTGCCGGTCTGGGCCTGGCCCAGCACGTCGCGGCCGGCCATCAGCGCGGGGATGGTGGCGGCCTGGATCGGCGACGGGGTCTCGTACCCGACGTCCCGGACCGCGGCCATCACCGGCTCGGTCAGGCCGAGATCGGCGAAACGCAGGGAGGATTCTTCGGTGGACATGACGCACCCGCACGGCTGGAAACCGGCCATTGTGCGCCCCGTCGCCCGGGTTGTCGCTCTAATCGGCGATTTTCCGGACGCCCGGCCTGCGGGCGCCCCGTTCAGGCAGGCGGCCGCCGCAGGTTCAGATCGCGTCTGACTCCACGCACCGCACGCCCGGAGGCGCCGCGAGCGCGGCCTCCAGCAGGCAGGCGGCGATGCGTTCGGCCGGCACCACGCGGTAGCGGGACGGCACCAGCCCGCCCAGCGCGTCCAGCAGCCGCGCCGTGCGCCGCTCCGAGGGCCGCGGCGCGTCGCGCTCGCCGCCGATCAGCGACGGCCGCACGAGCGTCACCGAGGCGTAGCCCAGCGCCTGCACGGCCTGCTCGGCCTCGCCCTTGCAGCGCAGGTAGAAGATCCGCGACGCCGCGTTCGCGCCCGCCGACGAATTCAGGGCGTATCGCCGCGCGCCGGCGGCGCGGGCGCGTCGCGCCGTGTCGATCACGTAGTCGACGTCGACCCGGCGGAAGGCCGCCTTGGAACCCGCCTGGCGAAGGGTGGTGCCCAGCGCGCAGATCACGCCGTCGACCGCCCACCACGGGGCGTCGTCCGGCAGCGCGTCGAAGTCGACGACCGGGTTCTCCAGCTTCACGGCCGTCGGCTTCGCGTCGTGCAGCGCCGGAGGCGCCGGCAGCGCGCGCCGCGTGGGCGCGACCACGCGGGCGACGCGCGGATCGCCCAGCGCCAGGCGCAGCGCGTGGCGGCCGACGAGCCCGGTCGCGCCGAGCAGCAGCACGCGCTGGTTGGCGCGGGCGTTCACGAGGGCGAAGACTCCGGTTGCGGCAGTGGCGCTGGGGCGGTCCGCACGGCATGGCGCACGAGCGCCAGGCACAGGGCTTCGCGCTTGAGCGGCTTGGTGAGGTAGTCGTCCATGCCCGCCTCGATGCAGCGCCGGCGGTCGTCGGCCATCGCATGCGCGGTCAGCGCGACGATCGGCAGCCGCGGCCGCCGCTCGGCCTGCTCGAAGATCCGCCACTGGCGCGTCGCGGAATAGCCGTCGAGGCCGGGCATCTGGCAGTCCATCAGCACCACGTCCCAGCCATCGGTGCGCATCCACGCCAGCGCTTCGGAACCGCTGCCGACGCAGACCACGGCGCAGCCCTCGCGCTCCAGCATCAGCTTGACCAGCGACGCGTTCAGCGCGTTGTCCTCGGCGACCAGCACGCGCACGCCGGCGAGGTCGAAGTCGGCGGTTTCGACATCGTTCTGCGACGGTGCCGCGTGGCGGCGGTCGATCGCGGACTCCGGCGCTTCGGGCAGCAGCACCGTGAAGCGGCTGCCGGCGCCGGGCACGCTGGACAGTTCGATGCGGCCGCCCATCAGGCCGACGAGGTCGCTGGAGATCGGCAGCCCCAGGCCCGTGCCCGGATGCGCGCGCGTGAGCGAATCGTCGCCCTGCTGGAACGCCTGGAAGATGCGGACGTGCTCGGCTTTGCGGATGCCGGGACCGGTATCGACCACGGCGATGCGCAGCACGCAGCGACCGGCGGTGTCGCGCGCGGCGTCGGCCTCGATCCGGACGCTGCCGTGGACGGTGAACTTCACCGCGTTGCCGACCAGGTTCACCAGCACCTGGCGCAGGCGCGCCTGGTCGCCGGCGAAGTGCGCAGGCAGGTCCGGCGCGATTTCCGTCTCCAGCCGCAGCCCCTTGGACTGCGCCTGCGGCCCGAACATGTCGGCCACGTCCTCGATCAGGCGCAGCGGCGGGAACGCCGCGATGCACAGCGAGATCTTGCCGGCCTCGATCTGCGACATGTCCAGCACGTCGCTGATCAGCGCGAGCAGCGACTGGCCGGCGCGGCGGATCGAGCGCGGCAGGTCGCGGTGCGCGGGCGCGTCCGGCGCTTCGGCCAGCAGTTGGCTCATGCCGATGATCGCGTTGAGCGGCGTGCGCAGTTCGTGGCTCATGTTGGCGAGGAAGGTCGACTTCGCGCGGTTCGCCGCATCGGCGCGGTCCAGCGCCTCGCCGAGCGTCTTCGTCATGTCCATCAGCGCGGTGCGCTGCGCGATGTTGTGGCGGATGGTGCGGCTGATGACGATGCCCTGGCGGAGCAGGAAGAGCGTGAACAGGCAGGCGGCCACGCCGGCGACCATGAAGTCCGTGCGTCCCGACAGCAGGAAATACAGCGCGAACGGACCGACGTTGCACAGCACGTACGCCGCGTGCGCCGGCCACCACGCGCCGAAACTGCTGACCGCCGCCGCGGGCATGCTGATCAGCAGGAACGCGACGACGAAATACAGTTCACTGTGGCCGAGCGGAAACAGCAGCGTCGACGCCGCACCCCAGACGCCGCCGCAGAACGCCCCCAGCAGCAGGCAGACCAGCGGCTTGCCGGCGCGGCTGTCGCCATCGGCGTCCGCCTGCCACATCGACGGCGACGCGAGCCAGATGCGCAGCAGCGACGCCGCACCGACGGCCACGGCCCAGCCGGCGAGCAGTGCGCGCGGGTGCACGTCGCGCAGCGTCGCGATGAACAGGACGGCGATGAGCAGCGTCGCGATCGCGCCCGCGCGCCCCTGGCTCAGCACGAGTTGCCGGCATTCCCGCGCGATGCGTTCGCGGGTGTCGACGGACAGCGCGGCGGTCATCGCCCTTCCCCCTGCTCCTGCGCGCGCCGCGGCGCGCGGCAGGGCCTACCTTACCGCAGCCCGACGGGCGGTCGCGAGCGCGCGGCGCATCCGCACCGCCTGCGCGCACGGCGATGTTCCCGTGGCGGCCGTCGAAGACCGCCGGGTTCGACGCGCGGTCATTCCTCCAACGCCCCGCGCAGCCGCCGCGCGAGCCGCCAGACGCCGCCGAGCGCGATGCCGGCGAGCGCGATGCCGAGCAGCCCGGCCGCGACCGCGAACACGAACATCCCGCCATGCGGGTCACGCGGATCAGGATGCAGGGCGGGCAGCATGAGCAGCAAGGCAGGCGGCATCAGGCCTGCGGAGATCGCCATCAGCCAGTTCGGTCCGCCCCGGATGGGATCGAGGCACACACGCCGCAGTGCGGAACGTCGGGACATGCCGTGCAGGTTCGAGGCCATGCGGCGATCGCGCAAGCGATGCACGCCGCAATGCCCGCCCCCGCCGTCACCTCAGCTGGTGATCGCCTGGCTCAGCGCCGTCCACGTCGGCGGTGCGGGCCAGGCCGGCGTCTGGTGGCCGGCGAGGATGCGGCGCAGGTCGTGGCGGTCGAGCTGCGGCGCCAGCGCCACCAGCAGTTCGACGGTGTAGTCGCGCAGCACGCGTTCGCGCGGCAGCACCGCCCACGCGATGCATTCGGGGATCGTCTCCGGCGCCGGCAGCGCCACGAGATCGTCGTCGTGGATCGGGCTGACCGCCATCTCGGCGAGCAGGCCGACGCCGATCCCGGCGCGCACGTAGGTCTTGATCAGGTCGGCGTCGCGTGCGGTCATCGCCAGCTGCGGCTCCAGCCCGCGCGCGGCGAAGGCGCGGCGCAGCGAGGAATCGTGGCGGATCGAGGATTCGTAGCTCACCAGCGGACACGCGGCGAGGTCGGCCAGCGTCGGCCGCGCGCCCGGCTTCGCCAGCGGATGCGTGCGCGGCACCAGCACCACGCGCTGCCAGCGGAACAGCGGGATGGCGATGCCGTCGGCGGGCACGTCGCCGGCGGAGCTGATCAGCGCGAGGTCCGCTTCGCCGCGCGCCAGCTGCGCCAGCACGTCGCCGTCGGCGCTGGGCTGCAGATGGATGCTCAGCTGCGGGTACGCCTGGTGCACCCGCGACAGCGCCGGCGGCAGCACGAAGCGGGCCTGGGTGTGGGTGGTGGCGATCAGCAGCTGGCCGTGCGCGTCGCGGCGCTGGTTGGCGGCGAAGGCGCGGATGTTGGCGGCCTCGGCCAGCATGCGGCGGGCGTGCGACAGCACCTGCGTGCCGGCCGGGGTCAGCGCTTCCAGGCTGCGGCCCTTGCGCACGAACAGCAGGAAGCCGAGCTCGTCCTCCAGCTGCTTCAGCTGCTTCGACAGCCCCGGCTGGGTGGCGTGCACGTGCTCGGCGGCGGCCGTGATGTTGAATCCGGCGTCGGCAATGGCGACGAAGTAGCGCAGCTGGACCAGGGTCATGGCGGGTGTCGGGAACGGGGCGGGACCGCGATGCCGCCATTGTCGGGCATCTCGATCCTTTCATTCGGATCAAGCGATAGAAATAACAGATCGGCGGCGATCGGGTGTCGCCCGGCTTATTCCCAGAAAGCATAAGCCAAGACAGCCCGATCATTTCCGGGGGCCGGAAGCGGGACTTAAGTTGGGCCTCCCTTCCGGTGGAATGGCCATGTCCCTGCTTCCGTCCAAGGCTGCCGACTCCCGCCCGGGCCCCGCGCCCGATGGCGCCGGCGTGGCGGACGCGGACGGAACGCCGCCGCTGTTCCCGGTGTTCCTCGACCTGCGCGGGCGTACCGTGCTGGTGGTCGGCGGTGGCGCCGTGGCCCGGCGCAAGATCGAGGCGCTGCTGCCCACCGGCGCGCGGGTGCGGGTCGGCGCCCCGGCACTGGACCCCGCGCTGGCGGCCTGGGTCGCCGACGGCCGCCTGGAACACTTGCCCGGGCCGTTCGTGCCGGACTGGCTGGACGGCGCCCGCCTGGCGATCGCCGCCACCGACGACGCCGAGGTCAACCGCACCGTCGCCGAAGCCGCCGAGGCCCGCGGCGTCTGGGTCAACGTCGTCGACGACGCCCCGCTGTGCGCGTTCCAGATGCCCGCCCGGGTCGAACGCGGCCCGCTGCAGATCGCGATCTCCAGCGGCGGCGGCGCGCCGATGCTGGCGCGCCATCTGCGCGAGAAGCTCGAAACCGACCTCGATCCCGCGCTGGGCGCGCTGGGCGCGCTGCTGGTGCGCCATCGCCGCCGGATCCGCGCGCGGCT
>JBQCJG010000221.1:0-7748 GCA_051952955.1 Lysobacteraceae bacterium | reverse complement strand
CCCCCACGGGATGCCTGCGATGCGCCCCCATCCCGACCTTCCCCCGCTCACGGAGGAAGGAGACAGGCGCGGGAAATGACGTTATTGACAGGCCTCGCAGCTCTCGGGATTCTCGAGCGAACACGCCAGCGCGTCCTGCGGTGTGTAGGCCGGCTGCGTCGACACGGTGGCCTTCGCGATCCGCGTCGCCGGGCGCGAGCGCAGGTAGTAGGTCGTCTTCAGGCCGGCCTTCCACGCGTACATGTACATCGAAGAGAGCCGGCCGATGTTCGGGCTTTCCATGAACAGATTGAGCGACTGCGACTGGTCGATGTACGGCCCGCGCGCGGCGGCGAGGTCGATCAGCGCCTTCTGCGGCAGCTCCCACGCGGTGCGGTAGATCGACTTCAGCACGTCGGGCAGGCCGTCGATGCCCTGCACCGAGCCTTCGGCGAGCTTGATCGCGTCGCGGGTCGCGTCGGTCCACAGCCCGAGCCGCTTGAGTTCGCGCACGAGATGGCGGTTGATCTGCAGGAAGTCGCCCGACAGCGTCTCGCGCTTGAACAGGTTGCTGACCTGCGGCTCGATGCATTCGCAGCAGCCGGCGATGGAAGCGATGGTCGCGGTCGGCGCGATCGCGATCAGCAGCGCGTTGCGCAGGCCGTGCGCGGCGATGCGCGCCTTGAGCGCGACCCAGGCGTCGCGTTCGGACGGTTCGACGCCCCACAGATCGAACTGCAGCGCCTGCTGCGCCGCGCGCGTCTCGGCGAACGCCGGATGCGCACCGAGGCGTTCGGCCAGCTCGCACGAAGTCTCCAGCGCGTGCAGGTAGATGCGTTCCGCGATCCGCGTCGACAGCGCCAGCGCCTCCGCGGAATCGAACGGCAGGCGCAGCCGGAAGAACACGTCCTGCAGGCCCATCACGCCCAGTCCGACCGGCCGCCAGCGCAGGTTGGAACGGCGCGCGGTCTCGATCGGATAGAAGTTCAGGTCGATGACGCGGTCGAGCTGGCGCACCGCCACGCGCACCGTTTCGGCGAGCTTGTCGAAGTCGAAGGCGGCCGTGCCGCGTTCGTCCTCGACGACGTGCCGTGCGAGGTTGATCGAGCCGAGGTTGCACACCGCGGTCTCGTCCGCGGACGTGACCTCGAGGATCTCGGTGCACAGGTTCGACAGGTGCACCGTGCGGCCCGGGCCGACCTGGTTGCAGGTGCGGTTGGACGCGTCCTTGAACGTCATCCAGCCGTTGCCGGTCTCGCCGAGCGTCTTCATCATCCGCGCGTACAGCGCGCGCGCCTTGACCGTGCGCACCGCCAGCCCCTGCAACTCGGCCTGCACGTAGGCGCGTTCGAACGCCTCGCCCCACAGGTCGACGAAGCCCGGCACCGCGTCCGGATCGAACAGCGACCAGTCGCCGTCGCTTTCGACGCGCTGCATGAACAGGTCGGGGATCCAGTTCGCGAGATTGAGGTTGTGCGCGCGGCGCATCTCGTCGCCGGTGTTGTCGCGCAGCTCGAGGAATTCCTCGATGTCCGCGTGCCAGGTCTCGAGGTAGATGCAGGCCGCGCCCTTGCGCTTGCCGCCCTGGTTCACCGCCGCGACCGAGGCGTCCAGCGTCTTCAGCCACGGCACGATGCCGTTGCTGCGGCCGTTGGTGCTGCGGATCAGCGCGCCGCGCGAACGGATCCGCGAATACGCCTGGCCGATGCCGCCGGAGAACTTCGACAGCTGCGCGACGTCGGCGTAGCGCGCGTAGATGTCGGCCAGCGAGTCCTGCGGCGAATCCAGCAGGAAGCACGACGACAGCTGCTCGTGGCGGGTGCCGGCGTTGAACAGCGTCGGCGAACTGGGCAGGTAGTCCAGCGACGACATCAGCCGGTACAGCTCCAGCGCGTCGCCCGGGCTTTCGCTCAGCGCCACCGCGATGCGCATGAAGAACTGCTGCGGCGTCTCGATCACCGTGCGCCGCTGCGGATGCTTCAGCAGGTAGCGATCGTGCAGCGTGCGCAGGCCGAAGTACTCGAAGCGCCGCGTGCGCGCGACGTCGATGGCATCGTTGAACTTGCGCGCGTGCTGTTCGACCGTCTGGCGCAGTCGGTCGTTGATCAGGCCCAGTTCCGCGCCCAGCGCGATCGACTGCGAGAACGAGTGCACGCCCTGCCCCGCCACTTCCTTGTCGATGCAGCCGGACAGCAGGCGCGCGGCGAGGCGCGCGTACTGCGGCTCGTCGGCGACGAAGGCGGCGGCCGTGCGGATCGAGAGTTCGTCGAGTTCGCGCGTGGTCGCGCCGTCGTAGATGCCGGCGATGGTCTTCAGCGCGACGCGCATCGGATCGATGTCGTCGAGACCATCGCAGCAGCGCTGCACGGCGCGCACGATCTTGCCGACGTCGACGGGTTCGCGGCGGCCGTCGCGCTTGGTCACGGTCATGGTGACCGGCGCGTGCGGCGGCACGAGGGCGAAGTCGGTCTGGCGGGCTTCGGCGGATGCGATCCGCGCGACGGCGGCGATCGCGGCGGGCGGGGCGGGTGGCGTGGCGATGGGGGTGTCGTGGCGCATGCGTGCTCTCCGGAAGAAGGAGAGGCGGCGGGGGCGGCGCATGCGACCGGGCGCGGAGGGACGCGGACGGACGACCGGCGTCGCGGGGGATCGACGGGTCGCGCACGACACCGGCCCCCGCCCCCTCGGGCGGGCCTGCATCGACGCGGCGGCAGACGGCACGAACCCGCGTGCGCACGCGGCGCATCGCACGGATCGACCTGCGCTCCCCGCGGAGACGGTGGCCAGACGACGCCGGACGGCGTCGGTCGAGGCAGGTCTTCGGGCTCACGGGCACGCGACCGGAGTCGCACCTACTGCGCGTCGCTTCCCGGCGCGCCCGTTGCGGGCGGAGCCAGTGCCAATGACGCGGGTCGTTCCCAGTTACCGCTGCGGGGCAGCTCCGGAATGGGCGGTCGACCGAGGTCGTCTGCCGCACCGGATTCCCATTTCAGCCGACCCCGGGCGGAGTCGGCACCTTCGACGCGCACAACATAATGGGCTTGTTGCGGAGGGTCAACACCAAATGTCGTGGTGCCGGCCGCGGCGAGTCAAAACGAAGGCCGCCCGGAGGCGGCCTTCGTCGGAATGCGCGAACCGGCGCGGGCCGGGCGCGGATTACTTCGCCAGGCGCTTCGCGATGGCGGGGCCGAGGTCGCCCGGCGACTTCACCGTGGTCACGCCCGCCGCTTCCAGCGCGGCGAACTTGCCCTCGGCGGTGCCGGTGCCGCCGGAGGCGATCGCACCGGCGTGGCCCATGCGCTTGCCCTTCGGGGCCGAGGCGCCGGCGATGAAGCCGACCACCGGCTTGGTCACGTGCTTCGAGATGAACTCGGCCGCTTCTTCCTCGGCGCTGCCGCCGATCTCGCCGACCAGGATGATGCCTTCGGTCTGCGGATCGTCCTGGAACAGCTTCAGCGCGTCGATGAAGTTGGTGCCGTTGATCGGGTCGCCGCCGATGCCGATGCAGGTCGACTGGCCGAGGCCGGCGTCGGTGGTCTGCTTCACGGCTTCGTAGGTCAGCGTGCCGGAGCGCGAGACGATGCCGATCTTGCCCGGCATGTGGATGTGGCCCGGCATGATGCCGATCTTGCATTCGCCCGGCGTGATCACGCCCGGGCAGTTCGGGCCGATCAGCACGGTGTCGGGATAGCCCTTCAGCGCGTTCTTGGCGCGCAGCATGTCGAGCACCGGGATGCCTTCGGTGATCGCGACGATCACCTTGATGCCGGCGTCGGCCGCTTCCATGATCGCGTCGGCCGCGAACGGCGGCGGCACGTAGATCACGGAGGCATCGGCGCCGGTGGCCTTCACCGCTTCGGCGACGGTGTTGAAGACCGGCAGGCCGATATGCTCGGTGCCGCCCTTGCCGGGCGTGACGCCGCCCACGACCTGCGTGCCGTAGTCGAGCATCTGCTGCGCGTGGAAGGTGCCCTGCTGGCCGGTGAAGCCCTGGACGATGACCTTGGTGTTCTTGTTGACGAGGACGGACATGGGATTGGAATCCTTCAGGTTGTCATCCCGAGCGACGCGAGGGACCTGCTTCTGCCTTCGACGGCGGACGGCAGGTTCCTCACTGCGTTCGGAATGACATCAAATTCAGGCGGCAACGGCCGCGACGGCCTTCTTCGCGCCGTCGTTGATGTCGTCGGCGGGGATGATGGCGAGGCCGGAGGACTTCAGCAGCGCCTTGCCGGCATCGACGTTCGTGCCTTCGAGGCGCACGATCACTGGCACCTTCACGTCGACTTCCTTCACCGCGGCGATGATGCCCTCGGCGATCATGTCGCAGCGGACGATGCCGCCGAAGATGTTGACGAAGATCGCCTTCACGTCGGGATCGCGCAGGATCAGCTTGAACGCCTCGGTCACGCGCTCCTTGTTGGCGCCGCCGCCGACGTCGAGGAAGTTCGCCGGCTCGCCGCCGTTGAGCTTGATCACGTCCATCGTCGCCATCGCGAGGCCTGCACCATTCACCATGCAGCCGATGTTGCCGTCCATGGTGACGTAGTTGAGGTCGTGCTGGCTGGCCAGCACCTCGGTCTCGTCTTCCTGGCGGATGTCGCGCATCGCGGCCAGTTCCGGATGGCGGAACGTCGCGTTGTCGTCGGAGTTGATCTTGCCGTCGAGTACCGCGAGATCGCCGCTGGTGAGGATGGCGAGCGGGTTGAGTTCGACCAGCGCCAGGTCCTTCTCGTTGAACAGTCGGTACAGGCCCAGCATGATCTTCGTCAGCTGGCCGACCTGCTTCGCAGTGAGGCCGAGGGCGAAGCCCATGTCGCGGCACTGGTACGGCTGCAGGCCCTGGACGTAGTTCACGTGCAGGGTCTTGATCGCGTCGGGGTTCTCGACCGCGGTCTTCTCGATCTCGACGCCACCGTCGGCGGAGGCGATGAAGGTGACGGCCTTGCTGCTGCGGTCGACCAGCACCGACAGGTACAGCTCCTGCGCGATGTCGGTGGCCTGCGTCACCAGCACGCTGTCGACCGGCAGGGCGACGCCGGCGGACTGGTAGGTGGACATCTTCGTGCCGAGCATGCCCTTGGCGTACTCGCGGACCTCGTCGAGCGTCTTGGCGAGCTTGACGCCGCCGGCCTTGCCGCGGCCGCCCGCGTGGATCTGGGCCTTGACCACCCAGAAATCGCCGCCGATGGCCTTGGCCGCGTCGACGGCCTCCTCCGGGGTGCGCGCGACGCGCCCGGCCGGGACTGCGATGCCGTATTCGGCAAACAACTGCTTCGCCTGATATTCGTGGAAGTTCATGTCGGTTCCATGCGGGAAAGGGCGAGCGCACCGGGGTGCGGTCGGCCGCGCGGCCACGGGCGCCGGGAAACGGCGGAAAGGGGCGCGGACAGCTCGCTATTCTCGCCGATGCGCCCGGTCCGGGCCAGCCCGGACCATGGTCGAACGGCGGCGGACCCGGTCCCGGCCGCCTATACTCGCCCCACGTTCCGCCAGAGACCCGGTTTGAGCCCAGCCCCGCCCTCGCCTCGCCGGCCCAGGACTACGCCCGACGCGAGCTGTACCTGTTCGCGCTGTACCGGGCGCTGGAAGCCGGGCTGCTGTCCCTGCTGGTGTTCGGGCCGGTGCTCGCGCTCGAACCGCGGAACGACCACGCGATGCTCGCCAGCGTCGTCGCGGCCGGCTACCTCGCCGCCGCGCTGGTGCTGCTGGTGCAGGCGCGGCGCGCGAAGACGACGCTGGTGCCGACGCTGATCGGGGTGGGCGTGGACATCGCGGTCGCGGCGATCGCCGCCCATGCGATCCCGCAAGCGGCCTCGGGCGTGGCGCTGATGCTGCTGTTCAACGTCGGCTCGGCCGCGCTGCTGCTGCCCCTGCGCCTCGGGCTGGGCGTGGCGGTCTCCGCGGCCGCCGGGCTGGCCGCCGCCTACTTCTGGACCCTGGTCATCGAGCAGGAGCCGACCCGGCCGATGGCCGAGCTGATGATGTTCACCGTCAGCTTCCTGGCGATCGCCACCCTCACCCACCAGCTGCGGCTGCAGATGCGGGCCACCGAGGCGCTGGCCGAGCGCCGCGGCGCCGAGGCCACGCGGCTGGCGGAGGTCAACGAACTGATCATCCGGCGCATGCGCACCGGCGTGCTGCTGGTGGACCGCGAGGCGGAAATCAGGCTGGCGAACGAGGCGGCGATGCTGCTGCTGGGCGAAGGCGCGGCGGGCACGCGGCGGCTGGTCGAGGCCGCCCCCGAGCTGGCGCTGCGCCTCAGCGAATGGCTGCGCAACGGGTTGCCCAACGACACCCCGCTGCGGCTGGGCAACGACCAGTTCGAGGTCGTGCCGCGCTTCGCCCGCCTGTTCGCCAAGGGCGACGACACGCTGATCTTCCTCGACGACACCTCGCTGGTCTCGCGCCGCGCCGAATCCCTGACCCTGACCGCGATGGGCCGGTTTTCCGCGAGCCTGGCGCACGAGATCCGCAATCCGCTGGCGGCGATCAGCTATGCCGCGCAGCTGCTGGAGGAATCGCGCGAGCTGCCCGAAGGCGACCGCCGGCTGGCGCAGATCATCCACCAGCAGTGCATGCGCACCAACGCGATCGTCGAGAGCGTGCTGGGCCTGGCGCGGCGCGAGCGCGCGACCGCCGAGCACGTCGAACTGGTCGGCTTCCTGCGCGGTTTCATCGAGGAATTCCGGCAGAGCGCGCCGGACGAGACCGACAATATCGCGCTGGCCGCGCCGCAGCCGCTGGTGCCGGCGCTGATCGACCCCAAGCACCTGCACCAGATCGTCACCGCGCTGGTCCAGAACGCCCGCCGCCACGGCCATCTCCCGAACGAGGCCGCACGCATCACCCTGCACGCCTATCGACTGGACGATGCCCCGGTCATCGACGTGATCGATCGCGGGCCGGGCGTCCCCGAGGCCATCGTGCCGCAGCTGTTCCGCCCGTTCTTCACCACCTCCGAGCACGGCACCGGCCTGGGCCTGTACATCGCCCGCGAACTGTGCCGCGCCAACGGGGCATCGCTCGAACACGTGCCGCTCCCGGGAGGCGGCTGCTGCTTCCGGATCACCATGCCCGGCCAGCACACCCTGCTGCCCGCCTGATCGCGATAGGGCCGCTCTTTCGTCCAATCCATCGCAGAAACCGCTGTCCGAACTGCCGCGATTGGGCTAAAGTTGACGCAGGAGGGCACCATGGCCGAGCAACGCAGCGCGCTGATCGTCGACGACGAACACGACATCCGCGAGCTACTCGTCGTGACACTGGGACGGATGGGACTGCGCACGGACACGGCGCCGAACCTCGCCGTGGCCCGGGAAATGCTGAGCACGGTGGCCTACGACCTGTGCCTGACCGACATGCGCCTGCCCGACGGATCGGGCCTGGACCTGGTGGCCGAGATCGCCACCCGCTTCCCCACCACCCCGGTCGCGGTCATCACCGCCTACGGCAACGTCGAAGCGGCGGTGGAGGCCCTCAAGAGCGGCGCCTTCGACTTCGTGACCAAGCCCGTCGACCTGACCGTGCTGCGCGGTCTCGTCCGCCAGGCGCTGGACCTCAACAGCAGCCGGCAGGCCAATCCCGAGGGCACGCTGCTGCTGCTCGGCGAATCCCCGGCCATGGTCGGCCTGCGCGACACCATCGCCAAGGTCGCCCGCAGCCAGGCCCCGGTGCACATCAGCGGCGAATCGGGCACCGGCAAGGAGCTGGTCGCCCGCACCATCCACGCCCAGGGCTCGCGCGCGGCGGGGCCGTTCATCCCGGTC
>JBQCJG010000220.1:0-3604 GCA_051952955.1 Lysobacteraceae bacterium | reverse complement strand
GGCCGCGACCTGTCGGGCTTCAGCGCCGGGGCGGCGGCGCTGGACCTGGTCCTCGCCGGCGCGCACCACGATCCCGCGGAACTGCTGCGCCCCGGCTGGCCGCTGCATCGCCGCCTGGAAGACCTGCATGCCCGCGCGCCGGGCGCCGGCGGCGGCCCGCGCGTCATCGCCTTCGGCACCGATGCCGACGGCGTGGTGCCGCTGCCATTGCGCTCGGAAGTGGAACTGCACGGCGGCCCGCTGCGCGTGGTGCCGTTCCTGCTGGTCGGCCCCGCGGCCGCGGTGACCGCCGTCGCCGCCGATTTCGAGCAGGCGCTGCTCGAACGCGGCATGGCCGGCGCCGAGACCGCGCTGGCCGCGCAGGACGCGTTCGAGGCGCGGATCGAACACGCCCGCTACCTCACCGCCTACGACCTCGCGGCGATGATGGCGCTGCAGTACCGCCACGTCGGCCTCGGTGGCGTGTGGCCCTTGATCGAGACCGCGCTGCTGGCGCCCGCCGAAACCGCCTGGCTGGATGCGCCGCCGGAACCGCTGCTGCACTACGTCGACGGCCACGTGCGCGTCGCCGACTTCGATCGCGAGGGCTGGCGCCACCGCTACGCCGACGACGAACGCGACGAGGCCCGCCTCGATCGCCGCTACGACGTCTTCCGCGCCCGCCAGCGGCAGCTCGCCGCGATCCTCAAGGTCCACGGCCTCGACGTGCTGACGGTGCCCTGCGCGGGCGCGCAGGACGCACGCGCCGCGCTGGGCTGACGCGCTTCACGGCGCGACGTCGATCACGCCGCAGCCGACGCGGCTGCCGGCGTTGCCCGCGGGCTGCGAGCCGTAGTCGTCGGGATTGGCATGGACGACGATCGCGCGGCCGAAGATGTCGTTCGCCGCGCCGCTGCCGAGGGTGACGCCCATCAGGCGGATGTCGACGTGGGCCACGCCTTCCTGGTTCGCGTGCAGGTTGTCCATGTCGCCGAGGTGGTGCGGGCCGGCGCCGGCGCGGCCGTGCGGCATGCCGGCCGGGTTGCCGTGGCCGCCGGCGCTGGACGCGTCCGCGGCTGAGCAGTCGCCGCGTTCGTGGACGTGGATCGCGTGCGTGCCGCCGTGGCCGAGGCCGCCGAGCTCGCCTTCGATGCGCACGCCGCCGTCGATCGCGGTGATCGCGAGACGGCCGCTGACGAGGCTGGCCGAGGCCGGCGCGATGTTGGCCTGCGCGCGCTGGAAACGGTGCTGCGGCGCGGGCGGCGCCGGCTTCGGCGGCGGGGTGCTGGCGCAGGACGCGAGCGTGCCGGCGAGCGCGGCGGCGGCGAGAAGGCGGACGGTCGTCATGGCGGATCTCCGTGCGGGGGAACGGATGCGCAGTATGGACCGCGACGATGCGGCGCGGGGTCGTCGTGCGCATCCTGCACGCAGCGTGCACGGCGCACGATGCCTGCGCGCGCTCAGCCGCGCGGCGGGCGACGCCCGGGACCGAGCTTGCGGGTGAGCGTGTTGCGACCGAGGCCGAGCTTCGCCGCGGCCTCGGTGCGGTGGCCGCCGGTGTGCGCGAGCGCGGCGTCGAACAGCGCGCGGTCGAAGCGTTCCAGCGCCTCGGCGTGCAGGTCGGTGCTGCCGGCATCGAGCCGCGCGCGCGCCCACGCCATGAGCGCGGCGTCCCAGTCGCCGGCGGTCGCCGCGCCATGCGCAGGCACCGCGGCCGCGCTCGGCGATGCCGCCTCCAGGTCGGCGACGCCGATGACGTCGCCCGGCGCCAGCGCGGCCAGCCGCCAGCACAGGTTCTCCAGTTCGCGCACGTTGCCGGGCCAGGCATGCGCCTGCAGCCGCTGCAGCGCGGCCGGCGCCAGCCGCTTCGCCGGCGCGTCGAACTTCTCCGCCGCCGAACGCAGGAAGCGCTCCGCGAGCTTGGGGATGTCGTCGCGACGCTCGCGCAGCGGCGGCAGCTGCAGGCGCACCACGTCGAGCCGGTGCAGCAGGTCGGCGCGGAAGCGGCCATCGGCGACCAGTGCGTCGAGGTCCTGGTGGGTCGCGGCGATCACGCGCACGTCGACGCGGATCAGCTCGCGACCGCCGACCCGGAAGAATTCGTTGCCGGCGAGCACGCGCAGCAGCCGCGTCTGCAGCGGCAGCGGCATGTCGCCGATCTCGTCGAGGAACAGCGTGCCGCCATCTGCCTGTTCGAAGCGCCCGATGTGGCGCTTCGCCGCGCCGGTGAACGCGCCGGCCTCGTGGCCGAACAGTTCGCTTTCCAGCAATTCCGACGGGATCGCGGCGGTGTTGAGCGCGACGAACGGCCGCCGCGCGCGCGGCGATTCCTGGTGCAGCGCGCGCGCCACCAGTTCCTTGCCGGTGCCGGTCTCGCCGATGATCAGCACGCCCAGCGGCGCCTGTGCCAGCCGGCCGATCGCGCGGAACAGCGCCTGCATCGCGGGCGTGTCGCCGATCAGCGCGTCGGTGGCGACGTCGTCCGCGCGCACGGGCGACGACGGCGCGCCGCGCGTCGGCACCAGCGCCTGCGCGGCCAGCGCGACCGCGGAGTCGAGATCGAACGGCTTCGACAGGAATTCGTGCGCGCCGCCGCGGAACGCGCCGGCGGTGCTGGCGACGTCGGTGTACGCGCTCATCACGACCACCGGCAGCGCGGGGAACCGCGCCTTCACCGCGTCCAGCAGCGCCAGGCCGTCCTCGCCGGGCATGCGCACGTCGGTGAACAGCAGGTCGGGCGCCGCGCGCGCGTCCAGCGCCGTGCGCACGGCCGCGGCGTCCTCGAACGCGGTCACGTCATAGCCGGCGTCGCGCAGCGCGGTCGCCAGCACGAAGCGCACCGAACGATCGTCGTCGACCACCCACACCTGCGGCGAAGACTCAGGCGCGGTCGGCATGCGGATCGTCCAGGCGGTCATCGGGGAGGCGGTCCTTCGTCGGGTCTTCGGGGTCCGGGGCCGGCGCGGGCGCCGGATAGGGCAACAGCAGGGCGAACACGGTGTGGCCGGGGCGCGATCGGTAGCTGAGCGAACCGCGATGCTCGCGCGCGACCTGCTGCGCCAGCGCGAGCCCGAGCCCGGTGCCTTCGGCGCGGCCGCTGACCAGCGGCAGGAACAGTTGCTCGGCCAGCGCCTCGGGCACGCCGCGGCCGTCGTCGGCGATCTCGAGCCGCAGCACGCGCGCATGCAACTCCTCGCCGATGCGCACGCTGCGCTCCACGCGCGTACGCAGGCTGACGTTCGCGGCGCCGGCCTGCAGCGCGTTGCGCACGAGGTTCCAGACCGCCTGCGTCAGCCGATCCGGGTCGCCGGGCACTTCCGGCAGCGACGGGTCGTAGTCGCGCACGAGTTTCACCGCCCAGCCGGCGTCGTTCTCGGCTAGGCGCAGCACGCGCTCCAGCACGGCATGGATGTTCAGCGGCTCGTGCGGCCGCGCGGGCGCCGGCGACAGCAGCCGGTCGATGAGGTCGGTCAGCCGCGCGACTTCGGATTCGATCAGCCCGGTGAGTTCGCGGGCCTCGTCGTCGGTGGCGCGCCCCCCCAGCACCTGCGCCCCGCCCCTCAGCCCGGCCCCCGGGTTGCGCCCCGCGTGCGCCACGCCCGTCACCGCCCCCCCCCCCGCCGCC
>JBQCJG010000219.1:0-2400 GCA_051952955.1 Lysobacteraceae bacterium | reverse complement strand
TGCCCTGGCCCCTGTCGAAGGGTCACGCCGCAGTGCCTCCGACCGTCAGGCCATCGATGAGCAGGGTCGGCTGGCCCACGCCGGCCGGTACGCTCTGGCCGCCTTTGCCGCAAACGCCGACGCCTTCGTCGAGTTCGAGGTCGTGGCCGATCATGGTCACGCGCTGCATGGTCTCCGGGCCGTTGCCGATCAGGGTCGCGCCCTTCACCGGCGCGGTGATGCGGCCGTCCTCGATCAGGTAGGCCTCGGTCGCGGAGAACACGTACTTGCCGCTGGTGATGTCGACCTGGCCGCCGCCGAAGTTCACGGCGTACAGGCCCTTCTTCACCGAGCGGATCATGTCCTCGGGATCGTCCTGCCCGGCCAGCATGTAGGTGTTGGTCATGCGCGGCATCACCGTGTGCGCGAACGACTCGCGGCGGCCGTTGCCGGTGGGCGCCACGCCGGTCAGCCGCGCGTTGTGGGTGTCCTGCATGTAGCCGACCAGCACGCCGTCCTCGATCAGCGTGGTGCAGGCCGTGGGCGTGCCTTCGTCGTCGACCGTGAGCGAGCCGCGCCGGCCCGGCAGCGTGCCGTCGTCGACGATGGTGACGCCGCGCGACGCCACGCGCTGGCCCATGCGGCCGGCGTAGGTCGAGGTGCCCTTCCGGTTGAAGTCGCCTTCCAGGCCGTGGCCGACAGCCTCGTGCAGCAGCACGCCCGGCCAGCCGTGGCCCAGCACCACCGGCATGGTGCCGGCCGGGGCGTCGACGGCGTCGAGGTTCACGAGCGCCTGCCGCAGCGCCTCGCGCGCGCAGCGCTCGGGACGGTCGCCGGCCAGCAGTTCCTCGTAGCCATGGCGGCCGCCATAGCCCACCGCCGCCGATTCGCGGCGGCCGTTGCGCTCGACGATCACCTGCACGTTGAAGCGCACCAGCGGGCGCACGTCGCCGGCGGTCACGCCGTCGCTGCGGGCGACGAACATCGTGTCCAGCGACGCGCTCAGCGACACCGTCACCTGGCGCACGTGCGGATCGGCCGCGCGCAGCAGGCGATCGACCCGGCGCATCGCATCGAGCTTCCCCGCGTTGGCGAAGGCGTCGATCGGATCGTGGCCCGGATACAGCGCCGCCGGCGCGGTCATGCGCGCCAGCGCCTGCGGCGCGCGGGCATCGCCCTCGCGCGCGATCGCGCGCGCCGAGCGCGCGGCGGCCAGCAGCGCATCGGCATGCACTTCGTCGGAATAGGCGAAGCCGGTCTTCTCGCCGGAGATCGCGCGCACGCCCACGCCCTGGTCGATCGAATGCGCCCCGTCCTTGACGATGCCGTCCTCCATCGCCCAGCTCTCGCGGCGCGAATGCTGGAAATACAGGTCGCCGAAGTCGATGCCCGGCCCCATCAGCTGCCCGAACGCGCGGTCCAGGCCGGCGAGATCGAGCCCGGCGGGCGACAGCAGTCGGGATTCGGAAAGCGTCGTGGCGGCAGCGATGTCGGTCATGCGGGCATCCGTGGCGGGGTCAAGGGGAGATGGGCACGCAGGGCCGCGGCATCAAGTCGGACGAACGCGGTCGCGCGGTCGGAGGTGAAGGCGACCGCGACACGCGGCGGCCGCAATCCGGCAGCGGTCACCGCGGCGACCCGCGCGCGGCCGTGCCGGAGGAGGCCGAAGCGGCCGGGCGTTCGACCACTTCCACCTTCGGATCCTTCCACGGCCCGGTGACGCGGTAGTTCTTCGACGTGGCCTGGCCCAGCGGCTTCTGCAGCACCGCATTCGCCACCGCGCCCACCGCCGCGCCCACGGGGCCGCCGGCGATGGCGCCGACCGCGGCCAGCAGGTTGCCGGCCTTGGGCACGACCTCGATGGTCTGGTCGAAGGTCTGCGCGCGCAGGTTGGCCGCGCCGCGGATGTTGATCCGCGCCGCGGGGCCCTCGATGGCCAGGTCGTCGCTGCGCGCGCTGCCGCCATCGAACTTCACGCGGCCGGCGAGCGTGTTGAAGGCGAAGCCCTTCGAGAAGAAGTCGCGGAAGTCGAGCGTCAGCCGCCGCGGCAGCTGGGTCAGGCTGAGCAGCCCCAGCACGCGGCCGGTACCGCCCGGCTCCACTTCGACCAGCCGGCCGTCGCGCACGTCGATGGTCAGCTCGCCGTCGAGCGCGCCGAGCTGGACGTTCATGGGCGTGCCCGGCCACTGCGCGGCGAACCGCACCTGGCCCTTGCCGGCGCCGATGCGGCCGCTCAGGCCGAGATCGCCGAGGAAATCGCCGAAATCGTCGCTGCCGATGCGCGCGTCGATCCGCGTCCGCGATGCCGCGCCGCGACCGGTCCAGTCGCCGGTGACATCGATCCTCCGCTTGGGGCCGCGCGTCTGGAGCTGCTGCACCTCCATCCCGCTGGCGGTGGGCCGCGAGCGGAACTGCGCCTCG
>JBQCJG010000218.1:0-4614 GCA_051952955.1 Lysobacteraceae bacterium | reverse complement strand
GTCGGTGTCGGGTGGCAGCCGGGCGATGCGGCGCTGCTGCCGCGCCGGCACCACCGCGCGTACCGGCAGCGGCGGCTCGGCGCCGGCGACGCCTCCGCGCGCCGGGGGCGGCGCCACCTGCCTGAGTTCCACTTCGACCGGCCCGCCGAGCGCGTTGTCGACCCACGCCTCGATCGCGTCGCTGCGCGGTTCGAAGCGCAGCGTCACCGGCGTTGCGGTGGGATCGGGGCGTGGTGTCGCGGCGGTCGACGCCGGCGGATCGCGATGCAGCCCGCCATCGCGCCAGCGATAGAAATCGTCGGCCCGCGCCATGCGCGTGGACAGCATGCCCGCGAGCAGCACGCCCGCGAATAGCAGGCCCGCGACGACCGGCAGCCACGACAGTGGGCGGGCGGGCGGGCGCATCGCGGTCAGAAGCAGCGGGCGTCCAGCTTCAGCGCGGTCGCGATGTCGTGCAGGTCGAACGCGGCGACCGACACGTCGTCGTGCATCGCGAACAGCGCGCCGTGCGGGAACCGCGGGCTGGCCTCGGTGCGCAGCGCGATGCCGTCGGTCGCGGCCACGGTGTCGCCGTGCAGGCTGCCGACGCGCTTCAGCGTGCGCCGGTCGAACAGGTGGAACACGGTGCGTTCCGCCGACTGGTCGACGGCCACCCAGTAGCCGCGCGCGTCGCGGTCGCCGCCGCGGCAGGCCCACAGCGCCACGCCCTCGGCCTCGTAGGTGAAGGGTTCGCCGGGGATGCGACGGCCGG
Source organism: Lysobacteraceae bacterium (assembly GCA_051952955.1). Taxonomy (GTDB): domain Bacteria; phylum Pseudomonadota; class Gammaproteobacteria; order Xanthomonadales; family Xanthomonadaceae; genus Lysobacter_I. The sequence continues at coordinate 3,863 of JBQCJG010000218.1, read as the reverse complement.
TCGGCCGGCCGGCGAAGGTGTATTCGCGCAGCGTCGAATGCGGCAGCGACTCGTCGGCGATCAGCAGCCGGTCCTGCGCCGGATCGCCGGCGATGGATTCGACGACCTTCAGCGCCTCGGCCTCGGTGGTCGCGCCGAAATGCGCCACCGGCTCCGCGGCCGGATGGCCGTCGCCGTCGAAGCGCACGCGGTAGCGCTGCACGCGATGGTCCAGGGTGTCGAGCGGCGGCACGATGTCGAAATGCTCGCCCAGCATGTAGTTGTCGGTGACGAACAGGTCGACCGCGCCGTCGGCGGTCGGCATCAGCCACAGCCCGTACGGCGAGCGCAGTTCGCCTTGGCCGAAAGTGCCCAGCGGGCGGAAATCCGGCAGCGACAGCACCTGCACGCGATGGTTGTCGCGTTCGACCACGAAGACGCGGTCGCCGGCGCCCGCCATGCCGTTCGGGCGCGTGGAGCGGCCGTCCGCGGTGCCCTTGCCGCCGACGTCGCGCAGGCGCGCGCCGGTGTCGGCGTCGAACACCACCAGCCGGTGCATCGACTTGGCGGTGGCGATCAGCCACTGCGCGCCGTCCGGTGCGCGCCAGGTGGCCATCGAGTCGAGCTCTTCGCCCGGCTGCGGCGTGGAGACGTAGGCCTCGGCCACGCGCACGGCGGTGGCGTCGGCTTCGGTGAGGGCGGGGCCGGCCGGCGCGGTGGCGCAACCGGCCAGCAGGCAGGCGAGAAGGACGGTCTGGAACGTGGCCAGGGAAGCGGCCGGGAACAGGGGGCGGCGGGGCGCGGACGTCGGAATCTGCATCGGCGCGAGTATCGCCGATCCCTGCGCCTCCTCACAGCTTCGACCTCGACGGAAGAAGCGGCATCGCTTCATGCGGATAAAGCGATTGACAAACGGAAAAACCCGCGGCAAGCTGCATGCATCCATCAAGATCCGGCTGAGGGACAGGCCCGAAGACGCCGGGGCAACCTGATGGCAGCGAGCGCAATGCGCACGCGGCCGTCGAGGTGCCAACTCCTGCGGGGACCTGTGCGTCCACCGGAAGATGGTTGCGCGTCGCGGCTGCGTCATGCCGTGCGCTCAGCGGTTTTCGGTCTCCCCGCGGCCTCGATGGGCCCTTTCCCCGGAGACCGCCGCCATGTCCCTCGTCCATGCCTTCGCCGATGCGTCCGACGCCTGTCGCACGCCGCACGCGCCCTTCGTCGCCGATGACGTCGCCGCCGCCGATGCGGTTCGCGGTCGATTTGCCGTGCGCCTGCCGCTCCGCCACGCCGGCGAGCGCGACCTGCGCATCGCCTGGGAACTGGCCGGCCCGGCCGACGCCCCGGTCGTGATCGCCGCCGGCGGCATCTCCGCGCACCGCCACGTGGTGTCCACGGCGGCCTTCCCGGAAGCGGGCTGGTGGGAAGGCCAGAACGGCGCCGGGCTGGATCTGCGCCGCGTGCGCGTGCTCGCCATCGACTGGCTGGGCGCCGACGGCACGCTGGACGCGGTGATCGACAGCGCCGACCAGGCCGATGCGCTCGCCGCGGTGCTCGACGCGCTGGGCATCGCGCGCGTGGCGGCGTTCCTCGGCAGTTCCTACGGCGCGATGGTCGGCCTGCAGTTCGCCGCGCGGCATCCGCGCCGCGTCGGCCGGCTGCTGGCGATCAGCGGCGCGCACCGCGCCCACCCGTTCGCCAGCGCATGGCGCGCGCTGCAGCGCCAGGCGGTGGCGCTGGGCCAGCTGCAGTGCGACGAAGCGCAGGGCCTCGCCCTTGCGCGGCAACTCGCGATGCTGAGCTACCGCACGCCGGAAGAATTCGCCGAGCGCTTCGACGACGCGCCGGCCGTCGCCCACGGCCGGGTCCGCGTCGCCGCCGAGGACTACCTCGAGCACTGCGCCGCGACGTGGGTCACGCTCACCTCGCCGACCGCCTTCCTGCGCCTGTCCGAATCCATCGACCTGCATCGCGTCGACCCGGCCGCGGTGGCCGTGCCGACCACGGTGGTGGCGATCGAGGAAGACCGCCTGGTGCCGCAGGACGACCTCGCCGCGCTGGCCGCGGCGCTGCCGCAGGGCGCGCTGCGCGTGCTGCGCTCGAAGGTCGGCCACGATGCGTTCCTCGTCGAGACCGCGGCGATCGCGGCGCTCGTGCGCGAGACCCTCGACACCGCGGCATTCGACGCCCGCGGAGGTGCGGCATGAGCGCGCACTTCAACGACGCCACCGCCACCCGCCCGCAGGCCGCGACCCGCGCCGTGCGCGCCGGCATCGATCGCGACACCGCGTTCGGCGCGGTCACCCCGCCGCTGGTGCTGTCGTCGAACTTCAGCTTCGCCGGCTTCGGCGAGAAGCGGCAGTACGACTACACCCGCAGCGGCAATCCCACCCGCGACCTGCTGGCCGAGGCGCTGGCCTCGCTGGAAGGCGGCGCGTCCGCGGTGGTCACCTCCACCGGCATGTCCGCGATCACGCTGCTGCTGCACGCGCTGCTGGCGCCGGGCGATCGCCTGGTGGTGCCGCACGATGCGTACGGCGGCAGCTGGCGGCTGTTCAACGCGCTGGCGAAGAAGGGCGCGTTCGAGCTGATCACCATCGACTTCACCGATCCGCGCGCGCTGGCCGACGCATTGGCGCAGCAGCCGAAGGTGGTGTGGATCGAAACCCCGTCCAACCCGCTGCTGCGCATCACCGACCTGCGCTTCGTGATCGAGGCCGCACACGCCGCAGGCGCGCTGGCGGTGGTCGACAACACCTTCCTGTCGCCGGCGTTGCAGACGCCGATCGCCTTCGGCGCCGACTACGTGCTGCATTCGACGACGAAGTACATCAACGGCCACAGCGACGTCGTCGGCGGCGCGGTGATCGCGAAGGACGCCGAGGCCGGCACGCAGCTGACGTGGTGGGCGAACGCGCTGGGCCTCACCGGCGCGCCGTTCGACAGCTTCCTCACCCTGCGCGGCCTGCGCACGCTCGATGCGCGCCTGCGCGTGCACCAGGAAAACACGCAGGCGATCGTCGATCTGCTCCAGGATCATCCGGCGGTGCGCGCGCTGCACTATCCGGGGCTGGCCTCGCATCCGGGCCATGCGGTCGCCGCGCGCCAGCAGACCGGTTTCGGCGCGATGCTGAGCCTCGAACTCAAAGGCGGTGAGGCGGCCGTGCGCGCGTTCGTCGAAGGCCTCGAGCTGTTCACGCTGGCCGAATCGCTGGGCGGCGTGGAAAGCCTGGTCGCGCATCCGGCGACGATGACGCACGCGGCGATGACCGCCGAAGCGCGCGCCGCCGCCGGCATCTCCGACGGCCTGGTGCGGCTGTCGGTGGGCATCGAACACGCCGACGACCTCGTCGCCGACCTCGCCGCCGCGCTCGATCGCGCCGCGGCCGTCGCCGACGCCGCCTGCCGCAAACAGGGCACGCGATGAACGCCGCCGTCGCGCCCGCGTCGTCGCCGGTCGCGACGGTCAGCACTCACGTCCCGGCCACGGCGCGCATCGCGCTGCTCGGCACCGGCACCGTCGGTCGCGCCGTGCTGGAACGGCTGGCGACGTGGGAAGCGAATCCCCGCGTCGCGCCTGTCGCGGCGCTGTCGCTCGTGCATGTGGCGAACTCGCGCACGTGGTTCCGGCCCGAGAGCTGCGTCAATGCGAGTCTGCGTGCGTCGCGGCGCGCGGTGGCCGGGCCGGTGGCGTCGCTCGACGATCTGCCGTCGCGGCTCGGCGACGACGGCGTGCGCATCGTGCTCGACGCCACCGCCAGCGACGCCGTCGCGGATCGCCACGCCGAATGGCTCGCGCGCGGCCTGCACGTCGTCACCGCCTGCAAGCTGGGGCAGGGCACGTCGCTCGCGCGCTGGCGCGCGATCCGCGAGGCGCAGCGCCT
>JBQCJG010000217.1:0-3845 GCA_051952955.1 Lysobacteraceae bacterium | reverse complement strand
GGTGCTGCGGCGCAAGCGCGACGGCCACTACCTGGCCGCGGCGCTGCCCGAAGGCTGGCAGGGCCTGACGCCGCGCTGGATGCGCGAGCCGCGGATCGACGATGCGCTGGACGCCGTCGACGCGCCGCTGCCGCACGCGGGTGCCCGCGATCCCGCGCCGCTGCCGCTGCACGCGCTGCGCGAACGCCTCGACACGCTGGGACTCGACGCCGACGACTACGCCGCGCGCAGCGGCCTGCCGCTGGTGCCGGAACCGGCATGGCTGGCGTTCGCCGGTTTCGATCGCTATCGCCGCCCGCTGTGGCTGCATCCGGAGGCCGCGCGCGCCTGGGCGCGCCTGCGCGTCGCCGCGCACGCAGACGGCGTGCTGCTCGACGCGATCTCCGGCTACCGCAGCCACGACTACCAGCTCGGCATCTTCGCGCGGAAGCGCGCACGCGGGCTGGGCGTCGACGAGATCCTCACCGTCAACGCCGCGCCCGGCTTCAGCGAACACCACGGTGGCCGCGCGCTGGACATCGGCACGCCGGGCGAACCGCCGGCCGAAGAGAGCTTCGAACGCACCGCCGCCTTCGACTGGCTGCGCAAGCACGCCGGCGAACACGGCTTCACGATGAGCTATCCGCGCGACAACCCGCACGGCATCGTCTACGAACCGTGGCACTGGCGCCACGACGGAATCGCCTGACATGACGCTGTTCCCGCACGCCGCGATGCTCGCGGCCCTCGCCTTGTTCCCGGTTGCCGGCATCGCGGTCGCTGCGGAGGTGCGCAAATCCGGGGACGCGACCCGCGACGAGACCACCGGCACCGACGGCGGCCTGCGCGCCATGCTCCAGCTCGCGACGGCGCAGGAAGCGGCTCGCTTCCGCGAGGAGTGGCGTTCGACCGCCGCCGACCACGCGCCGCATCTCGAGACCATCCACCGCGTGCATCGCGGCCAGCCCGTCGCAGTGCTGCTGTTCTACGGCGGCTGCGCACCGAAGGGCGCCGATGCCGCCGACGTCCTCGCCCGCAAGGTACCTTGCGCCGCGCGCCTGGACGTGCGCATCACCGCCCCCGCCGGCAGGACGCAGACCGCGATGAACGACGAAAGCCTGTCGGGCGGCATGCCGGCCGCGGCCGACGCGATGACGCAGCTGTCCCCGCACGAACTGCAGATCACCTTCGACGCCACCGACGCCGACGGCCCCTATCGCATCGAGGCCACGGTCGACGATCCCGACAACGACCGCGTGCTCCGCATCGCCACGACCGTCGAACTGCAGCCGGACGCCCCCGCGCCATGAGGCCGACGCTGGCGGACGCCTGGGGCGGCGGCCGCAACCACTTCAACGTCATCCGCCTGGTCGCGGCGTGGATGGTGATCTGGAGCCACGCGTGGGCGATCACCGGCACGCCCGGCAACGACCCGTTCGCGCACCTCACCCTCACCCGCTCCGCCGGGGCATTCGCGGTCGACGTGTTCTTCGTGATCAGCGGCTTCCTGGTCGCGGCCAGCTTCGAACGCCACGGCTGGCGCGACTTCCTGATGGCGCGCGCGCTGCGCATCTATCCCGCGCTGATCGTCTGCACGCTGCTGACGGTGTGCGTGCTCGGGCCGCTGCTGACGACCTCGGCGAGCTACTGGCGCGAGGGCACGACGTGGCGCTTCCTCGTCGGCAACGCGACGCTGTGGCGCGCGGAGTTCTGGCTGCCGGGCGTGTTCGAGACACTGCCGCGCACCGCGGTCAACGGCTCGCTGTGGACGCTGCCGATCGAAGGCCGGCTGTACCTCGCGCTGCTGGTCGCAGGGCTGCTCGGCATGCTGAAACCGTGGCGCTACGCGCTCGCGTGGGCCGTCGCGCTCGCGGGGGCGTGTGCGTTCGCGTGGCGCCCCCCGCCGCTGCCCGAGTACCTCGCCTATCTGATCTGGGTCACGGCGTTCTTCATCACCGGCACGCTGCTGTGGGTGTGGCGCACGCGCGTCGTGCTGACGTGGTGGGCGTGGCTGCCGCTGCTGGCGATCGCCGTCGCGACGCGCGGCACGCCGTGGTTCGTGCCCGCGTATTTCGCGACCGTCGCCTACGGCACGTTCTGCCTCGCGTTCCTGCCGCGCCGGCTGCCCTCGACGGGCCGACACGACCTGTCCTACGGCCTCTATCTCTACGGCTGGCCGATGCAGCAACTCGCGCTGCTCGCGGGCGCGATCACGCCGGTCGCGAACACCATCGCCGCGACCGTGCTGGCGCTCGCCTGCGCCGCCGCATCGTGGTGGCTGGTCGAACGCCCGGCACTTCACTGGAAGCGAAAGCGCTTCGCGCGCATGCAGAATGCATGATTTTACGATTGCGAAATGCAAGGCGCGCATGCAGGGCGCACGAACGCGCTACGGACGTCGCAAACCGCACATCCCGATGGAACCTCGGCGTCAACCACGCTGTCTCCGCGCGCGTTGCGCAAGGTTCCTCAGTCCGGGAACCCGCGCATGCAACACGACGCCATCTTCGTGCTCTCGACCGGTCGCTGCGGTACGCAGTGGCTGCACGATGCGATGCAGACCTGTTACGGCGACCTCGTCGAAGCCACGCACGAGCCGCTGAAGGCGGGCTACCAGCCACGCCGCTTCTTCCGCGCCTCCACCCACGGACTAGCGGCGCTTGGTGACCTGCCCGCCGTGGCCGCGCACGTCGCGCACATCCGCGCGCGACTCGAGGAGGGTCCGTACTTCGAAGCCGGCTGGCCGTGCTTCGCGGCGCTGCCGTGGCTGCACGAGGCGCTCGACGGCCGCCTGCGCATCGTCCATCTCGCGCGGCACCCGGTGGCCAACGCCTTCTCGATGTCGACCCACAAGGTCTACGAACGCGACGACTGGATCCGCGACGCGGCGCTGACCCCGTTCGACGGCGGCTGCCTGCGCCCGGCGCTGCAGCTGCGCTGGCCCGAACTCTCCGGCTACGAGAAATGCCGGTTCTGGTGGACCGAGCTGCACCGGTACGCGATCGATCTGCATCGCAGGCGCCCGGACATCGCCTGGCATGCGACCTCCTACGAAGCGCTGTTCGCCCCCGAGCCCGAGGCGCTGCACGCGCTCGCCGATTTCTGCGGGCTGCCGCACCGGCCCGAACTGGGCACGCTGCGCGAGCGCCGCACCGACCAGTACCACTACCGCACGTGGCCCGACGACTGGCGCAAGGCGCTGCACTACCCGGACACGATCGAGGTCGCCGAAGCGCTGGGCTACGACGTCGAGGACACCGATGCGGACGCGCTGTCGGCGCGCTATTTCAAGCGCAAGAAACTGAAGCACTATCTCGCGGAGTGGACCGCCATCGGCCGTCGCAGCGCCGGCTGATGCCGCGATGCACGGCGTCGGCGAAACGCGCGGGCTCAGTCCTGCGACCGCTTCGTCGGCGCCTTCGCCTGCGTCGCGAAATCGGCGATGCGCCACAGATAGAAGCTTGCATAGGTGCGGTACGGGCCCCAGCGTTCGCCGCGCTCGACCAGCGCCTTCGGCGTCGGCATCTCGTCGGCCTTGTCGACGCGCTGCGCGCCCTTGCGCACGCCCAGGTCGTCGACCGGCAGCACGTCGGGGCGACCGAGGCGGAACATCAGCATCATCTCGACCGTCCAGCGGCCGATGCCGCGCACCGGCACCAGCGCGGCGACGATGGCGTCGTCGTCCATCGTCGACATGCGGCGGAGGTCGGGGATCTCGCCGCGCGCTTCGCGCTCCGCCAGGTCGCGCAGCGCGAGCAGCTTGTTGCCCGACACGCCGCAGGCGCGCAGGGTCGCGTCGTCGCAGCGCGCCAGCGTGTCGCAGTGGAAGCGGTCGCTCGCGATCGCGGCCTCGACCCGGCCGACGA
>JBQCJG010000216.1:0-6396 GCA_051952955.1 Lysobacteraceae bacterium | reverse complement strand
TTCAGGCCGCTGCCTTGGCTCCATGGTTCAAAAGCAGCGGCCTGAAGGCCGCTCTACCGAGTGCCTGAGTCATTCCTTGAAGATCAGCGCCGCGGCGACGAAGATCAGGGCGAAGCCGGCCCAGTGGTTCCACTTCAGCGGCTGCCCCAGGAACCAGGTCGAGAACACCGCGAACACGACGAGCGTGATCGCTTCCTGCATGCCCTTGAGCTGCGGGGCAGAATAGACCGCGCTGCCCATGCGGTTGGCGGGGACCATCAGCAGGTATTCGAAGAAAGCGATGCCCCAGCTGGCGAGGATCACCAGCGGCAGCGAGACGGACTTGTACTTGAGGTGCCCGTACCACGCGAACGTCATGAACACGTTCGAGCACAGCAGCAGGAACACGGGGGCGAAACGGTCTATGACCAATGGCATGGGGGCGGCGTCCGGGAAGGTCGTGCGATGATGCGGGGTCGCACCGCGCGCGCCAAGACATGTGCCGAACGCCCTGGATTCCGCAGGGAACCTTCGTGCATTCCGCCTGTCAACCGCTGTCGTCCGGATGCGTTCCATTCCCTCGACCTGCGATTGGCGACCTCCATGCCCGCTCCGCGCTCCTCCGGTTTCCGCCTCTCCCGTTTCCTGCCGATCCTGTTCGGCCTCGGCGTGGTCGCCGCCGCGCTCTGGCTCTGGAAGGGCCACGGCACCGACGCCCAGCCGCGGTTCCGCACCGCGGCCGTGGAGCAGGGCGACATCCGCGTGGCGATCTCCGCCACCGGCACGCTCGGCGCGCTGTCGACGGTCGACGTCGGCAGCGAGGTGTCCGGCAAGCTCACCGAGGTGCTGGTCGACTACAACGACCACGTGACCAAGGGCCAGGTCATCGCCCGCATCGATCCGAGCACCTTCCAGACCCAGATCGCGCAGGGCGATGCCGCCATCGCCAACGCCCGCGCCGGCCTCGCCACCGCGCAGGCCACGCTGCGCAACGCCGAACTCGATTACTCCCGCAAGCGCGACCTCGCCGACCGCAGGCTGGTGGCGAAGAGCGACCTCGACCTCGCCCAGGCCCAGCGCGACCAGGCGCGGGCGCAGGTCGCGCAGGCCGAGGCCCAGATCCGCCAGCAGCTCGCGTCGACCGAGAACGCGCACCTCAACCTCGCGCGCAGCGTGATCCGCTCGCCGGTCGACGGCGTGGTGCTGACCCGCGCGGTCGAGCCCGGGCAGACCGTCGCCGCCAGCCTGCAGGCGCCGGTGCTGTTCAAGATCGCCGAGGACCTGTCGCGGATGGAGATCGTGCTGTCGGTGGACGAATCCGACATCGGCCAGGTGCGGCAGGGGCAGGCGGTGAGCTTCACCGTCGACGCCTTCCCCGACCGCCGTTTCCGCGGCGAAGTGCGCCAGGTGCGGCTGTCGGCGACGAACACCAACAACGTCATCACCTATCCGGTGGTGGTGTCCGTCGACAACGCCGACCAGTCGCTGCTGCCGGGCCTCACCGCGAACGCGGAGATCGAGGTCAGCCGCCGCGACGGCGTGCTGAAGGTGCCGAACGCGGCGCTGCGCTTCAAGCCGACCGGCGACGATGCCGCGGCCGCCGCGCCCGATGCCGCGTCCGCGCAGCGCGGCGGCGGCATGGGCGACGACCTGCCGAAGATCGCGGCGTCGCTGAAACTCGATGCGACCCAGCAGGCCGCGTTCGACGACGCGCTGGCGAAGATGCGCGAACGCATGGCCGCGCGCATGGCGGCCGCGCAGTCGGGCGGCCAGCAGACCGGCGGCAGCGCGCTGTTCGGACGCATGCCCGGCGGCGGTCCCGGCGGTCCCGGTGCCGGCGGCCAGAACGGCGGCAACGACGCCGCCGCGCGCCAGCGTCGCCTGGAGCGCTTCAACCAGCAGTTCGCCGCGTTCCGCACCGCGCTGAACGATGCCCAGCGCAAGACCTGGGACGACGCGCTCAACGCCTTGGTCAGCGCGCGCCGCGCCCCGGTCTACGTGCTGGCCGACGGCAGGCCGAAGCAGGTGATGGTGCGCGTCGGCGCGTCCGACGGCACCAGCACCGAGATCGACGGCGGCCTGAAGGCCGGCGACCAGGTCATCGTCGGCGTGCAGGTGGCGGAGGCCGCGAAGTGAGCGAGCCCGCCGCAACGTCCGCGGCGCGCGCGTCGTCCCCGGTCGTCGAGACCCGCGCGCTGAGCAAGGTCTACGCCGCCGGCACCCAGGCCGAGGTGGTCGCGCTGCGGAACGTCGACCTGCGCATCGGCCACGGCGAATTCGTCGCGATCATGGGCCCGTCCGGCTCCGGCAAGTCGACGCTGATGAACCTGATCGGCTGCCTCGACACGCCCAGCAGCGGCACGTACCTGTGCGACGGCGTCGACGTCGCCACGCTCGACGCCGAGGCGCGCGCGGTGCTCCGCCGCGACAAGATCGGCTTCGTGTTCCAGGGCTTCAACCTGCTGGCGCGGATGAGCGCGCTGGACAACGTGGCGATGCCGCTGAGCTACGCGCGCGTGCCGCCCGCCGAGCGTCGCCGCCGTGCCGCCGAGGCGCTGGCCGCGGTCGGCCTGGGCGAACGCATGCACCACCGGCCCAGCGAGTTGTCCGGCGGCCAGCAGCAGCGCGTGGCGATCGCCCGCGCGCTGATCCAGGATCCGCCGATCCTGATGGCCGACGAACCGACCGGCGCGCTGGATTCGCGCACCGGGCAGGAAATCCTGTCGCTGTTCGAACGCCTGCGCGACGCCGGCCGCACGGTCATCCTGATCACCCACGACGCCGAGGTCGCCGCGCACGCCGACCGCATGTGCGTGATGCGCGATGGCACGCTGCACGAGGACGCACCGCACGAAGACGACGCGACGCCCGTCGATGCCGACGGAGGCCGCGCATGAGCGCCGCCGGCGGCCTGACCTTCGTCGAGGTGCTGCGCACCGCGACCTACGCGCTGCGCGGCAACTGGCTGCGCAGCGCGCTGACCTCGCTGGGCGTGATCATCGGCATCGCCGCGGTGATCGTGATGGTGTCGGTCGGGCAGGGCACGCAGGCGGAGATCGAGAAACTCGTCTCCGGCCTCGGTTCGCAGCGGCTCGACATCAACCCCGGCGCCGGCCGCGGCGCGGGCGGCGTGCGCATCAGCGCCAGCAGTTTCTACACGCTCAACGAAGGCGACGCCGACGCCATCCGCCACGAGGTGTCGGGCGTGGCCTACGTCAGCGGCGTGCTGCGCGGCGGCACCCAGGCGGTCTACGCCGAGAACAACTGGTCGACGAACTGGTACGGCGTGCAGCCGGACTGGTTCTCCATCAACGGCTGGGAGCTCGCGTCCGGCGAAGGCTTCGCCGCCGGCGACTACAGTGGCGGCGACAAGAACGCGATCCTCGGCGAGACGGTGCGCCGCGAGCTGTTCGGCGACGAGGAGGCCGTGGGCCAGACCGTGCGCCTCGGCCGCGTGCCGTTCACCGTGGTCGGCGTGCTGAAGTCGAAGGGCCAGGGCGGCTTCGGCCAGGACCAGGACGACCTCGTCGTCATCCCGCTCGACACCGCGCGCCGGCGCATGTCGAGCAACGCGTCGCTGCCGCCGGGCGCGGTGATGCAGATCAGCGTCGGTGTCGCCGATCCGCAGGGGCTGTCGACGGCGCAGGGCGAGATCGAGGCGCTGCTGCGCCAGCGCCACCGGATCCAGCCCGGCGACGACGACGACTTCAACGTGCGCAACCTTGCCGAGATCGTCGCGACGCGCACGCAGACCACGAAGCTGATGTCGTGGCTGCTGGGTGCGGTCGCCGGCATCTCGCTGATCGTCGGCGGCATCGGCATCATGAACATCATGCTGGTGTCGGTGACCGAGCGCATCCGCGAGATCGGCCTGCGCATGGCGGTCGGCGCAGGCCCGCGCGACATCCGCATGCAGTTCCTCGCCGAGGCGATGCTGATCTCGGTGATCGGCGGCGTCATCGGCATCGCGCTCGGCGTGATCGGCGCGCTGCTGGTCGGCAAGACCGGCAGTCTGCCGGTGGCGCTCAACGCGAAGGTCATCGGCCTGGCCGCCGGGTTCTCGATCGCGACCGGCCTGTTCTTCGGCTACTACCCCGCGCGCAAGGCGTCGCTGCTGGATCCGATCGAGGCACTGCGCTCGCAGTGATGCGTGCCGTGGCGCCGGCGGACATGCCGCCGGTGCGCCGTCACAGCAGCTTGATCGCGCCCAGCACCTTGTCGACCACCCCGAGGAATTTCGTCGTGGCGCGGACGAGGTCGTTGATCCGCTCGAGCTCGTCCAGCGACGCCTGCAGGTCGTCGCTCGCCTTGACCACGTCCGCGATGCGTGCGTCGATGACGGCGGTGGTCTGCTTGAACAGCAGGCTGCCGGCGGTCATGACGCGGAAGTTCACCTGCTGGATCTCGCCCAGCAGCGCTTCGGCCTCGGCCGGATCGGTGGTGTCGCCGAGCCGCGCCGACAGCGCCTGCACCTGCGCGATCAGCGACTGGTGCAGCCTGCGGGTCTCGACGTTGATGGCATTCGCGCCGACGGCGGCGACGGCGGCGGGGCGTGCGGTCTTCTTCGCGCTCACGGGGCGGCTCCTTTCGCGGTCTTGAGGGCCTCGACGCGCTTGCGGTAGGCCTCGTATTCCTGCTGCACGGCATCGATCAGGCGGCGTGCGTCGGGCGCGCGGCCGGCGGCGAGTTCGCGGTGCGCGCCGGCGAGCAGGAGGAACGAGCGCCGCAGCGAGGCGAGGCTCGCGTCCTGCGCATCGCGCTGGTCGAGCGTGGCGGCGAAGCGCGTGGCGACATCGCGCCGCGCCGGCACGCCCTGCGCAGCGAGGAAGTCGACCTGGATCTGGCCGAGCACCGCGAGCCACGAGGACGCGACCGTGCCGCGCACGCCATCGTTCGAGGTCTCGCCGATCGCGTCGGCCATCGCCGCGAACACGTCCTGGATCGCCGGATCGGCCTGGCGGATCGCGGCCAGCGCGTCCTTCTGCGCCTTCATCTGCACCAGCAGGCCCGCGAGCTGGGTGAAGCCGGCGGCGATCCCGTCCGGCAGCCGGTCGCCGCGCACATCGCCGATCCTGCCGGCGAGTTCGCCGAAGGCGTCCTCGGCCTCGCTGCGTCGCGCGGGGTCCAGCAGCTTCTCCAGCGTGGCGGCATAGCCGTCGATGAGTGCGAACGCCTGGTTCCACTTCGCCACGTCCTCGTTCGCCAGCGGCGTAAGGAACGCCTGTTCGTTGAGGGTGGGCAGGCGCGCGGCGCGTTCGATCTGCTGCTGGCGCAGGAAGCGGTTGATCTCCTGGAACGCGGCCTGCGACTGCTGGTTGGCGGTGGCGGCGCCGGCGCGGAAGGTCGGGACCGCGTCGCGGTCCGGGACGGTGGCGCAGCCCGCGGCCAGGGTCAGCAGCGCGGCGAGCAGGACGCCGCGCGGGGTGATCGGGAGCGCGCGATCCGCGCGCGCGTACGCACGCGGAAGCGCGAAGGCGCGCAGGGCGCCGGGCAGAATCCTTCGCATCGGGTCTCCTCGTCGAACGATGGGCCGCAGCAGGCGCGGGGAATCGCGCGGCGGGGCGGGATCGACGCAGACACTTAAAGGCGCCCCGGCGGCGGCGTCAAGGCCCCGCGCGCCGGGGATACCGGGGTGCGACCGACGCGATCCCGGCGGCCTGCAAAGATCAGCGTCCCGGCGCGGCGGCGCCCAGCGCCCGCACCTCGAAGCGCACCGTGCGTGTACCGCCGCGTGCGAAGCGCAGTGTCGCGGCGACGGTCTGCCCGGCCACGAACGGGTGCTTCGGCGCGATGAACATCAGGTGGATGCCGCCGGGCGCGAGCGCCAGCGTGCCGCCGGCGGCGATCGGCAGACCGTCGTCGAGGCGGCGCATCCGCATCATGCCGCCGTCCATGCGCATCTCGTGGAGTTCCACGCGATCGGCATCTGGGCTCGTGGCCGAGAGCAGGCGATCGTCGGACTCGCCGACATTGCGCACGACGACGAAACCGCCGGCGACCGGCGCGCCCGGCGGCGTGGCGCGCGCCCACGGACCTTCGATGACCAGCGGGTCGGGCTTCGGCGCGGGGGTCGGCTTCGCGGCGAACGCGGCGGTGGCGAGGGTCGCCGCGCACAGGGCGGCGAAGCTGATGCGGGAGAGCAGGTGCATGGCGTGATCTCGATGTCGTGCGGTTAGGGAGGCGGCGGCCGTCGCAGGACGATGCCGAGTACAGGCATCCGGCCCAGGCTGACGGCCACGGCGCATCGCTCAGGAAAAGCGGGAACGGGCGATTGCCGGAAGATCGCGCTTCCGACGCACGGCGACGAAGCATCGCGATGCGCATCGCGGGCGACCGGAGGAAGCGGGCGCGGTGCGCCGGCGACGAAAGCGCCGGACGCGGACCGGGGATCAGGCGGCGATCAGGCGCGCGGTGGCG
>JBQCJG010000215.1:0-5823 GCA_051952955.1 Lysobacteraceae bacterium | reverse complement strand
CGCGATCGTGACGATCGCGGTGATCATCGCCGGTTACCAGATCGCGTTCGCGCACAAGCGCATCTCGGACGTGGCGCCGATCCTGATCGGTGGCCTGCTGATCGGTGCGGCCAGCCAGATCGCCGGCATGCTGCTGCTGGGTGACGGCGCCACCGCCGACTCCGACTGCACCGCGATGATCATGAACACCCTGCCGGTCGTCCATGCATAAGAACGTGCTCTTCCGCGGCTGCACCCGCCCCGCCATGTTCATGGGGGTGCCGTACATCCCCTTCTTCATCGGGGCGGGTGGCTCGCTGCTGATGGGGTTCTATTTCGGCCTGCAATACCTGCTCCTGATGCCCATCGTGATCTACGTGATGCGGCAGATGGCGCGGCGCGACGAAATGATCTTCCGTCTGCTCGGCCTGAACCTGCAGTTCAAGATGCGGGCGCGCAACGTCAAGGACCATGGGGGCATGTGGGTGTTCTCCCCCAACGCCTACCGGTTGTCGCGTCCGGGTGCGAAGCGCAGGATGTCCGGGCCCTTCATCCTCAGTGGCAGGATGACGGGGCCAGGCAAGCGGGCCGCCAAGGCGACCGCGAAAGCTTGATCGACGTCGGACCGGGTTCGCGCAGGCGAATCCGGTCCGGCGGTTTCAGGGGCCGACCGGCGGATACCGGAACATCGGAGACATCCGGCGTCGGCTCAGTTCATGGTTCCTCGCGGCACCCGGACGGTTTCCGTTCCGGATTCCTGCGACTCCGCAGTGCCATCGTTCCAACGCCAAGCCCGGATTCTCCAGCGCATGTTCAATCCAGACACTTCCATCAGCGAGTTCGTCCCGTTCTCGTCGCACGTCTCTCCGTCGGTCATCAAGACCAAGGACGGCGACTACCTGCTGTCGTGGCACCTCGAGGGGCTGCCGTTCGTGGGCCGCGAGGAATGGGAGATCGAACATCGCCACAACACGTTCAACCGGCTGCTGCAGACCCTGCGCGCGCCGGACTTCGTGAACGTCGCCTTCTGGGTCCACGATATCCGCCGCCGCCGGCGCGTGAACGTCAAGAGCCAGTTCCGGCAGCGCTTCAACCAGGAAATGTCCGACGCCTACTACGGCGCGCTTTCCTCGCAGAAGATCATGCAGAACGACCTGTATCTGACCATGATCTACCGCCCCGTGGTGGGCAACAAGCGCCTGATGGAGAAGACCGCCGAGCACGCGCGCCTCAAGGCGGAGGAAGAGCAGGCCATCGCCAAGCTGCACGAACTCGCCAGCAACGTCGAGGCCGTGATCAAGGACTACTCGCCGTACCGCCTCGGCATGTACGAAGGCGCCAACGGCGTGGTGTTCTCCGAAACCCTCGAATTCCTCGGCTTCGTGCTGAACCGCATCGAAGAGCCGGTGCCGGTGCTGCACGCGCCGATCTACAACTACCTGCCGGTCAGCCGGCACATGTTCTCCTCGAAGAGCGGCGACTTCGTCATCAACACGCCGAACGGCGTCAACCATTTCGGCGCCATCCTCAACGTCAAGGAGTACGTCGACGGGACCTTCCCGGGCATCCTCAACGGGTTGAAGTACCTCGATTTCGAATACGTCCTGACGCATTCCTTCAGCCCGATGGGGCGTCAGGACGCGCTCCAGGTGCTCGAACGCACCAAGGGCATGATGATCTCGTCGGGCGACAAGGCGGTCACCCAGATCGTCGAACTCGACTACGCCATGGACCAGCTGTCGTCCGGCAACTTCGTCCTCGGCGAGTACCACTTCATCATGACCGCGTACGCGGAGAGCCAGGAGTCGCTGGCGCAGCGCGTGGCGACGACGCGCGCGGAGTTGTCCAACGCCGGCTTCGTGTCCTCGAAGGAAGACCTGGCGGTCGCCTCGTCGTTCTATTCGCAGCTGCCGACGAACTGGAAGTTCCGCACCCGCATCGCCAACGTCAGTTCGCTGAACTTCCTCGGCCTGTCGCCGCTGCACAACTTCGCCTCCGGCAAGCGCGACAACAACCCGTGGGGCGAGTGCGTCACCACCCTGCAGACCACCAACGGGCAGCCGTACTACTTCAATTTCCATGCGACCCATCCCGCCGAGAATTCGCTCGGCGAGAAGGCGATCGCGAACACGATGGTGATCGGCAAGTCGGGTACCGGCAAGACGGCGCTGATCAACTTCCTGCTCAGCCAGGTGCAGAAGTACAACCCGTCGCCCACGATCTTCTTCTTCGACAAGGACCGCGGCGCCGAGATCTTCGTCCGCGCGTGCGGCGGCAACTACCTCGCGCTCGAGAACGGCCAGCCCACCGGCTTCAATCCGTTCCAGTGCGAGCGGAACGAAGCCAACGTGCAGTTCCTGGCCGACCTGATCAAGGTGCTGGTCGGCAAGAAGCAGTACACCTCCCGCGACGAGGAAGACATCTTCCGCGCCGTGGAGAACATGCTCGATACGCCGATGCACCTGCGCAGCATGACCAACTTCCAGAAGAGCCTGCCCAACATGGGCGATGACGGCCTCTTCGCCCGCATGCGCAAGTGGACCAACGCCGGTTCGCTGGGCTGGGTCTTCGACAACCCGGTCGACACCATCGACCTGCAGAAAGCCAACATCATCGGCTTCGACTACACCGACATCATCGACAATCCGGAAGTGCGCGTTCCGGTCATCAACTATCTCCTGCACCGCCTGGAGGAGCTGATCGACGGCCGTCCGCTGATCTACGTGATGGACGAATTCTGGAAGATCCTCGACGGCGAGGGCGGCCTGAAGGAATTCGCGAAGAACAAGCAGAAGACCATCCGTAAGCAGAACGGTCTCGGCATCTTCGCGACCCAGAGCCCGGAAGACGCGCTGAAGAGCTCGATCTCAGCGGCGCTGATCGAACAGACCGCGACCATGATCCTGCTGCCGAACCCCAACGCCAGCCAGGAAGACTACATCGAGGGCCTGAAGCTGACCGAAGCCGAATACCAGGTGGTGAAGGGCCTGGACGAGCGCTCCCGCTGCTTCCTGGTCAAGCAGGGCCACGCCTCCAGCGTCTGCCAGCTCAACCTGCGCGGCATGGACGATGCCCTGGCGGTCATTTCGGCCTCGACCGACAACATCGAAATCCTGCACCGCCTGCTCGACGAGAAGGCCCAGCAGAAGGGCGTCATCGTCAACGACCTGAAGCCCGACGACTGGCTGGACGACTTCTACGCCGGCCGCAAGGGGTCCGGCAAGCGCGCCGCCCAGCCGTCCGGGGACGGCCGCCGGGCGGTCGGCACCTGACTTTGTGACCGAAATCCCGTTCCAAGACGTTATATTAGATACAAATTGAACCCAGGTTCATTCGCTTCCCCATCCGTTACAGGCCCAGCACACACCGGAGGTGCTTCATGAAGATCCAGATCCGTTCCCGTAACGCCCGCAAGGCTCCGCTGATGGCCACCCTGGCGCTGGCCTGTGCCCTCGTGGCGGGCAACGCCGGCGCCGGCATCCCGGTAACCGATGTCGGCAACATGGCGACGCACATCATGAATCAGATTCAGGCATACCTGAATCAGATCAACACGGTCACCCAGAAGATCCAGGACGCGCAGGAATACGCCGAAACCGCGCGCAACCGCCTCCTGCAGTTGCAGCACATCTTCAGCGCATCGCAGCTCGCGTTCACCAAGCAGTTCCAGAAGCGCAGCGAGATGGAGGGCATCGAGGAGCGTTGCCAGGGCGGCAGCGGCAACATGCTGTCGGATCTGATCTCCAGCTTCGGCCTCAACATGAACGGCGACATCGTCGCCCAGCAGAAGGCGCTGTGCACGTACATCGTCATCATGCAGAACAAGAAGTACAACGATCAGGTCGACGCGATGAACAAGCTGCTGCAGGACACGCAGAACGACATCAAGCGCCAGATCGCGGAGCTGAAGTCGTCGGAAGGCACGACCGCCGTGTCCACGAACCAGGCGACCGCTGCCGCGAACATCCAGCAGGTGCTCGCGAACTACCAGCAGTCCCAGCAGCGCATCCAGATGTACGACTCGATCATCGGTACGCTGAAGGACGACCAGAAGGAACTCGCCCGGCGCGCACTGAAGGGCGACAACGGCAGCTCGATGATCGCCTCGGCCGCGGGTGCCGTCGTGTCGACGCTGGCACTGAAGGGTGCGCTCATGATCAACGAGAGTGATGCGCGCTGCACCCGCAGCGGCAACAACATCTCCTGCGACTGATTCACGACGGCAGGCTGTCGGCCCCCTTCGCGGCGGCCGGCAGCCAGCCCGGCGACGCAGAACGTGATCACATCGAAATTCGTGGACGGCGACAGGATCAAGGGCGAAACCTATGTTTGACATGATGGCAGGCGTGTTCGGCAGTGCCGGCGCCGGACTTCTGGAAAAGCTGCTGCACCCTGCGGGTGCGGCCTCTATCGGTGATCTGGCCTACTTCGTCCTGATCTACGATTTCCTCCACAGCGAGATCGAACGCTTCGGCCTCAACATGTCGCGCTCCGTGACGGTTACGGCCGGCGGCATCGCGCTCGTGCTCCTGACCATCTGGGTCTTTTTCCAGGGACTGCGCTTCGTCACCGGGCAGAATCGCGAGTCGTTCATGGCGTTCCTCATGAACGCCATGCGCGCCCTGCTGATCGTGTCGGCCGCGATGACGTTCGCGACCACGAATTCCTCGATCTACAACTTCCTCACCGAAGACCTGCAAGGCGCGATCACTGCCGCGGTGACAGGTGAGGATGGCGACGACCCGAAGTCCAGGATCGACAAGAACCTGGCCTACATGCAGCTTGGTCTTTCGAGCATCGACGTCCTGCAGATTTCGGATGATCCGAACCTCTACCAGGAGAAGAGCCGCGACATGTGGCTGGTCGGCGTCGGCACGGCCGGCCCCGCCATGGTCGGTGGCGCGATGCTGCTGATGTACGAAGTCGCCTGGGCCCTGTTCATCGGACTGGGGCCGATCTTCATCCTCTGCCTGCTGTTCGATGTCACCAAGTCGTTGTTCCAGAAATGGCTGCTCTACGGCATCGGCACGATGTTCTCGATGGCCGTACTCGCGGCGATGATCGCGATCGCGACGAAGACCGTGCTGGCCGTCGCCGAAGCCTTCTGGGCATCGTCTCTGATCGGCAGCATCCTCGGCACGAACTTCAACGACGGCATGAACTCCATGGCACTGCAGCAGGGCGGCATCGGTCTGTTGCTGACCGTGCTGATCATCAGCACCCCGCCGATGGTCGCCAACTTCTTCCAGGGCACGCTGGGTGGCTTCTCCGCCTATTCGCAGATCAGCGGCGACCAAGGCGGCAACAGAGGCTGGGGCGGCCGTGGCGGCGGCAACCGCGGCGGCAGCTACGGCGGTTCATTCAATCCGGAGCGAACAACAGACTCGCGCGGTTATGAGTCTACAAGTCGCACGCCGAATTCCTCTGGCACGAGCGGGCCACCGCAGATTGGCGCCACGACTCGCGTCAGCAACCCCTCGGGCGGCGGCGTCCAGTCGCCTGCCTCCACGGGTCAGCGCGGGCTTGCAGGCAATTCCAATGCTTCGCGTAGCGTCCCGCGAGCCAATCCCGATACCGGAGAGGCGTGACCTCGCTCGATCCACGCTCGATCGCCTGCAATTCAGGTTGAGTTCCAGCGGAGTACCTTATTTCATTTGCACAGGAATGGCCGAGGGCAGTGATGATGACGATTAGAGACATTTCCGTACATGTCGCCATGATTGCCTTCCTCGCCATTCTTTTCCCCGGTGGCGTAAGAGCCGAGGGCAATTGTCCAGCTGGTTCGTATCCGATCGGTGGAGGCTCTGCTGGCTGGGTGGGTTGTGCCCCGATGGCCGGGGGAGC
>JBQCJG010000214.1:0-11583 GCA_051952955.1 Lysobacteraceae bacterium | reverse complement strand
CCGGGGCCACCAACAAAAACAACAGTACCGGCATGAAAGATTCCAAACCCGGGGGGCGCACCTAAGCCCCCCACGTCTCATCGCCGATCTTGGAAAATCAACAGCGTCTGATGCTCACAGCCACAGATTCATCGCGTGGTTGGCGACGGGGTTGAGGATCGACACATAGCCGCCCCAGTAGGTGCAGCCGTTGTTGCTGCCGACGTGCTCCAGTCCGACCGGGACGGTCCAGACGGGGTCGAGGTTGCGGCAGAACACTTCGACCTTCGCGGTGCCCAGTGCCGACACCAGCTGCGTGCGCAGGCTGGCGTTGCCGACGCGCGCCGGGTTGTAGGCTTCCAGGTTCGGGGCCTTGCCGCGGATGGTGAACGCGTAGGCTTCGGCCATCGCACCGCCCAGGCTGTGGCCGGTCACGCGGTAGACGTTGTTGCAGGCGACGCCATTGACCGCAGCCTTGTAGTTGTTGAGCCGGTCGGCGTAGCCGCTGCCGATCCGCGCCGAATTGCCCGACTCGCCCGGGACGGCCACGGCCGTGCCGAACTGGTTCTCGATGTTGGTCAGCCAGTCGCCCGCGGTCGAGCTGCCGCGCCAGGAGACGACGCAGTCGGTCGTGCCGTTGCTGGTGCTCTTCCAGACCTTCACGACATCGCGGTTCAGCGCGACCGTGTAGTAGCGGCTGCCTTCCTGCCGATTGCTCGCGGTGGCCTGGTAGGCGTTGTTGGCGAACCACGCGTAGTTGCTGCCCGGCGCCAGCGTCTTGGTCATGAACGTGTTGGCGAGCAGCGCCTTGCCGGTCGACGTCTGCGCATAGTCGATGCCCACTTCGACCGCGGCGGCGTCGGGCGCGAGATCGGTCGCGACGGCACGGCCGTTGTCCCACGAGATGCGGACCGCGACGTTCTGCAGGGTCTGCGTCTTCGCTTCCGGCGCATACGCGTTGATGAACGTGTGCAGGCGCGGCACGTTCCACGAGCCGCTTTCCGCCATCACGACCCAGTTCAGGTCACGGGCGAGATCGAGCACGGCCTTCATCTTCTTGCGGTTCATCTCGACGCTGTCGACGTCGATGTAGACGATGGCATCGGTGGCGTCCTTCGGCAGCGACGCGAGCGTGTAGCGCTTCGTCTGGCCGTCGAAGATCTCGAAGCCGACGTCGCCCATCGTGCGGGTCAGCGCGATGACCGGCGTGCGCCTGGTCTCGGCGGCCCGGGTCGCCTGCAGGGTCTGCGCGACGGGCTTCGCGCCGGCGGCGCGTGCCGGGGTGATGCCGTTGCCGGCCGACACCATCGTGGTGGCGGCGATGCCCGCGGCGAGGAGGCCGAGCTTGATCGAACTGCGTGCTTGCTTCATGACGTTCCTTGATGTCGTGTCGAGGGTCTTGCCCAGTGACTTCCGGGTGGCGGAAGTGCCCAGTCAAAGCGGACGGCCGCGGTGATCGTGCGTCGGTCGTGCCGTCTTCCGATGCATGGCATGGAAAGTTTCGTCAGCTTTGGGGTGCGCGACAAGTCGCGTTATGCTCATGTTTCCGTACGCAAGTGGACTGCGTTCAAGTGATTGATCACGCTGGGAAACAGGCGAGTCCGGATCGCGATGTCCGCGAGCACCCTCGGTTTCCCGTCACGTCCCGGGCATCGCTTCTACGGCCAGCGGCCCCGCACCGGCCGCATCGCCGCCGCCGATCGATGCGCCGCCGCCGCGGCCGTGAGCGCCCGGGAGCCGGCCTCCATGGAGACGCGTCGTGAAGGCCGGCAAGGTCGTCAGGCGTCGTCCCCGGCAGGCGCGGTCGCAGAGCACGGTCGATGCGCTCTACGAGGCGACCGTGCAGATCATCGAGCGCGAGGGCAGCGACAGGATCACCATGAAGCGGGTGTCCGATGTCTCCGGCTACAGCATCGGCACGCTCTACCAGTATTTCCAGGATCGCGATTCGCTGCTGCTGGCGATGTCGATCGCGTATCGCGACCGGTTGATCGAACGCCTGAAAACGGTGCTTGCGGCCTCCTGCGAGCAGTCCTTGCGCGATGCCGTTGCGTCCCTGGTCGGCGCGCTCGTCGCCGATGCGCGCTGCAAGCGGAAGACGCTGCGGGCGGTGGTCCGCGCCGTGACCAGCAAGGGCATGGCCGCACGGATGCTCGACGGCATGCGCACGCTCGACGACTGCATCGCGCGCGCCCTGGCGGAACTGGCGGCCGGCCATGGTGCGACGCTGTCCCCGGCCAGCCGGTTCGTGGTGTCGCGGTCGTTGACGTCGGTGCTGTGGTCGGCGGTGATGGAGGAGTCCGATCTGCTCGACGCACCGGAGCTGGAAGATCGGCTGTGCCGCATGGTGGCGACGATGATGAGCCCCGACCCGTTGCCCGGCGCCGACCACGCGGCGCCGGAGGCGCTTCCGTCCACGGTCCGCGCGCAGGCGTAGCCGGCGGGCCGGCGACGCCTTACAGCGGCACCGGCAGCAACTTCAGCAGGCGTCCGCCGACGCCGTCCTCCAGCAGCCACAGCGCGCCGTCGGGGCCTTGTTCCACTTCGCGGATGCGCTGGCCCATGGCGTAGCGCTCGGCTTCGCGGGCGGTGGTGCCTTCGAACTGGATGCGGACCAGCGACTGCGAGGCGAGGCCGCCGATGAAGCCGTGGCCGCGGAACCACGGGAACAGGTTGCCGCTGTAGATGACGAAGCCGGCCGGCGCGATCACCGGGTTCCACGAGGCTTCCGGCGCGTTGAGGTCGGGGCGGGTGCTGTGGCGCGGGATCGGCGTGCCGTCGTAGTTGTCGCCGTTGGAGACCAGCGGCCAGCCATAGTTGCTGCCGCGTTCGATCAGGTTGAGTTCGTCGCCGCCCTGCGGGCCCATCTCGTGCGTCCACAGCCGGCCGGCGCTGTCGAACGCGATGCCGAGCAGGTTGCGGTGGCCGTACGACCAGATCTGCGCGCCCACGCCGCCGCGCGAGGCGAACGGGTTGTCGGTCGGCACGCGGCCGTCGTCGAACAGGCGGATCACCTTGCCGAGGTTGGTGTCGAGGTCCTGCGCCGGCGTGCCTTGCTGGCGTTCGCCGGAGGTGATCCAGAGCATGCCGTCGGGGCCGAACGCGATGCGGTGGCTGTAGTGGCCGGTGCCGCCGACCTTGGGCACCTGCCGCCACAGCACCTGTGGCGTCGAGAGGCTGCCGCCGTTGCCGCTCAGCGTGAGCGTGGCGCGCGCCACCGCCGCGCCGCGGGTGTCGTTGGCGCCGGCTTCGGCATAGCTGAAATACACCAGCCGGTTGTTCGCGAAGTCCGGGTGCAGCACCACGTCGCCCAGGCCGCCCTGGCCGCCGTAGGCGACGGTCGGCACGCCGGTGATGGTGCCGGTGGTCTTCGTCGCGGGATCGAACAGCCGCAGCTGCCCGCCCTTTTCGGTGACCAGCAGGCGGCCGTCGGGCAGGAAGGTCATCGCCCACGGTTCGTTGAAGGTGCCGTACGACGTGACCGTGAACGGCGGGCGCGGCAGCTGCGTCGGCCGGCGGTTGCCGCCGGTGCGGTGCAACTCGGGCGTCGCGGCGGCGCCGGGCTTCGTCGGGATCTCGCGCTCGCGCGGCGCGAGGCCGCGTTCGCCCGCGGCGGTCAGGCGCTTGTCGGCGGCGGGGCGATCCTGCGACCGGGTGCAGCCGGTGGACAGGAGGGCGAGGCACAGCAGGACGACGGGCAGGGTGCGCATGGCGGAGACCTCGGAACGTGGCATGGGAGCGCGGCCCCGCAGTCGCGGCCCGCGCCCGGCATCCCCCCGCGGCCATGGTGCCGGGGCCGGCGTCGTCTTGCATGAACGCGGCGGAGCGTGAGGCACGGGCGCAGCGTCGGCATGACCTCCGGCCGATGGCGCGTCGCCGGGCGGGCGCACAATGCGGTCTTTCCCCACGACCGGAACACGACCATGGACACCCGCGGCTTCCTCGACCAGTTGCTCAGGACCGCACAGCAGAGCGCGGGCGACTTCGCCGGCCGCGCGGGCGTCGGCAGCGGTGCGGATTTCGGCAAGGGCGCGCTGGCCGGCGGCGCGCTGGCGCTGCTGCTCGGCAACCGCCGCGCGCGGAAGATGGCGACGCTCGGCGGCCTCGCCGCGGTCGGTGCGCTCGCGTATCGCGCCTACGGCGACTGGAAGCGGCAGCAGGACGGCGCGTCATCCGTGGCGACGCCGCCCCCGATCGCACCGGCGCTGTCCGCGCCCGAGGCCGAGACCCACAGCCAGGCGCTGCTGAAGGCGCTGATCGCCGCGGCTAAGGCCGACGGCCACGTCGACGAGCGCGAACGCGCGGCGATCGAAGGCGAATTCGTCCGCCTCGACGCCGATGCCGACACCCGGCAGTGGCTGCAGGCCGAACTGCAGAAGCCGCTGGACCCGGCCGAGGTCGCCGCCGCGGCCGCCTCGCCGGAACTCGCGGCGCAGATGTACGCCGCCAGCGTGATGGTGGTCGACGAACAGAACTTCATGGAGCGCGCCTACCTCGACGAACTCGCGCGCCAGCTGAAGCTCGACGACGGCCTGAAGGCGACGCTGGAACGGCAGGCGCGCGACCAGGCGGGTTGAGCCACCCGCCGTGCTCGCCGGTCTCAGCGCGCGGCGGCCACCGCGTTCGCCTCGTCCTCGAACGTCGCGTCCGCGACCGCGGCGGGCAGGGCATCGGCCGTGCGCCGCGCCTTGGTCAGCTCGGCCCTGGCGACGCGCGAGGCTTCCTGCGCGGCGAGCAGGCGCTTGCGGTCGGGGCACATCACCTGCATGTAGTCGGCGTCGAAGTTCACGCGTTCGACGAGGAAGTCGACGAACGCCCGCACCTTCGGCGAGGTCACGCGGCCGCGCGGGAAGACGGCGTTGAATTCGTACTCCGGGCCGGTCCAGCCGGCCAGCACGCGCTGCACGTGGCCCAGCTCGATGTGCGCCTTCACCGTCACGTCGCTGCTCAGCAGCAGTGCCTCGCCGCAGATCAGCGCGCCGTTGAGCGCGCCCGGATCGTTCGCGACCAGGATCGGGTCGATGCGGAAATCGTCGGTGCGTTCGCCGTCGCTCAGCGTCCAGAAATACTGCCCGCCGCGACGCCACTTCGGCATCGCCAGCGTGCGATGGTGCTGCAGGTCGTCCGGATGCAGCGGCTCGCCGTGGCGTTCGATGTACTGCGGGCTGGCGTAGACCTGCGTGCGGAACACCGACAGCCGGCGCGCGACGAGGTTGGAGTCCGGCAGCGCGCCGCCGCGCAGCGCGACGTCGATCTCCTGGTCGATCAGGTCGATCGGTTCGTTGCTCAGCACCATCTCGACCCGCACTTCCGGATGCAGCGCGTGGAACTCGCCCAGCAGCGGCGCGATCCAGGTGATGCCGATGGAGTAGGGCGCGGTCATCCGCAGCCAGCCGCGCGGGCCGCCCTGCAGCTGGCCGACGGCGCTCTCGGCTTCGTCGAGTTCGCGCGCGATGCGCTGGCAGTGTTCGTAGTACACGCTGCCGGCTTCGGTGAGGCCGAGCTTGCGCGTGGTGCGATGGAGCAACTGCGCGCCGAGCCGCGTCTCGAGATCCTGCACGCGGCGGCTGACGGTGGTCTTGGGCAGGCGCAGTGCGTTGGCCGCACTGATGAAGCTGCCGTGTTCGACCACCTTCACGAAGACGAGGGTGTCGTTGAGATCGCGCTGCATGACGGACTCCCGGGACGGGGCGGGGCGGGTCAATCCGGGGATTGGACCGCGGGAGGGATGATTATTCCGTGATTCAGGGACTAATCAAGCCCGGGGACGACGCCTAGAGTGAGCGCCCATCCCCACCACCGGAGTCCGCCATGCGTGCGGTCCCAGTCCCCCGAATCCTGCTGGCCGGCCTGATCGCGCTGCTGGTCGCCGACGTCGCACTGGCGACGGCTTTCCTTTTCAATCAGCTGGTTGGAATCGACGATGCCTGGGCGTGGGTGCTCGGTGTCGTGGTCGTCTCGGTGGCGTTCCGGCAGATCCGCGGCTGGGCACGGGCGGTGGTCGAAGGCCGGCTCGAAGCCCTCGACGCCCGGTTTCCGGGAGAGAAAATCCCGTGAGCGGGACAAAAACCGATCATCCCGTTCCGGCGACCCCGGACGCGGGCGTGCTGGTGGTCCTCGGCGCGACCGGCTGCGTCGGCCGCGCGGTGGTGGCCCAGGCCCTGCGCGACGGCCACGACGTCGTCGCCGTGGCCCGCGACGCCGAGGCACTGGACACGCTGTGCGCCGCGCATCCCGGTGCGACGCTCGTGCCGCTCGTCGCGTCGCTGTCGACCGATGCAGGCGGTGATGCGCTGGGCGAACGCCTCGATGCGCTCGGCCGGCCGATCGCCGGCGTGGTCGCGGCCATCCGCGGCACGCCGATGCGCGGCCGCCTGCTCGACCAACCGGGGGACTTCCTGCGCCGGCGGATCGACGAGGACCTGCTGCCGCACCTGTTCGCCGCGCGCCAGCTGCTGCCGCGCCTGTCCGCGTCGGGCCTGGGCGGCTACGTGCTGATCGGCGGCCCCGGCGCCGACTTCCCGTGGGCCGGCTACGGCCACCACTCGATCGCCGAAGCGGCGCTGCGCATGCTCGCGCGCGTGCTGCACGACGAAGCCCGCGCGCTTGGCGTGCGCGTGCACCTGCTCGGCGTGAACGCGCCGCTGCGCACGATCGAGAACGCCCGCCACGCCTGCGAAGGCTGGCCGTCGCCGCGCGCGGTCGCGCGGCGTGCGCTCGCGCTGGCCAGTCGTGCGGAATCCGCGTCCGATGCCGTCGTCGCCTGCGGCGGCCCCGGCACGCCCTCGGCGTTCTGGTCGGACGACATCGATGCGGCGGAGGCCGCACCCCCGATCGCGACGGATCGCGCCTTGCACGACGCCCGCGCACTGCTGCGCGGCATCGCATCCTCTCCCAGAACCAAGGACCCGCTCTCGTCATGACTTCCCGTCGATCCTTCGCCCGATCGGGCACCCGGACTCCGCTGGCCGTGCTGCTGCTCAACGCCGCGCTCGTCATCGCCCTCAACGCGTGCAGCAGCGAGGCCGCCGATCCTGCCGCAGCGGGCGCGCCGCCGCCGCCGGAAGTCGGCGTCGCGCGCGTGCTCGACCGCGACGTCACCGCATGGGATGCCTACACCGGCCGCGTCGCCGCGGTCGACAGCGTCGAGCTGCGTCCGCGCGTCAGCGGCTACATCGAGCGCATCGCGTTCCGCGAAGGCGAGGACGTGCACAAGGGCCAGCTGCTGTTCGTGATCGACCAGCGTCCGTACCGCGCGGCGCTGGCGCGCGCCGAGGCCGAACTCGACCGCGCCCGCAGCGAGGCGCAGCTCGCGCATTCTCAGGGCGCCCGCGCGCAGGCGCTGATCGACGCCAAGGCCATTTCGCGCGAGGAGTTCGACACCCGCAAGGCGGCCTCCGCGCAGGGCTCCGCCGCGGTGCGCGCCGCCGAAGCCGCGGTCGCCAGCGCACGGCTCGACCTGCAGTACACCGAAGTGCGTTCGCCGATCTCCGGTCGCGCCGGGCGTGCGCTGGTCACCGTCGGCAACCTCGCGCAGGCCGATGCCTCGGTGCTGACCTCGGTGGTGTCGCTGGATCCGATGTATGTCTACTTCGACACCGACGAGCAGGCGTTCCTGCGCCACGCCGCGGATGCCCGCGCCGGTGGCGGCGCCACGATGCGCAACGCCGTGCGCGTCGGCCTGGCGGACGAGGCCGGCTACCCGCACGCGGGCAGCGTGGACTTCGTCGACAACCAGGTCGATCCCGCCACCGGCACCGTGCGCGCCCGCGCGGTGGTGCCGAATCCGGATCGCGTGTTCACGCCTGGCCTGTTCGCGCGCGTGCAGCTGGAAGGCGGCGCCTCGGCGCACGCGCTGCTGGTCGACGGCAAGGCGGTGATGACCGACCAGGACCGCAAGTACGTCTACGTGCTGGGTCCGGGCAACACCGCGCAGCGCCGCGACGTGACGATCGGCCGCGACCTCGACGGCCTGCGCGTCATCACGTCGGGCCTGACCGCGAAGGACACGGTGATCGTCAGCGGCACCCAGAAGGTCTTCTTCCCCGGCATGCCGGTGGTGCCGAAGACCGTGCCGATGACCACGCCGTCGCCCGGCAAGCCGACATCGCCGCCTGCCGACAAGGCCGTCGCCGCGCGCTGACCACGCCCCGTCCCGAATCGTTCGCGCGGCTCCCTCCCCTCGGCCGCGCGGCGTGACGCGCCAGGCGCGCGTCCGGCGCCCGCCGTCCTCCGCCCCGCATCCCTTCCCCGGATGTCCCCCCGGCGGCGGAGGCGGCGGTCCCCGCCGTCGCGTGTCGCGTCATCGATCCCGTCGTCCTCCGCGCCTGGCGCGGTCGGCCAGTGCCGTGCCTCGCCGCGGCTTCGCAGTCACCAGGAATTCCCATGGATTTCTCCCGATTCTTCATCGACCGACCGATCTTCGCCGCCGTGCTGTCGATCGTGATCTTCGCCGCCGGCCTGATCGCGATCCCGCTGCTGCCGATCGGCGAATACCCCGAAGTGGTGCCGCCCTCGGTGGTGGTGCGCACGGTGTATCCCGGCGCCAACCCCAAGGTGATCGCCGAGACCGTGGCCACGCCGCTGGAGGAAGCGATCAACGGCGTGCAGGACATGATGTACGTCAAGTCCGTCGCCGGCTCCGACGGCGTGCTGCAGCTCACCGTCACCTTCAAGCCCGGCACCGACGCCGACGATGCCGCCGTGCGCGTGCAGAACCGCGTCAGCCAGGCGCTGGCGCGCCTGCCGGAGGACGTGCGCCGGCAGGGCGTGACCACGCAGAAGCAGTCGCCGGTGTTCCTGATGGTGGTGCACCTGGTGTCGAAAGACGGCAAGTACGACTCGCTGTACCTGCGCAACTACATGCGCCTGCACGTGAAGGACGCGCTGGCGCGCATCCCCGGCGTCGGCGACACGCGCCAGTTCGGCGGCGGCGACTACGCCATGCGCCTGTGGCTGGACCCGGACAGGATCGCGGCCCGCGGGCTCACCGCCGGCGACGTGCTGCGCGCGGTGCGCGAGCAGAACGTGCAGGTCTCCGCCGGCCAGCTCGGCGCCGAGCCGATGCCCAACGGCAGCGACTTCCTGCTGCCGATCAACGCCAAGGGCCGGCTGGAGAACGAGGACGAGTTCGGCGCGATCGTGCTCAAGAGCGGCGCCGACGGCGAGATCGTCCGCCTGCGCGACGTGGCCCGAATCGAACTCGCGGCCGGCGACTACACCATGCGCGCGCGCCTCGACGGCCGCAACGCCGCCGCGATCGGCATCTTCCAGTCGCCGGGCGCGAACGCGCTGGAGATCCGCGACGCGGTGATCGCGCAGATGGCCGAGGTCCGCAAGACCCTGCCGCCGGGCGTGGAGATCACCTCGGTCTACGACACCACCGTGTTCGTGCGCGATTCCATCCACTCGGTCATCAGCACGCTGCTGGAAGCGACGCTGCTGGTGGTGCTGGTGGTGATCCTGTTCCTGCAGACCTGGCGCGCCTCGGTGATCCCGCTGCTGGCGGTGCCGGTGTCGGTGGTCGGCACGTTCGCGGTGCTGTACCTGCTGGGCTTCTCGATCAACACACTGACCCTGTTCGGGCTGGTGCTGGCGATCGGCATCGTCGTCGACGACGCGATCGTGGTCGTGGAGAACGTCGAGCGCCACATCGAGCGCGGCGCCAGTCCGCTGGAGGCCGCGCACCTCGCGATGCGCGAAGTGTCCGGGCCGATCGTCGCGATCGCGCTGGTGCTGTGCGCGGTGTTCGTGCCGATGGCGTTCCTGACCGGCGTCACCGGCCAGTTCTACAAGCAGTTCGCGGTCACCATCGCGATCTCGACCGTGATCTCCGCGATCAACTCGCTGACGCTGTCGCCGGCGCTGGCGGCCAAGCTGCTGCGTCCGCACGACGCCGGCAAGGATCGCGCCTCGCGCCTGATCGACCGCCTCTTCGGCTGGCTGTTCCGCCCGTTCAACCGCTTCTTCAAGCGCAATTCCGAACGCTACGAAGGCGCGGTGTCGCGCGCGCTGGGGCGTCGCGGCGCGGTGTTCCTGGTGTACGCGCTGCTGCTGGTCGGCGCCGGGCTGATGTTCAAGGCGGTGCCGGCGGGCTTCATCCCGGTGCAGGACAAGCTGTACCTCATCGCCGGCGTGAAGATGCCCGAAGGCGCGTCGATCGAGCGCACCGACGCGGCGCTGAAGCAGATGGCCGCGATCGCGAAGCAGGTCGACGGCATCGAGAGCGAGGTCGCGTTCCCGGGCCTCAACCCGCTGCAGTTCACCAACACCCCGAACAGCGGCGTCACCTTCTTCTCGCTCAAGCCGTTCGGCGAGCGCAAGCGCAGCGCGGCGCAGATCACCGCCGAGCTCAACCAGCGCTTCGGCGCGCTGCGCGACGGCTTCCCGTTCGCGCTGATGCCGCCGCCGATCCAGGGCCTGGGCAACGGCTCCGGCTGGTCGCTGTTCGTCGAGGACCGCAACCGCCTCGGCTACGGCGAGCTGCAGACCGCGGTGCAGGCGTTCCAGGGCGCGGCCGCGCAGACGCCGGGGCTCGGCTTCCCGATCACCAGCTACCAGGCCAACGTGCCGCAGCTCGACGCCGAGGTCGATCGCGTCAAGGCCAAGGCCGAAGGCGTGCCGCTGACCGAACTGTTCGACACGCTGCAGACCTACCTCGGCTCGGCCTACGTCAACGACTTCAACCAGTTCGGCCGCACCTGGCAGGTCATCGCGCAGGCCGACGCGCCGTTCCGCGACGACGTCGAGGACATCGCCAACCTGCGCACCCGCAACAGCGCCGGCGCGATGGTGCCGATCGGCGCCATGGTCACCGTGAGGCAGACCTACGGCCCCGACCCGGTGATCCGCTTCAACGGCCATCCCGCCGCCGATCTGCTGGGCGAGGCCGATCCGCGCGTGCTGTCCTCGGGCGAGGCGATGGCCAAGGTCACCGAGCTCGCGCAGAAGGCGTTGCCGCCGGGCATGGCGATCGAGTGGAGCGACCTCAGCTACCAGCAGGCGACGCAGGGCAAGGCCGCGCTGGTGGTGTTCCCGCTGGCGGTGCTGCTGGCGTTCCTGGTGCTGGCCGCGCTGTACGAAAGCTGGACGCTGCCGCTGGCGGTGATCCTGATCGTGCCGATGACGCTGCTGTCGGCGCTGCTGGGCGTGTGGCTGACCAACGGCGACAACAACGTGTTCGTGCAGGTGGGCCTGGTGGTGCTGATGGGCCTGGCGTGCAAGAACGCGATCCTGATCGTCGAGTTCGCCCGCGAGCTGGAAATGCAGGGCAAGGGCATCGTCGAAGCCGCGCTGGAAGCCTGCCGCCTGCGCCTGCGCCCGATCGTGATGACCTCGATCGCGTTCATCGCCGGCACCGTGCCGCTGCTGCTCGGCCACGGCGCCGGCGCCGAGGTGCGCGCGGTCCCCGGCATCACGGTGTTCGCCGGCCTGCTCGGCGTGACGCTGTTCGGCCTGTTCCTGACCCCGGTGTTCTACGTCGCCCTGCGCAAGCTCGTGACGCGCCGCGTCGCGCACGGCGGCCAGCTGGAGATCGCGCATGCCTGAGAAACCTCTGAAGAAGATGGACGTCCGCGTTCGCGGGCATGACGCCGAAGTATTTCG
>JBQCJG010000213.1:0-4611 GCA_051952955.1 Lysobacteraceae bacterium | reverse complement strand
CCCACTACGCACCGCCGGCCAAGCGCAGCAAGGGCGTGATGGTGAAGGACGCGGCCGAACTGGTCGCGGCGCTCAAGCAGAAGGGGCTCCTCTGATGACCACCCAGGTTCTCATCGTCGCCGAACACCTCGACGGCAAGCTCAACGGCGCCACCGCGCGCTGCGTCACTGCCGCGCAGGCGCTGAACCCCGCCGCCATCGACATCGTCGTGCTCGCCGCCGACCCGGCCGCCGTCGCCGCCGAGGCCGCGCAGATCGCCGGCGTCGCGAAGGTGCTGACCGTCGCCAACGCCGCGAACGCCCACGCCATCGCCCAGGTGCTGGCGCCGCAGATCGCGCAGGTCGCCGCCGGCTATACCCACGTCTTCGGTCCCAGCACCACCTTCGGCAAGGACCTGATGCCCTGCGTCGCCGCGCTGCTGGGCGTGTCGCAAGTGTCGGACGTGATGGCGGTCGAGGGTGCGCGCGTGTTCAAGCGCCCGATCTACGCCGGCAACGCGATCGTCACCGTCGAGGCCCCGGCCGACCAGACCGTCGTCGCCACCGTGCGCACGGCGTCGTTGCCGGAAGCCGCCCGCGGCGGCAGCCCCGCCATCCAGGCCGCGACGGTCGACGCCGCGCTGCCGACGCACACCCGGTTCGTCGCCCTGGCCGCCGGCAAGTCGGACCGCCCGGACCTGCAGAGCGCATCGAAGGTCGTGTCCGGCGGCCGCGGCGTGGGCTCGGCCGAGAACTTCAGGATCGTCTACGACCTCGCCGACAAGCTCGGTGCCGCCGTGGGCGCCTCGCGCGCCGCGGTCGACGCAGGCTACGTGCCGAACGAGCTGCAGGTCGGCCAGACCGGCAAGATCATTGCGCCGGCGCTGTACGTCGCCGTCGGCATCAGCGGCGCGATCCAGCACCTCACCGGCATCAAGGACGCCGGCACGATCGTCGCCATCAACAAGGACGCCGACGCGCCGATCTTCGAGATCGCCGACATCGGCCTGGTCGGCGACCTGTTCCAGATCCTGCCGGAGCTGCAGGCGGCGCTCTGACCGCCCGCAGCGTCGCGCAGACGAAAAAAGAGCCGGGGACACCCGGCTCTTTTTCGTTTCCGCGCGGAGAAGGACTCAGCGGCCGGGGACCCGGCAGCACTGCACCCAGGCGCGGGTGGACTGGGCGGTGGAGCCGAGGTTGTAGGTGAAGACCGTGCCGCCGCTGTTGTTGAGCGAGGAGTCCGCCATCACGACGTTCGCCGCGGCCTCGATGCCCAGGCCCGTCGCCGTGTAGCCGGTCGGGCATGTCGCCGACACGCCGAAGCCGTAGGTGTTGGCCGGCACGCTGACGAAGTTGCCCAGCTGGCGGCTGCACTCCAGCGCGGTCGCCGCCGGCGGCGAGTAATAGCCGACGATGTCGGCGACGAAGTCGGACGACGCGAAGGTGTAGACCGTGAAGTCCTTCGTCGTGAGCGGCGTGGGCAGCTTCACCACGATCGAGTTGTTGACGATCGCGCCGGCGGTGTAGTTGACGCTGGACGCCAGCGGCCGCGTCGTGCCGAAGGGATACGCCGTCGCGAAGCCCGCGCCGTTCGGCGTGACCGCGGTCAGGTTGATCACCACCGCCGCCTGCCCTGCGGAGACCACGCCGCAGTCGGTGGCGCTGCCACCCTGGGTGCTGAAGTTGCCGCCCGACCCGACCACCGCGTTGAAATCGCGGGTGAACCCGGCGGCCAGCGTGCCGCCGGCGACGCGGGTATCGAGGATGCGGCAGGGCGTGACCGGGGTGTAGACCAGATCCGCCGCCGCGGAGCCCAGCACCTTCGCCAGCACCTGCGGACGCACGCCCGCGGGCGCGAGGCTGGCGCGGGCCATGGTGTCGATCACGTCCGCGTCGGACAGCCGGCCGCCGACGCCGCTCAGCGTCGCGGACGCGCCTTCGTACGTCGTGCGCGCCAGCGCCTTGCGGAAGTTGTCGGCATCCGCGTGCACGAAGGTCGGGACCATGCGCTGGGCCCACACGCCGACCGGCACCCGGTACACCTTCTGCACGTAGCCGCCCCACTTCTGCACGTAGGCGCGGGTCAGCGCGCCGCGTTCGGCGGGCGTCAGCGGGCCCGAGGGCGCCGCGGCCTGTGCAGGCGTGCCCGCGAAGACGGGCATGGCGGAAGAAACGGCGACGACCGCGGCGAGGACCGCGACGCTCGCGCCGGACAGATGCTTCATGACGACCTCCGGAAGACGGGAAAGGACGGGGAAACGGGTATGACGATGCCGCGCACGAGGGGGACGACGACCACGCGGACGCCCGTCTTCCATGCCAGGCTCGCGACGGACGCCGTACGGCGCCGGCGTCCGCGATGCATGCGTCGGGCGATCAGCGCCCCGGCACGCGGCAGCACATGTTGCCGCCGAAGACCGTCTGGACGCTGGCGGTGGTGTTCCGCCAGGCGCAGAAGGTGGCCGCGCCGGCCGAGTTGCCGTTGTAGCCGCTGCCCAGGCTGTAGACACCGACCGCAGCCGTCCAGCAGTACGGGGTGACCGCCCTGTAGCCGGCGGGACAGGCCGGGTTGTTGAAGAAATTCGAGCTGTTCGGATCGATCGAGTAGCTCGCCGGCGATCCCGTACTCACGCAGTCCAGCGGCGTCGCCTGCGGCGGCGAGAAGTAGCCGACGATGTCGACCACGTAGTCCGACTGGGCGAAAGTGTAGATGCTGAAATCGGTGATGCTCAATGGATTGGGGATGCCGACCACGACGCTGTTGTTGACGATCGCGCCGGCGGTGTAGTTCACGCTGGCGGCCAGCGGACGCGTATCGCCCGAACGGTAGACGGTGGCGAAGCCCGCGCCCGCCGGCGTTACCGCGGTGACGTTGATCGCGATGGCGCTGGCGCCGATCGCGGCCACGCCGCAGTCGGTGGCGCTGCCGCCCTGGGACGTGAAGTTGGCGCCGGCGCTGACCGCGACGCCGATGAAGTTGCGGCTGCCGTTGGCGCCGATGGCGCCGCCGGCCACGCGGGTATCGACGATGCGGCACGGCGTGATCGCGGTGAACACGAGGTCGCCGGTGGTCGAGCCGAGGACCTTGGCGCCGATCTCGGCCGCAGTCTTCGTGGTCAGGCCGCGGGTCGACGAGGCGCGCGCGAAACGGTCGACGACGTCGGCGTCGGCCAGGCGATGGCCGGTGCCGGTCAGCTGCGCCAGCGCGCCTTCGAAGGTGTCGCGCTTGAGCGATGTGCGGAAGTTGGCCGGGTCCGCGGCGACGAAGGTCGGGACCATCCGCTGCGCCCACGTGGCGACCGGGGTGCCGTAGACGCGCTGGACATAGCCGCCCCACTTCGCGACGAAGGCGCGGGTGAGGTCGCCGCGGGCCGCGGGCGTCAGCGGCGCGGCCTCGTTGCGCAACCCGGACGCGACGGCCTGCCGGCTCTGCGCATCGGCGCCGTGGGACGAAAGCAGGCCGCAGGCGAACAGTGCCGCGGCGAGGGGACGGACGAAGGTCATGCGGGTCTCCTGTGTCGGACGTGGCGATTGCGGGCGACAACGCGAAGCGGCAGCGGGATCGGCCGGAAAGGAAAGGAGCCGGGTTTCCCCGACTCCTTGGTTCACGCAACAGGCGGAAAGCTGCGGCACCTCAGCGCCCCGGCACGCGGCAGCAGGTGCGCGATGCGCGGACGTCGGCGGCCGAGGTGCCGTTGTTCTGCGCGGAGCACACGCCGTCCTTGATGAACACGAACGGCATCGTCCAGCTCGACGCTTCGCAGTTGGTCGCGGTCTGGGTGTAGCCGGTCGCGCAGGCCGGGGCGGTCACGTTGGTCTGGCCGCCGGCCGCCACGTTCACCACGGTCGTGCCCGTGGTCTGGCATTGCAGCGCGGTGGCCAGCGGCGGGGCGAAGTAGCCGACGATGTCCGCCACGTAGTGCGACTGGGCGAAGGTGTAGAGCGTGAAGTCGAACGACGACAGCGGGTTCGGGATCTGCACGATCAACGCGTTGTTGACGATGTCGCCTGCGGCGTAGTTCACGCTGGCGGCCACCGGCTGCGAGGTGCCGTACGGGAAGGCCGTGGCATAACCGGCGCCGGCCGGCGTGACCGCGGTCAGGTTGATCGCCACCGCAGTGGCGTTCAGACCGAGGGTGCCGCAGTTGGTGGAACTGCCGCCCTGGCTGGTGAAGTTGCTGGCGTTGATGGCGATGAAGTTGCGCGTGCCGTTGGCGGCGATGGCGCCGGCGGCGGTGCTGCGGGTGTCGAGGATGCGGCAGGGCGCGACCGGGGTGTAGACGAGATCGTTCGACAGCGCGCCCAGGGTCTTCGTGCCGACGGTGCCGGCGGCGGCGGACTTGGTGGCGAAGCGGTCGATCATCTGCGCATCGCTGAGTTGGTCGCCGGCACCGCCGAGCGCGGCCATCGCGCCTTCGAAGGTGTCGCGCTTCAGCGCATCGCGGAAATTGTCGCCGTCGACGCGGGCCAGCGTAGGCGCCATGCGCTTGGCCCAGGTGGTCACCGGCACGCCGTAGACGCGCTGGACGTAGCCGCCCCACTTGGTGACGAGTTGCCGCGTCAGCGCGGCGCGCTCCTGCGGCGAGGCCTTCGCGCCCGCGGAAGCGGCCGGCGCGGACGGATGCTGGACACC
>JBQCJG010000212.1:0-24759 GCA_051952955.1 Lysobacteraceae bacterium | reverse complement strand
GTTGTTTCGGGGGTGGTGAGGGATGACAGGGAGACGCGGGTTGTGGGTTGGTCGTGATGGGGAATCGGGGGCTGGGGTTGTCGGTGCGGGTGTGGGCGCCGCTGGGGCGGGGGGGGTGGCGTGGCCGCTGCGATCGACGCTGACGTGGGTCGCGGGCAACTGGCAGTGGTTCGTGCCGGGTGCCGGCGGGTTGCTGCTGCTTACGCACTTCTGGCGGATCGGGTTCCTGCCGTCGCTGTCCTTTGCGGACCTGGGAGCGGTGTTGGGAGCGTTCGTGTTGTTTTTTGTCGTGGGCGCAATCGCGTTTTCTGGTCTGATGCTGATGCCGGTATGCATGATCGGGGTTTGGGTAAAGGCATTGGTATATCTGCCGCCGCCGCGGAAGCGACTTAATGCGGCTGGTCAAGTTCGCCAGCGAAAATCACTGCGCTCGCCAACGGCTCCACAGTCGAGAGGCACGATGTCGGCGGCCCATCGTCGTGTGCTCGCATGGTCGTTGCGACCGGGGTCGTATCTTTCTTTCCTGACGGCATCAGTGGCGGCGTTAGCGCTCTATGTCGGCTTGGTTCTGGCAGGCGCTGAGTGGAGTCTCGTCTGGACGACCCAAGTGTTCAGTCTGTTGTTTGCCGTGTCTTGTGTGTTGTTGATCACCTCGTTCCTGCTGATCGATGCCGATCGGACGAAGCATCGCTTGCTGAGGTTACGGTCACCATCCTGGCAATGGCTGCACTTGTTCACGTTGTACCTCGCAGCGTGGCCGTTCTTGCTGATTGTCTTCATGAAAGTAGATGGATTCAGCGCAATCGGTCAGATGTTCTGGACCTCCGCGGTCAGTGTCCCGATCATGACGCCACTCGTGCATTGGCTTTGGTATGCCTCGATGCGGATACAGAATCGAAAGCTCAAGGTGTCGCGCTTTGCTGCGGTTGTCGTCGTGATGGTGTACTCCGGTTTTCCGTTCTTCCTCGTCGACGCCACCGCCAACACGCTCGGCCTCGGGATGATGCGTCACGTCGACCTGGTGCTGACGACGCGCGGCTGCGACATCGTGCATGCGGGGTGGCCGGAGCGGGTGTGCGTGCTGGACCATCGCGAGGGCGTGGACATGGGCGTGCTGGACGATGTCGAGGTGTTGACGCGGATCGGGTCGCAGTTCTACATCGCGCCGCCGGGCGGGATCGACGATCCGCATCTGCCGCGGTTGACGGTGCCGGCGTCGGAGGTGCTGGGGGTGGTGAGGAAGTAA
The DNA here is from genome assembly GCA_051952955.1 of Lysobacteraceae bacterium. Taxonomy (GTDB): domain Bacteria; phylum Pseudomonadota; class Gammaproteobacteria; order Xanthomonadales; family Xanthomonadaceae; genus Lysobacter_I. The sequence continues at coordinate 23,513 of JBQCJG010000212.1, read as the reverse complement.
GAGCTGCGGAAGGGACTGGGGTGGTGTTGTCGCGACTTCCGTCGCTCCCACATGAGGGGTTTGCTGCGGCTTTGTCGCGCCTCCCGGCGCTCCAACAAAAGCGGGTCACCGGTAGGCGGTGCGGGGTTCGTTGACGCGGTCGGCGCTGGACAGGACGACGCGGGGGCGCAGCCAGTCGGCGAATTCGGCTTCAGTGAGGCTGCCTTCGGCGAGGCGCAGCATCGCGATGTACTTGTCTTCGTCTGTGGCGACCAGTTCTGCATCGTTGAGGGCGAGGAACACGCGATAGCAGACGTGCGCGGTGCGCTTGTTGCCGACGACGAAGGGATCGTTGCGGGCGAGTCCGAACGCGAGGCTCGCCGCCAGCGCAGCGAGGTCCGGCGGCGGGTCGTCGTACGCGAACAACTGCTGCGGCCGGGCGAGGGCGGAATCGAGCAGGGCCTTGTCGCGCACGCCGGTGCCGCCGCCGTGTTCGGCGAGCTGGCGGTCGTGGATGGCGAGGGCCAGCCGCTGGGTGATCCAGACGATCATGCAAGCCTCCTCACTGCGCCAGCTTGTGCAGCACGAGGCGGTCCTCGCGCATGGTCTGCTCGGCCACTTCCATCTGCGCGGCGAGTTCCGGGTCGTACGTGGTCAGGACGATGCCGCCGGGGGTTTCCAGCGCGAACAGTTCGTCGCCCTTTTCGAGGCGGAGGCGGGCCAGCAGTTCCTTAGGCAGGATGACGCCGGCCGAATTGCCGACGGTGGTGATTTTCAGTTTCACGGCACCCTCACGGATTGTAGTTATAACGCACGTTATACAATCCCGCCGGGCTTGGCAAGCGGCCATGAAAAACCCCGCCGGAGCGGGGTTCTTCGTCGGTACGTCGGGCAATGCGGATCAGCCGTTGCGCAGCGCCGGATTGTCCCAGCCGGGGCGCGGGGCGAAACGGTCGCCGTGCTTGTCCTGCAGGGCCTTGAGCCGGGCCAGCAGCGGTGCGGTGCCGGTGTCGCGGATGTACTGGATCGGGCCGCCGCGGAACGGGGCGAAGCCGGTGCCGAAGATCACGCCGGCGTCCAGCAGTTCGGCATCGGCGACCACGCCTTCGTGCAGTGCGGCCACGGCCTCGTTGAGGAACGGCAGGATCAGGCGGTCCTCCAGATCCTCGGGCGCCTTGTAGTCGCCGGGGATCTCCGGCTTCTGCGCGCGGCCGTCGACCCACTTGTACAGGCCCTGGCCGTCCTTCTTGCCGCGCTTGCCGGCCTCCGGCGGCGAGGCGAGGGCGGCAGGGATCGGCAGGCCGAGGAACGGCGCGAGTTCGGCGCCGACGCCCGCGGCCACGTCCAGGCCCACGGTGTCGATCAGCTCGATCGGGCCCATCGGCATGCCGAACTTCACCGCGGCCTTGTCGATCACCGGGCCAGGGATGCCTTCGGCGAACGCGGTCGCGGCTTCCAGCATGTACGGGAACAGCAGGCGGTTGACGAGGAAGCCCGGCGTGCCCGCCACCGGCACCGGCAGCTTGTCGATGGCCTTGCAGAACGCGGCGAGGCGCTTCTCGGTCTCCGGCGCCATGGCATCGTGGTGGATGATCTCCACCAGCGGCATCAGCGCGACCGGGTTGAAGTAGTGCAGGCCGGCGAACTGCGCCGGGCGCGCGATGTGTTCGCGCAGTTCGGTCAGCGGGATCGACGAGGTGTTGGTGGTCAGCAGCGCGTCGGCCTTCATCTTCGGCTCGACCGTGGTGTAGAGATCGCGCTTGGCCTCGGGCTTCTCGATGATCGCCTCGATCAGCAGGTCGGCCTTCGCCACGCCGTCGCCGGCGAGGTCGGACACGAGGCGTGCGGCGACTTCGGGACGCTTGCTTTCGTCCTTCACGCGCTTGGCGAACAGTTCCTGCGCGCGCGTCATCGCGGTGTCGATGAAGCGCTGCTCGCGATCCTGCAGCGTGACGTTGAAGCCTTTGTACGCGGCCCACGCGGCGATGTCGCCGCCCATCACGCCGGCGCCGACCACATGCACGTGCGCGATGCCGTGGTCCTTGCCGCCCAGGCCCTTGAGCCGCTCCTGCAGGAAGAACACGCGGGTGAGGTTGCGTGCGGTCGGCGTGCCGGCGAGCTTCACCACCGACTTGCGCTCGGCATCGAGCAAGTGCTGCAGGCTGCCGCTGCTGCGGCGCCAGGTCTCGATCAGGGCGTAGGGCGCGGGGTAGTGCTCCTTGCGCGCCTTGCGCGCGACCTGCTTCGCCATCTGCGGCGCCAGCACCTGGCGCACGATCCAGGTGTTGGTGATCCAGCCGAGGACGCGCTGCTTGAACGGGCGATCGGTGCCTTTCAGCGCGAGCGCGGCGGCGGTGTCGATCAGCGCGTCGGGCGCGGCGACGCGATCGACCACGCCCAGCGTCTTCGCCGCCGAGGCCGACAGGGTGCGGCCGGTGAGCATGAGGTCCATCGCCGCCGGCGCGCCGATCAGACGCGGCAGGCGGACGCTGCCGCCCCAGCCCGGGTAGATGCCCAGCTTCACTTCGGGCAGACCGATGCGGGTGGACGGGTCGGTCGAGGCCACGCGGTAGGTGCAGGCCAGCGAGATCTCGGTGCCGCCGCCCATGCAGAAACCGTGGATCGCGGCGACGGTGGGGAAGGGCAGGTCGGCGATGCGCTGGAACAGGGTCTGCCCGCGGCGGATGGAATCGCCGATGGTGCCTTTGCGGTCGAATTCCTGGAATTCGCGGATGTCGGCGCCGGCGATGAAGCCCTTGGCCTTCGCCGAGCGCAGCACCATGGCCTTCGGCGGCTCCAGCACGATGCGTTCGAGCAGGGTGCCGAGTTCGATCAGCACATCCTGGCCGAAGCTGTTCACCGACTCGCCTTCGCGGTCGAAGGACAGCACGAGCACGCCGTCCGGGCGCAGGTCGGTCTTCCAGTGGCGGAGTCGCAGGCCGTCGAGGCCGGGCTGGGTGGTCATGGGTCGATCCATACGCTGGAGGATGGGGCCTATGATCCCGACGCGGCCGGGACCGCGTCAAATGTGCCGCATCCGCGCCGCGACCGCTTGTGCCGGCGCCCCCGACGCCCCAGATGAACGGGGTGTCGCACGCCGCGGGAGGCACGACCTCCGGCGGGTCCGGGAACTTCCTCCCGCGTGTATTGTCGGAACGACCGGCCCCCGCGCCGGACGATCCATTGCCAGGAGAGCCGGCCCGTGGCCGAGACGATGACCGAAAACGTGGACCTCGAACTGGTCCGTCGGGTACAGCGCGGCGACAGCGCAGCCTTCGATTTGCTGGTGCGGAAGTACCAGCACCGGGTGGTGGCGCTGATCGGACGCTACGTCCACGACTGGAGCGAGGCCCAGGACGTGGCCCAGGAGACGTTCCTGCGCGCCTACCGCGCGCTGGGCAATTTCCGCGGCGACGCCCAGTTCTCGACCTGGCTGCACCGGATCGCGGTGAACACCGCGAAGAACCATCTGGTCGCGCACAAGCGCCGGCCGCCGGGCGAGGACATCGACATCGACGATGCCGAGCAGTTCGAGTCGGCCCTGCGCCTGCGCGACAACGACACTCCGGAGCGCGAACTGATGCGACAAGAGATGGAACAAACGGTGATGCGCGCGGTCGAAGCCTTGCCGGAAGAACTCCGGTCGGCCATCACCCTGCGCGAGGTGGAAGGGCTGAGTTACGAGGAGATCGCGCAGCAGATGCAGTGTCCGATCGGCACCGTGCGATCGCGGATCTTCCGCGCCCGCGAAGCCATCGACGCGCAGTTGCGGCCACTCATGGACGCGGTCGATCCCCGCGCCCGCGCGACCCGCTGACCTCCGCGGTCGGCGCTCCCGGTTCGATTCCCTCTCCACGCTCCAGCCTTCATCGCGACGATACCCATGACCGGTCCACACGCCATGCCCGCCCTCGACACCGACGCCCGCAACCTGCTTCGCGAACAGCTGTCGGCGATGATGGACGGCGAACTTTCCCCCGACGAGACCCGCTTCCTGCTGCGCCGCATGCAGCACGACGATGCCCTCGCCGACAGCTGGGCCCACTGGCAGTACTACGGCGATGCGATGCGCGGCGAATGCGCGCGCGCATTGCCTGCCGATTTCTCGAAGCGCGTCGGCCGCGCGATCGCCGACGACATCGCCCAGTCCGCCGCGCAGGCCGAGCTGGCCTCGCGGACGTCCTTCGGCCGCCTGCCGCTGGTGCGCTGGGGCGGCGGGGCCGCACTCGCGGCTTCCGTGGCGCTGGCCGCCTTCCTCGCCGGCCGCATGCCGACGACGACGCCCGCCGCGACCACCACCGTGCCGCCACCCGTCGTCACGACCTCCGGTGGCGCCTCGACGCCGGTGCCGCCCGCACAGGTGGCCCTGCCGCATCCCGCCGGCACCGCGCCGGTCGGCATTCCCGACGATGCCGCCGCGGGCGTGACGTCGCTGGCGGCCGTCGCGGCCGCGACCAGTGCGCGCAGCGCCCGCGCGCATCGCATGGCGGCCGAACAGAGCCTGGTCACGGATCGCACCCCCGTCGCGATGTCGCGTCAGGCGCCCGAGCGCCCCGCCAGCGTGATGGTCGCGTCGGCCGACGCCGCGAAGCCGGCGCGGGACGACCTCATCGTGATCAAGCCGTGGCCGCGTGCGCTGGTGCCGGGCGCATCGGGCAGCGGTCCGCTGAATGCCGATTACGCCGGTGCCGCGCTGGATCGCCATCCGGTCTTCCTGCCGCAGCCCATGCCGCCGGCCCGCGTCGATCCGCCCCTGCTGGCCCCGGCGCAGGCCGCCGCCGACGCGCCCTGATCGATAGCTTTCCTCCTGCGCCGTGCGCTTGCGCGACGCGGGATGTTCCGACCCCACCGCAACTCTTTCTTCGAGGACGATTCCCCGATGAACTCCCGTACCCGTACGTTCGCACTGGTCGCCGTCACCGCGGCGGCGACCGCTGCGGCCACCACCGTGCTGCCGACCGTCGCCCGCCAGACGCCGACTGCCGTCACGGCCACCGCCGCTGAAGCCATCAACGCCCCGGCCGCGCCGCTGGTGACCGGTCTGCCCGACTTCACCCAGCTCGTCGATCGCGTCGGCCCGGCGGTGGTGAACATCGAGGCCACCGGGTCCGGCGGCGGCCGTGCGGTGGCGGGCATGCCGAACCAGGACGACATGCCGGAGTTCTTCCGCCGTTTCTTCGGTCCGGGCGTGCCGATGCCGGGCGGCCCCGGCGGCCCGGGTCAGGACGACGACGAGGACGGCGGCCCCGACGGCCCGAAGAGCGTGTCGATCGGCACCGGCTTCCTGATCTCCGAGGACGGCTACCTGCTGACGAACCACCATGTGGTCGAAGGCGCCAGGGACGTGAAGGTGAAGCTGTCCGACCGTCGCGAATTCCAGGCGAAGGTCGTCGGCAGCGATCCGCAGTCCGACGTCGCGGTGCTGAAGATCCCGGCCAGCGGCCTGCCGTACCTGCGCGGCGGCGATTCCAAGGCGCTCAAGCCTGGCCAGTGGGTGGTGGCGATCGGTTCGCCGTTCGGCCTCGACCACTCGGTCACCGCCGGCATCGTCAGCGCGGTCGGCCGCGCCGCCAACGCCGAGCAGCGCTACGTGCCCTTCATCCAGACCGACGTGGCGATCAACCGCGGCAACTCCGGCGGCCCGCTGCTCAACACCCGTGGCGAGGTGGTCGGCATCAACTCGCAGATCTTCAGCAATTCCGGCGGCTACATGGGCGTGAGCTTCGCCATCCCGATGGACGTGGCGATGAACGTGGCCCAGCAGCTGCGCACCAGCGGCAAGGTCAGCCGTGGCCAGATCGGCGTGGTGGTCGGTGCGATCAACGCCGACGCCGCCAAGGGCTTCCGCCTGCCCGACACCCGCGGCGCCCTGGTCAACGATGTCCGCCCCGGTGGCCCCGCGGACAAGGCCGGGCTGCAGCCGGGCGACGTGATCCGCTCGGTCGACGGCGTGGCGATCGAGGATTCCAGCGACCTGCCGCCGGTGATCGGCGGGATGGCGCCGGGCTCGACCGCGAAGCTGTCGATCATCCGCGACGGCAAGACCATCGAGCGCAGCGTGACGCTGACGAAGCTGGACGAGGACCAGGTCGCCGCCGGCCCGGATCGCCCCGAGCCCAAGCCCGCGGCCGCCACCGGCAAGGGCAATGCGCTGGGCCTGATCGGCCAGGACCTCGCCGGCGACGAGCGCCGCGACCTGGGCCTGCGCGCCGGCGAGGGCGTCGCCATCGCCCGGATCGAGGGCAAGGCCGCGCGCAGCGCCGGCCTGCGCCCGGGCGACATCGTCCTGCGCGTCGGCACCACCCCGGTGGGCAGCGCCTCGGCGCTGGACCGCGAGCTGGCCCGGGTCGACGACGCCGACACGGTGATGCTGCTGGTCCGCCGCGGCGGCGCCACCCAGTTCGTCCCGATCACGCCCGACAAGCGGGGCTGACCGGCCCGGTCCGGCGCCTTCCGGGTCGAGTTTCCCGCCGACGGCGGCCTCCGGGCCGCCGTCGGCGTGTCCACCGCATCCCGGGCCGGACGCGCCCTGTGCGATAATCCAGCGTTTGACCCGAGCGGCCACGACGGCCGGCCCACGCCCCCATGTCAGACCCCATGCGGAACATCCGCAACTTCTCGATCATCGCCCACGTCGACCACGGCAAGTCGACGCTGGCCGACCGCATCATCCAGCTGTGCGGAGGCCTGGAAGCGCGCGAGATGGAGGCGCAGGTGCTCGACTCGAACCCGATCGAGCGCGAGCGCGGCATCACCATCAAGGCCCAGTCCGTGTCGCTGCCGTACAAGGCGAAGGACGGGCAGGTCTACCAGCTCAACTTCATCGACACCCCGGGCCACGTCGACTTCAGCTACGAAGTCAGCCGCTCGCTGGCCGCCTGCGAAGGCGCGTTGCTGGTGGTCGACGCCGCGCAGGGCGTGGAGGCGCAGTCGGTCGCCAACTGCTACACCGCGGTGGAGCAGGGCCTGGAGGTGGTGCCGATCCTCAACAAGATCGACTTGCCGACCGCCGACATCGAGCGCGCGAAGGACGAGATCGAGGCCGTGATCGGCATCGATGCCACCGACGCCGTCGCGATCAGCGCCAAGACCGGCCTGAACGTCGGCGACGTGCTGGAGGCGATCGTCCACCGCATCCCGCCGCCCAAGCCGCGCGACACCGACCGGCTGCAGGCGCTGATCATCGACTCGTGGTTCGACAACTACCTCGGCGTGGTCTCGCTGGTGCGCGTGATGCAGGGCGAGATCAAGCCCGGCGACAAGCTGCTGGTGATGTCCACCGGCCGCTGGCACCAGGTCGAGAACGTCGGCGTGTTCACGCCGAAGCGCAAGGCGCTGCCGAAGCTGGGCGCCGGCGAGGTGGGCTGGGTCACGGCGAGCATCAAGGACGTCCACGGCGCGCCGGTCGGCGACACCCTGACCAGTGCGCAGCATCCGGCGCCGGAGCCGCTGCCGGGCTTCCAGGAAATGCAGCCGCGCGTGTTCGCCGGCCTGTTCCCGGTGGACGCCGAGGACTATCCGGACCTGCGCGAGGCGCTGGAGAAGCTCAAGCTCAACGACGCCGCGCTGCGCTTCGAACCGGAAAGCTCCGAGGCGATGGGCTTCGGCTTCCGCTGCGGCTTCCTCGGCATGCTGCACATGGAGATCGTGCAGGAGCGACTGGAGCGCGAGTACAACCTCGACCTCATCACCACCGCGCCCACGGTGGTCTACGAAGTGCTGAAGACCGACGGCAGCGTGATGCCGCTGGACAACCCGGCCAAGCTGCCGCCGGTGAACCACATCGAGGAGATCCGCGAACCCATCATCCGCGCGAACATCCTCACGCCGGCCGACTACATCGGCAACATCATCAAGCTGTGCGAAGAGAAGCGCGGCGTGCAGATCGGCATCACCTACATGGCCAGCCAGGTGCAGATCAGCTACGAGCTGCCGATGGCCGAGGTGGTGCTGGACTTCTTCGACAAGCTCAAGTCGGTCTCGCGCGGCTACGCCTCGCTGGACTACCACTTCCTGCGCTTCGACGCCGGCCCGTTCGTGCGCGTGGACACGCTGATCAACGGCGACCGCGTCGACGCGCTGTCGATCATCGTGCATCGCAGCCACGCCGACCGCCGCGGCCGCGAGCTGTGCGAGAAGATGAAGGACCTGATCCCCCGGCAGATGTTCGACGTCGCCATCCAGGCGGCGGTCGGCTCGCAGATCATCTCGCGCAGCACGGTCAAGGCGCTGCGCAAGAACGTGCTGGCGAAGTGCTACGGCGGCGACGTCAGCCGCAAGCGCAAGCTGCTGGAGAAGCAGAAGGAAGGCAAGAAGCGGATGAAGCAGGTCGGGCGGGTGGAGATCCCGCAGGAAGCCTTCCTCGCCGTGCTGCAGGTGGACAGCAAATAGTCCGGGCCACGAGAATCGGCGACGGCCTCTGTCCATCGTCGTCGCTCGGTCCGCTTCCCGTCCGTTCGCGATCCCGTCGGCAATCCCCGTTGGCAACCCCCGTTCCGAAGGAACTTCCATGGTCTGGTTCGAACTCCTGCTCGTCGCGCTCACCCTGCTGACCGGCGTGATCTGGCTGCTGGACAAGCTCGTCCTGTCCAAGCGGCGCGCGCGCGCCGACAATCTGCTCGACAGCGCCGAGGAGCCGGTGGTCGTCGACTACGCCCGCGCCTTCTTCCCGGTGCTGGCGCTGGTGCTGGGCCTGCGCAGCTTCGTCGCCGAACCGTTCCGCATCCCGTCCAGCTCGATGATGCCGACGCTGCTGATCGGCGACTTCATCCTGGTCAACAAGTTCGCCTACGGCCTGCGCCTGCCGGTGACCAACACCAAGATCCTGCAACTGGGGGAGCCGCAGCGCGGCGACGTGGTGGTGTTCCGCTACCCGGGCAAGGGTCCGGACGATCCGAACACCGGGCAGGACTACATCAAGCGCGTCATCGGCCTGCCCGGCGACACCATCGAATACGCCGGGCACACGCTGACCCTCAACGGCAAGGTGCTGGACTACACGCTGGACGGCGAGTTCACCGGCACCGGCCGCAACGCCGAAATGAACGGCGCGGCGCGCCTGACCGAGCAATTCCCCGGCCACACGCACCAGGTGCTGGAACTGCCGGACCAGTTCGCCGATCCGCGCGGCGAGGGCACCTGGGTGGTGCCGGCCGGGCATTACCTGGTGATGGGCGACAACCGCGACCGCAGCGATGATGGTAGATTCTGGGGATTCCTGTCGGAAGACCGGCTGCGCGGCAAGGCGTTCCTCGTGTGGCTGAACTGCAGCGGCTGGTTCTGCTCCGACGGTTTCGACGCCTCGCGCATCGGCAACGGCATTCCCTGACGCCGGTCCGCGCGGGTCCGCCGGCCCGGGCGCTTCGTCGACACGCGGTTTCCGGTTCGACGGGTTCCAGACCTTCCGATTTCCAGACACGCCGATTTCCAGAGGGGATACGGATATGCGACGCAAGCAGAGCGGCATGACCTTCACCAGCTTCGTCATCGTGCTTTCGGTGGTGGGCTTCTTCCTCTTCATCTTCATGAAGCTCTTCCCGATGTACCAGGAATTCTTCTCGGTGAAGAGCGCGCTCAACGGCCTGTCGGCGGATCCGGAGGTCGCCGTGCAGTCGCCAGAGCAGATCAAGGACAAGTTCTTCAAGCGGCTGTACGTCAGCTACTCGGAGAACGTGAAGCCGCAGAACGTGCGTTTCGAGAACCGCAGCGGCACCCAGGTCATGCACGTGGACTACGAAGTCCGCAAGCCGCTGATCTACAATCTCGACGTCGTCGGCAAGTTCAGCGCCGAGGCCACCCTCGGCGGCAAGTCGGCGAATTGATGCCGGGGTCGGGGTGAGCGCCGCCGTCTCCTGCGGAGGACACGTCTTCCGCGACGGCGGCCTGCTGCAGCGCGCGCTGACCCACCGCAGCGCCGCCGCCGTCCACAACGAGCGGCTGGAATTCCTGGGGGACGCGCTGGTCGGCGCGATCGTCGCCGATGCCCTGTGCGTGCGCTGGCCCAGGGCGGCCGAAGGCGAACTCACCCGCGCCCGCGCCGAACTGGTGCGGGAGTCCGCGCTCGCCGCGCTCGCACGCCGGCTGGAGCTGGGGCCGCGCCTGCTGCTCGGCCCGGGCGAGATGAAATCCGGCGGCCATCGCCGCGACTCGATCCTCGCCGATGCGCTGGAAGCGGTGGTCGCCGCGATCTACCTCGACGCCGGCTTCGACGTCTGCCGCGCGGTGGTGCTGCCGTGGTTCGCGGACGCCATCGAGACCCTGCCGCCACCGCACAAGCTGGGCAAGGACGCGAAGACCCGCCTGCAGGAATGGCTGCAGGGCCGGCAGCGACCGCTGCCGACCTACACGCTGCTGTCCGAGACCGGCGAGGAACACGCCAAGACCTTCCGCGCCGAATGCGCGCTCGCCGAACCGCCGCTGTGCCGGGAGGGCGAGGGCGCTTCCCGCCGCGCCGCCGAGCAGGCCGCGGCCGAGGCGGTGCTGTCGGCGCTCGGGGAATGACGGCGCGTCGCATCGCGCAGCGTCGGTCGATCCATCGCCGGAACGAATCGACGCATGCGCCGTCGATCGACCGCGCATGCGCGCTGCGACCGTCGATCGGAGACAGGTCGTCGCCGCGATTGGTGGGCTGACCGGTCCACGCAGGGAATCGCGTGTCATTCGATGCCGTCCGCAGCGCGGAAGGCGCATCGTCCATGCAGGGAAGGCCGCCATGTCACGTGTCCCGACGATCGCCATCGTCGTGCTGGGTTCGATCGCCCTCGTCGAGGGCGCCATGCTCCTGCATCGTCCCGTCGCGCCGCCCGACGACGCCCCGCGCACCGAAGCCGCGCCACGTGCCGATGCCGTGCCGGTCGCGTCGTCCGACGCCGTCTCCGATCCCGCGCTGCAGGCCGTGCTCGGTCGCCTCGCCGCGATCGATGGCCGCCTCGCCGCGCTCGAACGCGCCGGCGGCGCGCCGTCCGCCGTCGCGTCGTCGCAGACGCATGCCGACATGCCGGATCCCGCGGGATTCGCCGACGCCGACCGCCGGCTGTCGACGCTGCTCCCGGGGCGCGTGCTCGGCCACGAGGAGGTGATGCGCTTCCAGGCGACGATCGCCGCGCTGCCTGCGGACCAGCAGCTCGCCCTGTCCGCCGCGTTCTCGCGCGCGGTCAACGAGGACCGCATCCGGCTGCGGTTCTGAATCCACCGGTCCGGGCCGGACCGAACCACCGTCCACGCAGGAGATATCGCAATGAAGACCCAAGGAAAGATCGCGCTTGGCCTCGTCCTCGCCCTGTCCGCCGGCGCTGCCATCGCCGGCGCCCGCGTCGGGCCGTACACCGTCACCATCAACGATGCCAGCCGCATCGCCTACGGCGCTTTCGCCGACGCCCGTGCGTCCGCCGACACCCAGCAGTGGATCGGCTGCAACTACAACGCCGCCGCCGCCTTCTGCACCGCCACCAATGCCGCCGGCATCAGCCGCAGCTGCTCCACCACCAACGCGGCGCTCATCGACGCGATCCACGGCATCTCGTCGGAGTCGTACGTCTACTTCCAGTGGAACACCGACGGCACCTGCAGCTACGTGCTGGTCGAGAACAGCTCGCGCTTCAAGCCCGCGGCCACCTCGGGCACCTGAGACCCGGCCCCCCGGTCGCCGCCCCCGCGGCGGCGACCGCACGGGCTTACAATGCCCGGATGAGCGAATCCCCCTTCCGCGCCGGCCACGTCGCCGTGCTGGGCCGACCCAACGTCGGCAAGTCGACCCTCATCAACGCCCTGGTCGGGACCAAGGTCAGCATCGTCTCGCCGCGGCCGCAGACCACCCGGCACCGGATGCTGGGCATCGCGACCTTCCCCGAAGGCCAGCTGGTGCTGGTCGACACTCCCGGCATCCACGCCGACAAGGGCAAGGCCACGGCCTCGGCCATGCACCGGATGATGAACCGCGCCGCCCGCGGCGCGCTGGAAGGCGTGGACGCGGCGCTGCTGGTGGTCCGCGCCGGGCAGTGGACCGAGGAGGACACGCTGGCCCACGACGCGCTGAAGGGCGCGGGCATCCCGACCGTGCTGGTGGTCAACCAGGTCGACCGCTATCCCGACAAGACCGCGCTGCTGCCGTTCCTCAAGGACGCCAGCGAAGGCCGCGACTTCGCCGCGATCGTGCCGCTGTCCGCGCTCAAGCGCCGCGGCCTGCCGTCGCTGCTCAAGGCCGTGCTGCCGCTGTTGCCCGAGCAGCCCGCGCTGTACGCCGAGGACGAGATCACCGACCGCAGCCAGCGCTTCCTCGCCGGCGAGCTGGTGCGCGAGCAGCTGATGCGCCAGCTCGGCGCCGAACTGCCGTACGCGACCACGGTCGAGATCGAACGCTTCGAGGAGGAACTGCAGAAGCGCAAGGGCGCGCCGCCGCAGCCGATCTTCAACGTCGGCGCGGTGATCTGGGTCGAACGCGACGGCCAGAAGGCGATCGTCATCGGCAAGGGCGGCGCCCGCCTGCGCGAGATCGGCACCCAGTCGCGACTGCAGATGGAGCGCATGTTCGGCGTGAAGGTCTTCCTCGAGACCTGGGTCCGCGTCCGCGACGGCTGGTCCGACGACGAAGCCGCGCTGAAGGCGTTCGGGTATTCGGATTAGCGGAATCCGGACCGGTGCCTGACGACCGGTCCGCGATCACGCCGTGATGCGCTACGCCGCCGAACCCGCCTTCGTCCTCCACGCCCGCGCCTGGCGCGAGACCAGCCTGCTGGTCGAGGTGCTGAGCCGCGAGCACGGGCGCATCGGGCTGGTGGCGCGCGGGGTGCAGGGTCCGAAAAAACACCTGCTGCGCGCGGCGCTGCAGCCGCTGCAGCACATCCGCTTCGACGGCGTGCAGCGCGGCGAACTCGCGCAACTGCGGGGCGCCGAGGCGATCGACGAGGCGCCGCGCCTGCACGGCGAGGCGATGCTCGCCGGCTTCTATCTCAACGAACTGATGCTGCGGCTCGCGCCGCGACACGACGGCGTCGGTGCGCTGTACGCGATCTACGGCGAGACGCGCGCGCGGCTGGCGCTGGTGGACCTGCCGCTGGCGTGGACGCTGCGCCGGTTCGAGCGCGACCTGATCGAGGCGCTGGGCGTGGGCTTCGCCTGGGACGCCGATGGCGACGGGCGCGACATCGACCCCGCCGCGCGCTACGTGCTCGATGCCGAACACGGGCCGCGCCGGCTGCTCGGCGACGTCGGCCGCCGCGAAACCGCGACCGGCCGCGCGCTGCTGGACCTCGCCGTCGACCGCGAACCCTGCGCCGAGGACATGCCGGGCCTGCGTCGTGCGATGCGCGCGCTGCTGCTGCACCACCTCGGCGGACGCGGCCTGAAATCGTGGGAATTGATCGCGGCGCTGCCGCGCACCCCGTCGCCGGCTCAAGCCTCTGGCAGTGCGGAGGGCGAAGACAACGTGTCCTGAGCGGCCCCCTCGAACTGCGCGAGCGCGGCCGGATCGTCCGGCGCATCGCGCAGCGCATCGACCGCCGACGCCAAGCGCGCGGCACCGACGAAGCCGCAGCTCGCCTGCAGCCGATGCAGTTCGCCGCGCAATGCGTCGACATCGCGACGGGCCGCGGCCTCGCTCACGCGCGTCGCCACCTGCGTCAATTCCTGCAGGAACAGGCCGCGCATCGCGTCGACGTGATCGCGACGGCCATTGAGAGCGCGCAGCGCGGCGGCATCGTCCCAGACCGGTGATTTGCCGCAGCGGGGCGCACCGGCATTCGTCGTTTTGCCGTCTGCCGTCGCGGACGCCGCATCGCCCAGTGCGCGCCGCACCATGGCCTGCAACTGCGCCACGGTCAGCGGCTTCTGCAGCACTTCGGCGAAGCCGGCGTCGATCAGCGCGTCCAGCGGCTCTTGCCGCGCTTCCGCCGTATGCGCCAGCGCCGGCGTGCGCAGGCCGCGGGCGCGCAGCTCGGCCAGCAGCGTCGCGCCGTCGCCGTCGGGCAGGTACGCGTCGAACAGCCACAGGTCGCAGCCCTCGGCCGCGGGCCGCGCTTCGGCCAGTGTCGTGGCCGCGACGACGGTCGCGGGCAGGGCGTCGAGCGCCGCCGCCAGGAACGCCGCGGTCACCGGGTCGTCCTCCAGCAGCAGCACGCGGGGCAGGGCGGGGCGGGCGGCGGATGCATTCATCGCGGGTCGTATACGCTGACGGCCATGTCGTCGCCGATCTTACGCATCCTGTTCGCGCTCGTGCTGGCCGCCTCTGCGTGGCCGCACGATGCCGAGGCGCGCACGGCGACGGCGCGCATCGCGCGGGTGGCGACGGGGCTGGCGACGCTGGAACGCGTCGAGGTCCGCCTCGACTGGCCCGCCGATGCCGACGCCGGCACGCTGCGGTTGCGGGTCGGCGCACTGGCCTCGCCCTCGCTGGGCTACGCCTTCCGCGACGTGGCCTGGCAGTGCCCGCTGCGCCGCGACGGCGAAGGCGGCTGGCGCTGCGCGGGCGACGTCGTCGCCGGGCGCGCGCCGTCGATGCGGCTGGACCTCGCGCTCGGCACGGCGTTCACCGACATCGTGCTCGCCCGCGGCAATGCCCGGGTCGAAGTGCATCGCCAGGCCTCCGCGCCCGACGACACCCGCATCGACCTCGTGCGCGTGCCGCTGGTCTGGACGCAGGCGCTGCTCGATCAGGCGTGGCCGGCCGGCCGGCTGAAGCAGGGAACGGCCGACGCGCAACTGCATGTGGACGTCCCTGCGCACGGCCCGGTGCGCGTGAGCGGGCCGCTGGCGATCGCGGGTGCGGGGCTGGAAACGGCGGACGCGACCATCGCCGCGGAACAACTCGGTGCGACGCTCGCGCTCGACGCGCGCTTCGGCGAAGACGGCGTGCGCATCATCGGCCTCGACGGCGCGCTGCACGGCGGCGAATTCCTCTATGGCAGTGCCTACGTCTCGTTGCCGGCGACGCCGGTGGCCGTGCGTATCGGTGCCCGCGGCGATGGCGCCGGCTGGCGCCTGCCGACGATCTTGTGGCGCGATGGCCGCACATTGGCCGTGCAGGGCGATGCCGCGTTCGCGCCCGACGGCACGTTGACGGCGCTGGATGTCGCGCTCGACAGCGACGACGTCGCCGCCTTGCCCGCGCGCTATCTCTCCGGCTGGCTCGGCAGCGCGGGCCTCGGCGATCTCGCGCTCGACGGCGCCGCGCATGCGCGGCTGCGGCTCGATGCGAACGGGCTGCAGGGCGCCGAAGCGCGACTCGCCGGGCTCACGCTGCGCGACGGCAAGGGCCGCTTCCGCTTCGACGGTCTCGACGGCGACGTGCGCTTCGAGGGCGGCTCCGCTCCGGTGGACAGCCAGCTGTCATGGCGCGAAGGGCGACTGTATGACCTTGCATTCGGCGCATCGACGCTGGCGTTGCGCAGCGTCGATGGCGGCCTCGGACTGCGTGCACCGGCGACGATCCCCGCCATCGGCGGCACGCTGCGCTTCGATCGCTTCCAGCTGCGGCCGCCCTCCGGCACGCGGCGGCTGGAGGCGGGTTTCGGATTGACGCTCGCCGACATCGACATCGGTCGCCTCGCGCAGGCGTTCGGCTGGCCGTCGTTCCGCGGCACGCTGGGCGGCTCGATTCCCGATGCGCGCTATGCCGACGATCGCCTGAGTTTCGAGGGCGGTCTCGACATGCGGATGTTCGACGGCCGCGTGCGCGTGTCGTCGCTGGCCATGGAGCGCCCGTTCGGCGTGGCACCGACGCTGTCGGCCGATCTCGTGCTGGAGGACCTCGACCTGCTCGCGGTCACCGAGGTGTTCGACTTCGGCAGCATCAGCGGCCGGCTCGACGGCGCGATCCGCGACCTGCGCCTGGTCGACTGGACCGCCACCGCCTTCGACGCCGACTTCCACACCGTGCCGCGCAAGGGCGTGCGCCAGCGCATCAGCCAGCGCGCGGTGCAGAACATCTCCAGCGTCGGCGACGCGTCGTTCGTCACCACGCTGCAGGGACAACTGATCGGCCTGTTCGACGACTTCGGCTACCGCCGCATCGGCATCGCCTGCCGCCTGCAGAACACGATCTGCACGATGTCCGGGCTCGAAGGCCCCGGCGTCGCGGAAACGTCCGGTTCAGCCGGCGGATTTACCATCGTCGAGGGCGCGGGACTGCCGCGCCTGCGGGTGGTGGGCTTCAACCGGCACGTCGACTGGCCGACGCTGGTGGAACGCCTCCAGGCGGTGGGCAGCGGCGACATCGCGCCGGTCATCCACTGACGCCGCCCGCCGGGGACCGGCTACACTCGATCACGATCTTTCACGGGAGAAAACGCATGCGTCGTCTGTTCGGGCTTTCGATGGTGTCCACGCTGGCCCTCAGCGCCTGCGTCACCATCAACGTGTACTTCCCGGCCGCGGAGGCCAAGGAAGCCGCCAAGGTCTTCGTCGAGAAGGTGCTCGACCAGGCCGATGCGCCCAAGCCGCAGGACGCGCCGTCCGGGGGCGACATGGCGCTGCAGGCCCCGCGCTTCCAGCCGACCCGCTTCGTGGTCGATCGCCCGGCGTCCGGCGGCTTCGATCCGCTGATCCTGCTCGGCATCTCGCCGGCGATGGCGCAGGACCAGCCCGACTTCAACATCCAGACCCCGGCCATCCAGGCCATCCAGTCGCGGATGGAGCAGCGGTTCGACAGCCAGTTGCGTCCGCATTTCGACTCCGGCGCGCTGGGCTTCGGCAGCGACGGCCTGATCGTGGTCCGCGATCCGGCCGCGCTGGCGCTGAAGGATCGCGTGCCGGTCAACAACGCCGTCGCCGACGAGAACCGCGACCGCAAGGCCGTGTACCGCGAGATCGCGGTCGCCAACGGCCATCCGGAGTGGGAGGGCCAGATCCGCAGCGTGTTCGCCCGCCAGTGGATCAGCAGCGCGAAGTCCGGCTGGTGGTACCAGCAGGGCGGAGCGTGGAAGCAGAAGTGAGTTCACGATGAACTCACCCCGTGCAGGCCATGGAGGGCCGATGACACGGGGTCCACGCCCGCACGCACCGACCCGACGCCCGCCCTCCGGCGGGCGTCGCCGTTTCCGGGCGGCGATTGCCTGCCGTGCGACAATCCCCGCCCGTTTCCGCCTTCGCATTCGCCCGTGGCCCGCAACCGCATCGACCAGACCCCGTTCGCCCTCGACATCCTCGACCTGAGCCACGACGGCCGCGGCGTCGCCCGCCGTCCCGAGGGCGACGCGCATGCGGGCAAGACGGTGTTCGTGTCCGGCGCGCTGCCGGGCGAGCGGGTGATGGCGAAGCAGACCGCGAAGTCGCGGCATTTCGACGAGGCCGCGGCCGTCGAGGTGCTGGCCGCATCGCCGGATCGCGTCGATCCGCGCTGCCCGCACTTCGGCACCTGCGGCGGCTGCGTGCTCCAGCACCTCGCCGAGGATCGCCAGATCCTCTACAAGCAGCAGGTGCTGCTCGACAATCTGCAGCGCATCGGCCACGTCGATGTGAAGACGCTGCTGCCGCCGCTGGTCGACGCCGCGTGGGGTTATCGCCGCAAGGGCCGGCTGTCGGTACGCCGGGTCGAGAAGAAGGACAGGACGCTGGTGGGTTTCCGCGAGGCCGATCCGCGCTTCGTCGCCGACCTGCGCGAGTGCCACACCGTGATCCCGGCCATCGGCATGAAACTCGACGCCATGGGCGCGCTGGTCGACGGTCTCGACGCGCGCCGCGACATCCCGCAGATCGAATTCATCGCCGGCGACGCGACGGTGGCGCTGATCTTCCGCCACCTGCAGCCGCTGGGCGAGCGCGATCGCGACGCGCTGGCCGCGTTCGCGCAGGCGCACGGGTTCGCGATCTTCCTGCAGCCGGGCGGCATCGATTCGGTGCAGCCGCTGTGGCCGCCGGATCCGCCGCTGTCGTTCGCGTTGGCGCCGTGGAATGTCGAACTGAAGTTCCGGCCGCTGGATTTCATCCAGGTCAACGCCCGCCACAACCAGAAGATGATCGCGCGCGCGCTGGAACAGCTCGACGTGCAGCCGGACGATCGCGTGCTCGACCTGTTCTGCGGCCTCGGCAACTTCACGCTGCCGCTGGCGCGCGTCGCGCGCGAAGTCGTCGGCGTGGAAGGCGAAGCCGGCCTCGTGCTGCGCGCGCGCGAGAATGCAGCGCACAACGCGCTGGCGAACGCGCAGTTCCACGCCGCCGACCTCGCGCAGGATCTGTCCGGGCATGCGTGGATGCGCGCGGGCTTCGATCGCCTGCTGCTGGACCCGCCGCGCTCCGGCGCCGACGGCGTGCTGAAGCAGTTGCCGCTGAAGGGGCTGAAACGGATCGTCTACGTCAGCTGCCATCCGGGCTCGCTGGCGCGCGACGCCGGCTACCTCGTCAACGAGCGCGGCTGGACGCTGGACGCCGCGGGCGTCATGGACATGTTCCCGCACACCGCGCACGTCGAATCGATCGCGCTGTTCTCGCCGCCGCGCTGACGTGCACATGCGAAGACGCCCACGTCCTGCGACGCGGGCGTCCGTGATGCTTCGACGCGGAGGGTGCGATCAGCCGAGCGAACGCGGCGCGACCGCCGGGGCCGGGGCATCCTGCTGAGGCGCGTCCTGATGGCGCTGCGGCTGCGGCGGCTCGACCATCGCGGCTGCAGTACTGACCTGCAGCGACTGCTGCTTGGCGTGGTCGACGGACACGTTGGCGTAGACCGCATCCGGCGCGCCGGGCTGCTGGCCGTGGATCGCGAACACCCGGTCGTTGGTTTCGTTCAACGCGACCGACAAATGCTTCGCATCGAAGCCTTCGCGATTGAACCCGGGCGTCTGCGCCAGATGCGCGGTCAGCGCGCCGGCGACGTTGCTGCGCTCGTCCGCGGACAGCGGAAGTCGCGCGCTGTCCTGCGCATGCAGGCCCTTCAGCACCGCTTCGTACATCGGGAACGAGGGGTGCGCCGAATCGTTCATCAGCCGCCCGCCGTGCGACGCGCTGCCGTGACGGTGATCGTGGACAGTGCCCGCTTCGAGCCGGCGCTCGGCCATGCGCAGGGCGCGTTCGGCGGCTTGCTGGATGCGCTCCTGGATGACGGTGTCGTCGACGCCGTCGTCGGTATGGCGGCGCGAGGCCAGCAGGCTGCGCTGCTCGCTGGGGGACAACTGGCGTTCGTGCGGCATCAGCATCGGGCCCGGATCCGTCGTCTCGACGGTCAGCCCTTCCCGGTCGTAGCGGTGCGCGAGATCGATGTGCTCGGAGATTTCCCGACCGAGCGAGCCGGGCACTTCCCGGCGTTCGTGGGCGTCGGTGGCTTCTGCGGCGGGCACCGGACGAGGTTCCTGCGGCGTTTCGCTGTGCATGGCGATGTTCCTTGAGCGTTTGGACGATCGGCGTTCGTCAGTTTCGCCCGGCTGGCCGAGAATCGTTAAGGATTCGCTAAATGCCAGGCAACCGCGATTATCCTAGCACGCGGTTCAGGTCCATGGGCAAGTCGGTCCGGCCGGGCGCGGATTCCCGCGCGGCTGCGCCTACAATACCGGCCCGCCTGAGCCCGGACCGGACCCGCCACCCCGTGGCCATCGAAATCGAACGCAAATTCCTGGTCCTCGACGATGGCTGGCGGGCGCAGGCGCACCGGACGATCCCGATGGCCCAGGGATACCTCAACGATCAGGCGTCGCTGGATGCGGGCCGGCAGCAGGTCTCGGTCCGCGTGCGGCTGGAAGGCGACGAGGCGCGGCTGAACCTCAAGAGCCGCGACCTCGGCCATACCCGCGAAGAGTACGAGTATGCGATCCCGGTCGAGGACGCCCGCGCGCTGCTGGCACGGTGCGTGGGGGGGCTGATCGACAAGCGGCGGCATCTCGTGTCCTTCGGCGACCACCTGTGGGAAGTCGACGAGTTCCTCGGCGACAACGTCGGCCTGGTCGTCGCCGAGGTCGAACTCGATGACGGCGACGAGGCCTTCGCGCGTCCGCCGTGGCTGGGCGCCGAGGTCACCGACATCGTGCGTTACTACAATCTGGCTTTGGCCGCGCGGCCGTTCTCGCAATGGCGCGACGACGAACGCGACGGCCGCGATCTGGAGTCTGTCCCATGCTCGTAATCGGCGTCGCCGGTCCGGAACTCACCGCGCAGGAGCGCGACTGGCTGCAGCACGATGCCTGCGCCGGCGTGATCCTGTTCAAGCGCAACTTCGTGTCGCGCACGCAGGTGGCGGAGCTGTCCGCGGCCATCCGCGCCGCTGCGCCGCGACCGCAGCTGATCTGCGTCGACCAGGAAGGCGGCCGCGTGCAGCGCTTCCAGGACGGCTACAGCGCGCTGCCGCCGCTGGAAGGCTTCGGTCGCCGGTACGCCGCCGATCCCGCCGCGGCGCTCGCGCTCGCCGAGGAACACGCCTGGCTGATGGCCAGCGAAGTGCGCGCCAGCGGCGTCGACCTCAGCTTCGCGCCGGTGGTCGACCTGGGCCGCGGCAACCTCGCCATCGGCAACCGTGCGTTCTCCGACGATCCGCAGGTCGTCGCCGCGTTCACCCGCGCCTACGTGCGCGGCATGCACGCCGCGGGCATGGCCGCGACGCTCAAGCATTTCCCCGGCCACGGTTCGGTGCGCGAAGACACGCACTTCGACGTCGCGGTGGACGATCGTCCGCTCGACGCGATCCGGGCGGAGGATCTCGTGCCGTTCGTCGCGGGCATCGACGCCGGCGCCGACGCGGTGATGCTGGCGCACGTGACCTATCCGCAGGTCGCGCCGGAACCCGCGGGCTATTCGCCGTACTGGATCGAGACGATCCTGCGCAAGGAGATGGGCTTCCGTGGCGTGGTGTTCTCCGACGACATCGGCATGGCGGCGGCGTTCTCCGCCGGCGGCGTGAAGCAGCGCATCGACGCGCACCTCGATGCCGGCTGCGACGTGGTGCTGGTCTGCCATCCGGAACTCGTCGAGGAATCGCTGGCGGCGGTCGAAGGCCGCGCGCTGAACACGATGGCGCTCACCGGCCTGCTCGGCCGCGGCGCGCAGGGCTGGGACGGCCTGCTGGCCGATGCCCGATACGATGACGCGCAACGCCGACTGGATGCGCGTCCGGGAGCTTCCGCATGACCGCGCCACGACTCGCCGAAGTCTTGGCCACCGCCGATCTGCTGCACGATCGCGGCGAACTCGATGCCCCGATCGCGGCGATGGCCGACGCCATCGTGCCCGATTACGCCGGCGACGACGCGCCGCCGCTGTTCGTCACGATCATGCACGGCGGCATGCCGTTCGCGGCGCAGCTGGCCTTCGCGCTGGGCGAGCGCCGGCTCGACGTCGAATTCGATTACCTGCACGCCACGCGCTACCGCGGCAGCACGTCCGGTTCGGGCCTGGCGTGGCTGCATCGCCCGGCGACGCCGATGCGCGGTCGCCGCGTGCTGCTGGTCGACGACATTCTCGACGAAGGCCACACGCTGCTGGCGGTGAAGCGCTGGTGCGAGGACCAGGGCGCGCAGGACGTGCGCGTGGCGGTGCTGGCGGTGAAGCGCCACGATCGCCGCGTCGACGGCATCGACGCGGATTACGTCGGGCTGGAAGTCGTCGACCGCTACGTGTTCGGCTTCGGCATGGACTATCGCGAGCAGGGCCGCAACCTGCCCGCGATCTACGCGCTGGCCGAATGACGATGACCGAGACGATGACGACACCGATCGCACTCGCCGTCGTCGGCGGCACCGGCCTGTACCGCCTCGCCGAACTGCAGGACGTCGAAACCCACCAGCCGCCGACGCGCTACGGTGCGCCGTCGGGCCCGGTGCGCGTCGGCACGCTGGCCGGGCATCGCGTGGCGTTCCTCGCCCGCCATGGCGAAGGCCATTCCGTTCCGCCGCACCGCATCAACTATCGCGCCAACCTCGCCGCGCTGCAGGCCGTGGGCGCGACCCGCGTGCTCGCGCTCAACACCGTCGGCGGCATCACCGAGCGCTTCGGCCCGCGCGTGCTGGCCTGTCCGGACCAGTTGATCGACTACACCTGGGGACGCGTCTCGACGCTCTGCGAAGAGCCCGGTACCGACGTGCTGCACGTCGATTTCGGCGATCCCTACACGCCGTCGCTGCGCGCGGCGGTGCTGGCCGCGGCCGCGCGGGCCGGGGTCGCGCTGGTCGACGGCGGCTGCTACGGCGCCACCCAGGGGCCGCGGCTGGAAACCCGCGCCGAGATCGCGCGGATGCGCCGCGACGGCTGCGATCTGGTCGGCATGACCGGCATGCCGGAAGCCGGCCTCGCCCGGGAACTCGGTCTCGACTACGCGTGCCTCGCGATCGTCGCGAACTGGGCGGCCGGGGCAGGTCCGGTGACCGACGAGGTCATCACCCTGGACGAGGTGCTGGCGAACGTCGAAGCGGCGAGCGCCGGCCTCGGTCCGCTGCTGGCGGCGCTGCTGGGCTAGTGCGTGTCCCCGGGACCGATCGCCGCACGTCGGCGCCCGGCGCGTTTCCCCTTGCGCGCCGTTCAGGGACATGCATACTCGCGCCTGTGCGCCCGCGACCATGCGGTTCGCACGACACCGCATCCCAATCGAGGTCATCAGGAATATGCCGTACGGAACAGTGAAGTGGTTCAACGACGCCAAGGGATTTGGCTTCATCGCCCCGGAAGATGGCAGTGCAGACGTGTTCGTGCACTTCTCGGCGATCAACGCGAAAGGCTTCCGCAGCCTTCAGGAAGGTCAGCGCGTGAGCTACGAGGTGACCACGGGCCCGAAGGGCGCGCAGGCAGCGGGTGTCGTGCCGGTCGCCTGAGTCTGGCGATCGTGTCCCATCCCGATTCGAGGCCCCGCTCCGGCGGGGCCTTTTTCATGCCGGAACCCTGTCGATGAAAGCACCGTTGCGCATCGCCATCGTCGGCTACGGCACCGCGGGCCAGGCGCTCGCGGTGGCGTTGAGCCGCGATGGCCACCACGTCGAAGTCTTCGAACGCGTGCCGGATCCGGGGCCGGTGGGCGCGGGATTCCTGCTGCAGCCGACCGGCCTGTGCGCGCTGTGGTCGCTGGGCCTGCTGCCTGCGGTCCGGGCGCACGGCGCGCCGGTGCGGCGCCTGTACGGCGAGACGCCCGAAGGCCGCCCGGTGATGGACATGCGCTATCGCGAACTGGATCCGGCGATGCACGGCCTCGGCATGCAACGCGGCGCGATCTTCCGCATTCTCGACGCGGCATGGACCGAGCGACGCACCTTGCACTGCGGCCGTTCGATCGTGTCCGTCGATCACGCGCGCGGCGTGCTGCGCGACGATCGCGGCGACGAACACGGCGCCTACGATCTGGTCGCGGTGGCCGATGGCGCCGCGTCGGCGCTGCGTGCGCAGATCGGCGAGGTCGCGCTGGAGCGGCCGTATCCCTGGGGCGCGCAATGGTGCCTGGTGCCGGCCGAAGGCTGGCCGTGGATGGACGAACTGCGCCAGCGTTACCGGCGGGCGCGGCAGATGATCGGCATGCTGCCGGTCGGCACGCGCCCGCACGAGCGCACGCCGCGCGTGAGCTATTTCTGGTGCCTGCCGACCGCCGTTGTCCCGGCAGGGGCGGAGGGTGGGCTGGCCTGCTGGCGCGGGGCAATCGC
>JBQCJG010000211.1:0-9630 GCA_051952955.1 Lysobacteraceae bacterium | reverse complement strand
GCCCACACGCCGTTTGCATGGCTCGGTAGAGCGGCCTTCAGGCCGCTGCTTTTCGAGAGGAACTCAAACGCAGCGGCCTGAAGGCCGCTCTACCGAGCGGTTTTGCCGACGTCGTCTCGCTCAGCGCACCAGCGCCAGCAGCTGCGCCTTCAGCGCGCGGCCGTGTTCGCGGAACCAGTCGCGCTGTTCGCGCCAGCCCGGGAAGCGGGCTTCGACTTCGGCCCAGTAGGCCGGCGAGTGGTCGTGGTGGATCAGGTGGCAGAGCTCGTGCACCAGCACGTACTCGAACGCTTCCGGCGGCGCCAGCACCAGCGACAGGTCCAGCGACACCGTGCCGTCGGGCGCGAGCGAGCCCCACTGCGAGCTCATGATCTTGAACTGCACCCGGCGCGGCGCGCGCGCCACGGTCGGCAGCCAGCGCGGCAGCCAGCGGCCGACGTCGGCGCGGGCCTCGGCCTCGTAGAAATCGCGCAGGGCGCGGTGCAGCGCGGCATCGCCGGCGCGCGCGGCGACGTGGAACACCAGCGCGCCGTCCTCGCGGCGCACCGCGGTGAAGCGGCCCGGCGCCCAGCGCAGCGGCATTGCGGCACCGCGCAGCGGCAGCGATGCGGTCTCGTCGCGGCGCAGCGCGATGTGGCCGATGCCGTGCAGCCGCGCGAGCTGCGCATCCAGCCACTCGCCTTGTTCGGCCAGGAAGCGGTCCGCGGCGCCGAGGCTGGCGCGTTCGGGCACGGTCAGGCGCACGCCGCGTTCGCTCACCGACAGCTTGATGCGGCGCGCGCGCGGGTCGCGCACGCGCAGCACGTCGACGGCGCGGCCGTCCTCGAAGCGGAACGGCACGACATCGCGCTGCTGCGTGCGTGCGGCACGCACGGGCGCGCTTGCGGGGGAAGCATCGTCCCGCCATCGGAATCGGAAAGGCATGGCGACATGCTACCCGCAGCGTCGTGCGCTGCGGAAGGGGACGAACGTCGCAGGCCGCGATCCGCCTCGACGCGCGCGACGCGCCTCAGTCGGCCTTCGAGAGTTTCAGCACCGGTTCGAGGGTGAGGAACAGCCGGCGCACTTCCGCGCTGAACAGCGCGAAGCGCGCGTCGAGCTCGGCGCGCAGGTCGTCGCGCTCGGTGGATTCGAGCTGGTCGACGGCGCCGGCGCGGAACGTCAGCTTGCGCACGATCAGGTCCTCGCCCAGCACGAAACCGAGATGGTCGTCGAGGGTCAGCGCCAGGCGTGTGACCTGCTTCCCGGCCTCCAGGTGCTTGGCGATCTCGTCGCACTGCAGTTCCTGGTGCTGGCACTTCACGATCGCGCCGTGGTCGACCGGGTCGCGCAGGTCGCACTCGTCGCCCAGCGACAGCCCCGCCGGCAGCGGATCGCCGGCGATCCAGCCGGTGAGGATCGAACGCGGCGCGACTTCCGCGTTCAGCGGCAGCGCCGGGAAGCTGCCCAGCGCCTGGCGCACGTCGGACACCACCGCCTCGCCGCTCTTGCGCGAGGACGTGTCGACGGCGATGAAGCCGTGGGCGAGGTCGATCAGCGCGTCGGTGCGGCCGGGCTTCACGAACGCGCGCGGCAGCAGTTCGTGGACGAGGTCTTCCTTCAACCGCTTGCGCGCGCGGCCGCCGAGGCGTCGGCCTTCCTTCTCCTCGATCTCCGCCAGCTTCTTCTGCAGCAGGTCGTTGACCACCGAGCCCGGCAGGATCTTGTCCTCGCTGCCGGCGGCCAGCCAGATCGACTCGCCGATGCGGTGCGACAGCGCTTCCTCGTTGCGGCCGAACGGCGAAATGAAGCCGCGCGAGGACAGTTCGAGCGCGCCGACCGGCTTGAGCGCGCATTCGGCGAGGCCGGTGTCGAGGTCGTCGACGTTCAGCGAGGCGGGGAAGCGGAAGAACGTGAGGTTGCGGAAGAACATCGGGAATCCGGAAAGGGTGGAGGTCGTGTCGACCCGCGGCCGGTGGCCTCGGGATGCGCTGCGGGAAAATGGGAGGAGGCAGCAGGTCCCTCGCTACGCTCGGGATGACGCCATCAGGGCGCCGCGCCCTCGTCGCGGCCGCCGGTGGCGCGGTCGCCGCTGTCGCCATCGCCGCCCAGCCACGCATGCGCGTCCGGCAGCGCGCCGTCGCCGTGCCGGCCCAGCGCGAGGAAGTCGAACAGCTTCGGGTCGCTGAGCTGCGAGGGGCGGATGTCGCCCAGCGCGCGGGCGATCTGCTCGATGCGGCCGGGCGTCTCGCGTTCCCAGGCGTCGAGCATCTTCTTCACCTGCTTGCGCTGCAGGTTCTCCTGCGAGCCGCAGAGATTGCACGGGATGATCGGGAACTGCCGGGCGTCGGCGTAGGCGGCGATGTCGTCCTCGCGGGCGTAGGCCAGCGGGCGGATCACCACGTGCCTGCCGTCGTCGCTCAGCAGCTTCGGCGGCATGCCGCTGATCTTCGAGTGGAAGAACAGGTTGAGGAAGAACGTCGCGACGAGGTCGTCGCGATGGTGGCCCAGCGCGATCTTCGTGAAGCCGTGTTCCTCGGCGAACGTGTACAGCGCGCCGCGGCGCAGCCGCGAACACAGCGAGCACATGGTCTTGCCCTCGGGCACCACGCGGGTGACGACCGAGTAGGTGTCCTGCTCGATGATGCGGAAATCGACGCCGATGGACGTCAGGTAGTCCGGCAGCACGTGTTCCGGGAAGCCCGGCTGCTTCTGGTCCAGGTTCACCGCGGTGATCGAGAACGACACCGGCGCCTTCTTCTGCAGCTGCAGCAGGATGTCCAGCAGCGTGTAGCTGTCCTTGCCGCCGGAGAGGCAGACCATGACCTTGTCGCCGTCTTCGATCATGCCGAAGTCGGCGATCGCGCGGCCGACCTGGTGGCGCAGGCGCTTGGCGAGCTTGTTGGCCTCGTGCGCGACGCGGCGCGAGGCCGGCGGCAGGGGGTCCGGCAGGGGCAGGGTCGTGTTCATGCGATGGCGCTGCGTGGGCCGCGCATTCTAGCCCCGAAGCGGCGACGGATCGGGCAGTGCGCAGGCCATGCCGCGCAGGCTGCAAGCCCGGCCGTGCGCATGGCTCGTGTAACGCGTTGATTTCCATCGATCCGCGAGGTTGGCACGCGCTGTGCAATCGGGATTCTTGCCGACGCGCTGCGCCGGCATTCCCCCGCAATGGAGTTCGTACATGCAACGCAATCGCATGCATCCCGCCCCGAAGCTCGCCCTGATCGCGCTGCCGTTCGCGCTGGCGCTGTCCGCGCCGCTGGCGATCGCGCAAGGCACCCTCGACGACCAGGCCAAGGCCGATGCGTCGGCGTCCGAGCAGCCGGTCACCGACAGCTGGATCACCACCAAGGTGAAGGCCGACCTGCTGGTGACCGAGGAGACCAAGGGCCTCGACATCAACGTCAGCACGCAGAACGGCGTGGTCACCCTGGCCGGCCGTCTCGACAGCAAGGCGCAGGTCGACAAGGCCGCCGCGATCGCCCGCGCCATCAAGGGCGTGAAGTCGGTCGACACCACCACGCTGACGGTCAAGCCGAAGGGCTGATCCATCGCGGCGCGATCGCGGGCCCGCCGGTCCCTGTTCCGGCGGTCCGGCCCGCGTCGCATCGCGACAGCTTTCCTTTCTCCGCACCCTCCGAGGAGTGACGCCATGAACACCGACATCATCACGGGCAAGTGGAAGCAGCTGAACGGCCGCATCAAGCAGCAGTGGGGCAAGCTGACCGACGACGACCTGACCGTCCTCGAAGGCAGCCGCGACTACCTCGCCGGCAAGGTCCAGGAGCGCTACGGCGTGACCAAGGACGTCGCCGAGCAGCAGGTGAAGGACTTCGAGCGGGACCTGCATTGATCCACTCCGCCGCCCGCACCTCCGGTGCGGCGCGGCCCGGTCGTCCCGCGCTTGCCCCCGGCGCATGACGATCGTCCCCCACGCCGTGATCTCTCCCACCCCGTCTGCCGGGGTCTTTTGCCGCCCGGCGTCCTCCCCGCGCCGGGCGGTTTTCTTTTAGGGCGACGCTGGCCGTGCGCAATGCACGGCGGCACCCTCGTGCGGCATGCGAAACGCACGATCAGGATCTCGTGCGGCCATTGGAATCAAACGGTTACAAGGTGGCATGCCCTTTGCACGACGGGCTGCACACCGCGCGAACGGTCGCGCGGCGATCCGAGGAGCGTCCATGTCTGCCGTCGCCACCCCCCCCGCCCGTCCGCTGCCCATGTCCCCCGTCGCGATCCTCGGCAGCAGCCTGCCGCCTGCCATCGGCGCCGATATAGTGGGGACGTCCTCCGCCGATGCCCGCGCCGTGCCGAAGTCCGACGCCAAGCCCGCCGGTCGCATCCTCGCGATCGACGACGACAGCCGCCAGCTCCAGAACTTCTCCATGGCGCTCAGTCGCCACGGCTACAGCGTCGAGACGGCCGACAGCCTGGCCGAAGGCCTGCGCCTGGCCGCGACCCGGCCGTTCCAGGTCTGCCTGCTCGATCACAACATCGGCTACGACTCCGGCATCGACGCGCTGCCGCGCCTCGCCGAGCTGGCGCCGCAGATGCGCGTGGTGATGGTGACCGCCAACGCCGGCGTCGACGACGCGGTGCGCGCGATCTCGCTGGGCGCGGCCGACTACCTGGTCAAGCCGTGTTCGCCCGAACAGCTGCGGATCGCGGTCGCGCGCCAGATCGACACCCGGCGCATGCTCGATCGCATCGACACCCTCGAGCGCGAAGTCGGGCGGACGCTGCCGAACGAACTCGCCAGCCGCAATCCGGCGATGCAGGCCGCGATCGACATGGCGCTGCAGGTCGCCCGCACCGACGCCAACCTGCTGATCCTGGGCGAGAGCGGCACCGGCAAGGGCGTGCTGGCGCGCGCCGTGCACCGCGCCAGCGGCCGCGCCGCGGCCGAGTTCGTGACCGTCAACTGCCCGTCGCTGTCGGCGGAGCTGATGGAGAGCGAGCTGTTCGGGCACTCCAAGGGCTCGTTCACCGGCGCGGTGCAGAGCACCGTCGGCCGCATCAGCCACGCTGACGGCGGCACCGTGTTCCTCGACGAGATCGGCGACTTCCCGCAGGCGCTGCAGCCCAAGCTGCTGCGCTTCATCCAGGACAAGGAGTACGAGCGCGTCGGCGATCCGGCCACGCGCAAGGCCGACGTGCGCATCGTCGCCGCGACCAACCGCGACCTCGAGGCGATGGTCCGCGACAACCAGTTCCGGCTGGACCTGCTGTACCGGCTCAATGTCATCAGCATCACCCTGCCGCCCCTGCGCGAGCGCCAGGAAGACCTCGAGGACCTGGCCAACGGATTCATCCGGCGCTACGCCGCCGAGTACGGCCTGCCGGCGCGCCGGCTGTCCATGCCGGCGCTGTCCAAGCTGCGCACCTACGCCTGGCCGGGCAACGTGCGCGAGCTGCAGAACATGATGGAACGCGCGGTGATCCTCGCCCGCGGCGAGGAGATCGGCGCCGACCTGCTGGCGCTGGGCAGCGGCCAGCGCGCGGACGTGCAGCCCGGCGTGCTGATGTCGCTGCAGGAACTGGAACGCCTGCACATCGAACGCATCCTCGCGGTCAGCGACAGCCTGGACGCGGCGGCGCGCACCCTCGGCATCGACGCCTCCACGCTGTACCGCAAGCGCAAGCTCTACGGTTTCTGATCCCACGCGCATGGCAGGCCCGGGCCGGGTGCCCGGGCCTTTCGCGTCCCTGCTGCCATCGCACACCAGGTTGTTCCGCATGACCGACTCCCGTGACACGCCTTCCGAGGATTTCGCCGCGACGCCGCTGGGCGACGGGCTGAGCCTCGTCGCCTGGATCTTCCTGCTGGTCGCCCTCGGTGCCGGCGCCGGCGTCCTGTTCGGCCCGGACGAGTGGTACGACGCCCTGCTCAAACCGACCTTCAACCCGCCCTCGTCGGTGTTCGGCCCGGTGTGGACGGTGCTGTACGTGCTGATGGCGGTGGCGCTGTGGTTCGTGCGCCGCCACTGCGCGGCCGACGACCGCGCGCTGCGCCGGCGCGCGACGCAGCTGTTCGCGATCCAGTTCGTCCTCAACCTGGCGTGGACGCCGCTGTTCTTCGGCCTGCACAGTGCGGGCCTGGCGTTCATCGACATCTGCCTGCTCTGGCTGGCGCTGCTGGCCACCGCGCTGGCCTTCGGCAAGGTGCGGCCGGTGGCCGGTTACCTGCTGGTGCCGTACATGCTGTGGGTGTCGTTCGCGCTCGTGCTGAACGGTACCATCTGGCTCATGAATGTCTGAACCGCCGTGCCGGCGGGGGTCCCGGCACACGCATTTCATGGGTTCCAGCCGATGCCGCTTTCCCGCGCCAGCCAGTTCCGCAATCGCGCCAACATCGGCCTGCTCGCCCTCGCGTTCGGAGTCATCCTGGTCACGTCGTTCGTGTCGGTGAAGTCGATCGACGACCTGCGCGCCTCGATCGCCTGGATCGCGCACACCGTCGAGGTCAAGGGCCATCTCTCGTCGCTGCAGAACGCGATGGGCGGCATGGAGTCCGATGGCCTGCGCTACATGATCGCCGGCGACGACGGCCACCTCGACGGTTTCCAGCGCAACCTCGGCAGGATCCGCACCGAGCTGCGCGCGCTCAAGGCCATGACCGGCGACAACCCGTCGCACCAGCAGGCGATCGACGCGCTGTTCGGCGATTACGCCCTGCTCGTGCGGCGCGCCCGCGATTCGATCGCGATCAAGCGCGCGGACATGCGCCGCGGCGACGACCTGGCGCCGATCCGCCGCATCCGCGACGGCAAGGGCGAGGCGATCGTCGACCGCATGCGTGCGCGCATCGACGAGATGTCGGCGCAGGAAGACCGGCTGCTGGTGAAGCGCCGCACCGAACGCGATTCGCTGGTGAAGCAGACCAACGCCACCCTGCTCATCGCCAACGGCCTGGCGCTGTTCGCCGGCCTGCTGGGCTTCATCGCCCAGCGACGCGCCCAGCGCGAGGCCGAGAACGCACTGCTGGTGGAGCTCAAGGCGATGCAGGCGCGCCGCGCCAGCGAGGAGAAGAGCGTCTTCCTCGCCAGCATGAGCCACGAGATCCGCACGCCGATGAACGCGATCTTCGGCTTCGCCCAGCTGCTCGCCGACCAGGTGCACGAACCGCTGCATCGCGAGTGGGTGTCGTCGATCCGCAAGAGCGGGCAGATGCTGCTGGCGCTGATCAACGACGTCCTCGACCTGTCCAAGATCGAGGCCGGCAAGCTCCAGCTGAACCCGCAGGGCACGGACGTCGCCGAACTGGCCGGCGAGATCGTCGCGCTGTTCGAGCCGATGGCCGAAGCCAAGCGCGTCGTCCTGCGCAGCGAGATCGACGAGCTCGAACTGGTGCCGGTCGCCATCGACGCGCACCGCGTGCGCCAGATCCTGATGAACCTGATCAGCAACGCGGTGAAGTACACCGAGCGCGGCGAAGTGGTGGTGTCGGTGACGATGCGGCCCGCGCCGCTGGGCGACGGCCGCGACCTGCGGCTGACGGTGCGCGACACCGGCACCGGCATCGCCCCGGAGGCGCAGGCGCAGATCTTCGAACCGTTCTTCCAGGCCGACAGCCTCGACGGCCGCCATCGCCAAGGCACCGGGCTGGGACTGAGCATCACCCGTCGCCTCGTCGACCTGATGCACGGCAACATCAAGCTCAGCAGCCGGGTCGGCGAAGGCTCGACCTTCCAGGTCACGCTGCCCGACCTGACGCCGGCGATCCCCGTCGCCGGCCCCGGCCCCGGCGACGGCGACGCGCGCGCGGACTTCGACCGCCTGCCGCCGCTGCGCATCCTGATCGTCGACGACGTCGAGTGGAACATCGAGGTCGCGCGCGGCTACCTGCACGGCAGCCGCCACGTCATCGCGGTGGCGCGCGATGGCGAACAGGCGGTGGCGATGGCGCAGGGCTTCAAGCCCGACGCGGTGATGATGGACCTGCGCATGCCGCGCATGAACGGCTATCGCGCGACCGAGGCGATCCGCGAGTTCCCGGCGCTGAAGCAGGCACGGGTGATCGCGGTCACCGCGTCCAGCCTGGTCGACGAGCACGGCGCGCAGAGCGTTCCCTTCGACGGCTACATCCGCAAGCCGTACGCGCCGACCGAACTGCTCAACGTCCTGCTGTCGCTGTTCGGCGAGGTGGAGACCGCGCAGGCCGAGGTGCAGGCCGAGGCGCCTGCCGACGTCGGCAGGCAGGGCGGCGAGGCGCGCGAAGTCGCGCTGGCCGAATGGCACACCATCCGCACCACGTCGCTGGGCCCGCTGCGGCGGCGCATGCGCATCCGCGAGATCGGCGAATTCTCGCGCCGGCTCGACGCCCTCGCCGAGGACATCGGCGACCCCGTGCTCGCCGAGGAAGCGCGCCGCCTGTACCTGGCGGTCCAGCGGTTCGATGCCCACCAGATGAAGGCGGTGCTCGACCGCCTGGCCGGCCACGCCGGCGAGATCGCGCAGGAGTCCCCAGAAGATGCCCAATAGGTTCCAGTCGCCGGTGACGTTGCCGGTGGTGATGGTCGTGGACGACCAGAGCGCGAACGTGCAGGTGGTCGGCCAGCTGCTGACCCATGCCGACTACGACGTCGTCCCGGTGTTCGACGGCCGCGAGGCGCTGGCGCTGGCCGAACGCAGCCCGCCGGACCTCGTGCTGCTGGACATGCGCATGCCCGGCCTGGACGGCTTCGCGGTGCTCGAAGGCCTGCAGGCGCTGCCGCAGACCCGCGACGTACCCGTGGTCTTCCTCACCGCCGACCACGAACGCGACAGCCTGGTGCGCGCGTTCTCCTCCGGCGCGGTCGACTACATCACCAAGCCCTTCATCGCCGAAGAACTGCTGGCGCGGGTGCGCACGCATCTGGACCTCAAGCGTTCGCGCGAACGACTCGCGCGCGTCGCCGAGGAACGCCAGCGCATGGCCGAGATCGTCAGCCACGACCTGCGCAACCATTTCGGCAACATCCTGTTCTCCGCGGACATGCTGCGCGAGGACGACCTGCCCGAGGACGCGCGCCGCGCGCTGGCGGCGTCGATCCGCGAATCCGCGGACGCCGGCGTGCTGTTCCTGCAGGCGTTCCTCGAACAGCAGCACGACCAGAGCCACGGCGTGCCGGTCAAGCCGATGCAGGCCGCCGACCTGGCGGGCCGCGCGATCCGCCTGCTATCGGCGCAGGCCGCGCGCAAGCGCATCGCGCTGCAACTGGTGGCCGACGAGCCGGAACTGGTGGTGCTGGCGGAGGAAGCCGGCGCCGGCCACGTGCTGCAGAACCTGCTGTCGAACGCGATCAAGTACGCGCCGCTGGGCAGCGACGTCGTGCTGTCGGTGGCGCGCCGCGGCAAGTTCGGCGCGCTGGCGGTGCACGATCGCGGCCCGGGCATTTCCCCGAAGGATCGCGAGAACCTGTTCAAGCGCTTCGTGCGGCTGTCGTCGAAACCCACCGGCGGTGAAAGCGCGACCGGGCTGGGGCTGGCGCTGGCGAAGCAGCGTGCGCGGACCATGGGCGGCGACCTGTGGTACGAGGATCGTGCCGGCGGCGGTGCGACGTTCGTGTTCGAACTCGCGCTGGCCTGAGCCCCGGCGTCGGCGTCAACGCGACGTCGGCGTCGACGCGGCATCGACGCCACGAAGACGCCCCCCGCGCGGCGCTCGCGCGG
>JBQCJG010000210.1:0-9050 GCA_051952955.1 Lysobacteraceae bacterium | reverse complement strand
CCGACGCCGCGCGTCGCCGCCGGACGCGCGCTCGCCGGCGTCGCGCATGCCTGCATCGACGTGTCGGACGGCCTGCTCGCCGATCTCGCGCACGTCTGCCGCGCCAGCCGCGTCGGCGCGCGCATCGAGGTCGATGCGCTGCCTGCATCCGATGCCCTGCGCGCGGCGTTCGATGCCGATGCCTGCCGCACGCTGCAGGCCGCGGGCGGCGACGACTACGAACTGTGTTTCACCGCGTCGAAATCCGCGCGCCTCGCGATCGAGGCGGCGATGCTCGACGCCGACGTCCCCGCGACGCGCATCGGCATGATCGTGGCCGGCACGGGCGACATCGAGGCCGTCACTGCCGAAGGCGCGACGTGGACGCCGCCGCGCAGCGGCTACGTGCATTTCGCGGAGTGATCGTCGCGACGATTCGCCGGCCCGCTGTCGCGGGAGCGACGTGGGTCGCGACCCCGCGCGGCATCCGACTGCCGTTTGCGTTGTCATCCCGAGCGCAGCGAGGGACCTGTCTGTGATCGATGCATCGTGCGTCGCGGTGGATGCGGCCCGGCGTCGCGACTCACGTCGCTCCTACAAGAGCAGGCATCGCGACTTCACTCCACGAACGCCGCGCGCACGCGTTCGCGCAGCGCCGGCACGACCTCGGCTTCGAACCACGGATTCGCCTTGAACCAGCCGACGTTGCGCGGGCTGGGATGCGGCATCGGCAGCAGCGCGGGACCGTACTCGCGCCAGGCGCGCACGGTGTCGGTGAGCGTCGCCTTGCGTCGGTCGCCGAGGAAATGCGCGTGCGCATACTGGCCGAACAGCAGCGTCAGCCGCACCTGCTTCAGCTGCGGCATCAGCCGCGGATGCCAGGTCGCGCGGCACTCCGGGCGCGGCGGCGCATCGCCGCTGCCCTGCCGGCCGGGATAGCAGAAGCCCATCGGCACGATCGCGACCCGCGTTTCGTCGTAGAAAGCCTCGGGCGTCATGTCGAGCCAGCCCCGCAGGCGCTTGCCGCTGGCGTCGTCCCACGGGATGCCGCTCGCGTGCACCTTCGTGCCCGGCGCCTGGCCCACGATCAGCACGCGCGCGGTGGCGCTGGCGCGCAGCACCGGCCGCGGACCCAGCGGCAGCTGCGCTTCGCACAGCGTGCAGGCACGGATCTCGCGCAGGAGCGCGTCGAGCCTGCGGCTCACGGCAGCAGCTTGCCCGGATTGAGGATGCCGTCGGGATCGAAGACGGCCTTGAGCTGCCGCATCAACGCCAGCGTCGGCGCATCGATCGCCTGCGGCATGAACGCGCGTTTCGCGAGGCCGATGCCGTGCTCGCCGGACAGCGTGCCGCCGAGCGACAGCGTCAGCGCGAACACCTCCGCCATGGCCGCTTCGGCGCGCGTGCGCTGCGCGGCGTCGGCGGGGTCGTACATCAGGTTCACGTGCAGGTTGCCGTTGCCGGCGTGGCCGAAGCAGACGATCGGCAGCGCGTGCGTCTGCGCCAGTGCCTGCACGCCCGCGACCAGCGCGGGGATGCGCGAGACCGGCACGACCACGTCCTCGTTGATCTTGCCCGGCGCGAGGTCGCGCAGCGCGGGAGACAGCGCCTTGCGCGCGGCCCACAGCCGTTCGCGTGCGGCCTCGTCGGGCGCGAGGTCTACCGCGAGGCAGCCGTCGCCGTCCGCCGCGGTGCGCAGTGCCTCCAGCGCGGCCGACAGCGTCGCCGCGTTGCCGTCGGCCTCGATCATCAGCAATGCGCCGGCGGCGTCGGGCAGGTCGCTCGCGCCGGTCTGCGCGCGCATGCGCTCGCGGGCGAGGCCGAGCGCGAGGCCGTCCATGAACTCCAGCATCGACGGCGTGGTCGGTTGCGCCATCACGCGTGCGACCGCGGCGGCCGCGGCGTCGACGTCGCGATAGGTCGCGCGCAGCGCCGCGCGCGCGGCCGGCGCAGGCGCGAGTTTCAGCGTCGCCTCGACGATCAGCGCGAGCGTGCCTTCGCTGCCGACCAACAGCCGCTGCAGGTCGTAGCCGGTCGCGCCCTTCGTGGTCGCGCTGCCGCAACGGATGAGGTCGCCCGCGCCGGTGACCGCAGTGAGTGCGAGCACGTTGTCGCGGCTGGCGCCGTACTTCACCGCGCGCGGGCCGCCGGCGTTGCAGGCGAGATTGCCGCCAACGGTGGAGAACTCGGCGCTGGTCGGGTCGGGTGGCCAGAACAGGCCATGCGGCCGCAGCGCGCGCTGCAGGTCGCCGTTGAGCACGCCGGGCTCGACGATCGCGCAGCGGTCGCCGGGACGGATGTCGACGATGCGGGCCATGCGTTCGAACGACACCACCACGCCGCCGTCGACCGGTACCGACGCGCCGGTGGTGTTGGTGCCGCGTCCGCGCGCGATCACCGGCACGCGATGCGCGCGGCAGGCACGCACCAGCGCGACCACCTGGTCGACGTGCGTCGGCAGCGCCACCGCATCGGGCATCGCCTGCCGCCGCGAGTTGTCGTCGCCGTAGGTCAGGCGTTCGCCCGCGTCCGTGCGCAGCCCGTCGCCGAGGACATCGGCGAGCGTGCGCAGGAGGTC
Source organism: Lysobacteraceae bacterium (assembly GCA_051952955.1). Lineage (GTDB taxonomy): Bacteria > Pseudomonadota > Gammaproteobacteria > Xanthomonadales > Xanthomonadaceae > Lysobacter_I. The sequence continues at coordinate 6,493 of JBQCJG010000210.1, read as the reverse complement.
GGCAGGGAGGGCGGTCATCGTTCGATTGTAGGGCGGGCCTTGGCCCGCCGTTTCGCGATTGAGGCGGCGACCGCCAGCCCCGCGCACGGCAGCCACACCCAATGCAGCTCCGACCACAACACCGTCAGTCCGCGCGCGCTGAAGAAGCCCGCGCCGATGGGCGACACCGCGATCGGTCGCCATGGCGCGAAGAAGCGTTCGTGCGAGAGCGGCCACAGCAGCGCGACGCCGAGGCCGCCGCTGGTGAGCGCATCCAGCAGCGGATGCGACAGCGTGCATGCCGCGATGAAGGCGAATGCGCGCCATCGCCTGCCGTGCAGCCACGGCGCGGCGATCGTGGCGAACACGCCCAGCGCCAGCGCGAACACGAGCGAGTGCGTGGCGCCGCGATGCCCGAATTGATCCGCGTAGGCGATGCCGAGTTTGAACGCGACGGTGTCGAAGTCCGGCACGATCGCCGCGAGCATGCCGGCGGCGACCAGTCGCGGCGGCAATGCCGTGCGTCCCAGCGCGAACCCGGCCGCGAGCGGCACGACGGCGTGGGTGAAGATTGTGGGCATCGAAGGAACGGCCGTGCCGTCAGACGTCGTCGGCGCGGAAGGCGTCGCGCAGCCAGGCGAACGTCGGCGCGTCGGGATCGCCGCTGGCGTCGATCACGTCGAAGCGGCAGGGCAGGCGGGCCAGGTCGCGATGCGCGGCGAGGAAGTGCTCGGCGGCGAACACCAGCTTGCGGCGCTTGCCGGCGTCGACCGAGGCCGCGCCGCCGCCGAAGCGGGCGTCGCGGCGGTAGCGCACTTCGACGAAGACGACGGTGTCGCCATCGCGCATCACCAGGTCGAGTTCGCCGCCGCGCGCGTTGGCGTTGGCGGCGATCGGGGTCAGGCCCTGCTCGCGCAGGTGCGCGGCGGCGAGCGCCTCGATGCGGGCGCCCTGCGCGCGTCGCGACTCAGCCGCCACTCTTCGCGAGCGCCACGATCTGGCCGTCGGCGAACACCGACCAGGCCGGCGAGCGCACGACGTTGCCGATGCCGTCCAGCCGCAGCTGGCCGGTGGCGCCGGGCAGGGCGCGGTCGGCGCGCTGGGCGATGGCGTCGAGATAGCCGGTCAGCAACCAGGCGTCGTAGCCGAAGGCGAACAACTTCGCGGCCGGGCCGCGGGCGGAGGCCAGCGCCTTGCCGGTGGCGTCGGCCGGGGGCAGGCCGGGCAGGCCCTGCACGGTCCAGGTCTCGGTCGGGAAGGCGATGCCGTCCAGCGCGCGGTCCTGGTCCGGCTTGCCGGTGCCCGACAGCAGCTGCGCCGTGGCCACGCGCGGCTTGGCGCCGAGGCCCGCCACGACCAGCTGCGGCGCCACGGCCCGCGCCTGCGTGCCCCGCAGCGCGAGGAACACCGCGTCGACGCCGCCTTCCTTCTGCGTGGCCGCCTGCAGCGCGGCGGTGGCGTCGGCCGGCTTGTCGGCCACGGTCAGGGTCTCGACCACCGCGCCGCCGCGGCCGGCCAGATGTTCGCGGAAGGCGGTGGCGCTGCGACGCAGGCCGTCGTCGCTGCCGACCAGCACCAGCACCCGGCGCACGTTGCGCGACAGCAGGTATTCAGCGGCGGCGATGCCGTCGTCCTCCGGCGCCAGCGCGAAGCTGGCGTTGCCGGACGGCGGCGCCTCGGGACCGCGGTTCAGCGCCAGCACCGGCACCTTCAGCCCGCTGTCCTTGAACAGCGCGGCGACCTGGTCGCGGCCCAGCGGACCGACGACGTAGTCCGCGCCGTCCTCGCCGGCCTTGCGGTAGGCGGCGATCGCGCCGGCCGGCGTGCTGCCGGTGTCGTAGAAGGCGACGTCGGGGCGGGCGCGGTGTTCGCCGTAGTAGCCGGCCAGCAGGCCGTCGCGCACCGGGGTGGAGGCGGCGGCCATGTCGCCGGTCAGCGGCAGCAGCACCGCCAGCTTGCGCGGCGGGCGATAGCCGTCGCGATCGGCCGCGGGGCGACCCTCGGCGCTGAAGCGCCAGCCGGCGCCTTCGCGGTCGAACGGCCGGGGCAGGGGCTGGCCGCGGCGCATCAGTTCGCGCCCGGCGAAGTTGTAGAGCGGATCGCCTTCGCCCATGCGCCCGGCTTCGACGGCGAGGGTGGCGGTGTCAAGGCCGGCCAGCAGGCGCTCGATCTCGCGCGCGGCGTCGGCGCGGGCCTGGCCGCTCATCGACGCGTGGTTCTGCGCCAGCGCCGAAGCCTGGGCGATCGCGGGGTTCACGCGGTAGGCGGCGGCGTTGTTCGGCCTGGTCTGCGGCGGCACGCACGCGCTCAGGCCGAGGCCGAGCAGTCCGGCGCACAGCAGCGCCCGCGACCACGCGTTCACCCCGGACATTCCCTTCGCTTTCATCGACATCGGCGCAACCCCACGGCGGAATCGTTAGGATTCTACCCGCCCACGACGAAGCCGAGCGAGCCGAACCCGATGTCTTCCCCTGCCGCCGCTGGCATCCTGCACGTGGTCGCCACGCCGATCGGCAACCTCGCCGACCTCTCGCCGCGGGCGCTGTCGACCCTCCGGGGCGTCGCCGCGATCTGCGCCGAGGACACCCGCCACACCCGGCAACTGCTGGCCCACCACGGCATCGAGCAGTCGCTGATCGCCCTGCACGAGCACAACGAATCCGGCGTCGCCGAGCGCCTCGTCGCCCGCCTGCTGGCCGGCGAATCGCTGGCGCTGGTGTCCGATGCCGGCACCCCGCTGGTCAGCGATCCCGGCTTCCGGCTGGTCGCCGCCGCCCGCGCCGCCGGCGTGAAGGTCAGTCCGGTGCCCGGCCCCAGCGCGCTGATCGCCGCGCTCAGCGTGGCCGGACTGCCCAGCGATCGGTTCGCGTTCGAGGGTTTCCTGCCGGCCAAGGCCGGTGCCCGCCGCGAACGCCTGGCCCGGCTCGCCGGCGAAGCGCGCACGCTGATCTTCTACGAGGCCTCGCACCGGATCGAGGAGACGCTGGCCGACGCCGTCGCCGCGTTCGGCGCCGATCGCCCTGCCGCGGTCGCCCGCGAACTCACCAAACTGTTCGAGACCGTGCTCGACGGTACCCTCGCCGACCTCCACGCACGCGTCGCCGCCGACCCCGACCAGCGCAAGGGCGAGTTCGTCCTGCTGGTGCAGGGCGTGGCCGACGAGGAGGCCACGAAGATCGCCGAAGGCCGACGCATCTACACCCTGCTCGGCGCGCACCTGCCGCCGTCGACCGCCGCGAAGCTCGCCGCCGAACTGTCCGGCGCGCCGCGGAAAGCGCTGTACGGCGGCGGATGACCCGCCCGGCCCAGAAGGACCTCGAAAGGCGCCAGCTCGCTCTGGTTCGTGGCCGTTGCCGTGACTTCCTGCCCGACGTGGTCGCGATCGCGGACGGCAACGAGCGCGACGAGCCGGACCTGATCGTCACGCTTTCCTCGGGACGCGTGATCGGCATCGAGATCACGGCCCTGCGCGACGACCTGAAGATCAGCGGCTTCACGCCGGCGCAGATCGAGGCATCCCGGGCGAAGATCATCCGCATGGCGAAGGAGCGCCATGAGGCGCGGGGCGGCCCATGCATCCGCGTGAATGCCTATATCGACGCCGGTCCCCACGACCTTTCCGAGGTGGCCGACTTACTGGTCGACACTATCGAACGACATGCGTTCCATGCCTGCGGACTCAGCCTGTGGCCATCGCAAGGTGCGCCTCTGGAATTGCACCTGTCGTTCTGGCCCTGCGGTCCCGGTGAAGACGACCTTTGGACGCTAGAGGCCGTCGACCGGACCAAGGTGCTGTCCGAGGTGTTGGTCGCCGATGCGGTCCGGCGAAAAAGCAGACGGCTGGCCGGGCATCCGTATCGCTCGGGCTTCGACGAAATCCGGCTCCTGATCGTCGCGACCCTCTGGCCTTCATCGTCGAATTTCGTCGCGCCGCAAGGCGCCGCGGACTGGGCATTCGCGCATTCCTTCGATGGCGTGTTCGTCTACTGTGAGGGCGACGACACGTTGCTCCGCTGCTGAGCGGCGATGTGCGACATCCGTTTCGACGCGATCCCGGTCTTTCGCCGGATCAGCCTGCGGCGTCCTCGTCCGCCATCACTACCCGGTTGCGGCCCGCGTCCTTCGCCCGGTACAACGCGCGGTCCGCGCGGACCAGCACCTGTTCGAAGTCGGTGTCGTCCGGCTGCAGGCAGGCGACGCCGACCGAGGCGGTGGGCGTGATCGCATCGCCGTCCGCGCGCAGCATCACGCCGGCGACGGCGCTGCGCAGGCGCTCCGCGGCGGCGACGGCATGCCCGGGCGGGATGCCCTGCAGCAGCACCGCGAATTCCTCGCCGCCGTAGCGGCCGAGCAGGTCGCCGTCGCGGCACGCCGCCCGCATCGCCGCGGCGACCGCCTTCAGCACTTCGTCGCCGACCGCGTGGCCGAAACGGTCGTTGATGCGCTTGAAGTGGTCGATGTCCACGACCGCGATCGCGAGCGCGTGGTCGCTCCCGCGCGCGCCGGCGACCGCGGCGCGGCCGGCTTCGGTGAGATGGCGGCGGCTGTGGACCGCGGTCAGGAAGTCGGTCGCGACCGCGTGTTCCAGCGCGCGTCCGCGGTCGCGCAGCGTGGCCGCGTGCCGCCGCTGCTGCGCATACAGCGCGATCGCCACCCCCAGCGTGCACAGCGCCAGCACGCCGGCGATCAGGGTGTAGCGGAACCGGTTTTCGACGACCTGGGTGCGCAGGTGCGCGTTCTCCTCGGCCGCGCGCGCCGTCGCCAGCGCGGCCTCGCTCTGCGCGTACCGCAACCGCTCCTCGAAATCGGCCGCGGACGAATCGCGTTCGATCCGCGCCACTTCGTCGTTGAGCGTGGTGAGCCGCGACACCGACTGCGGCAGCCGATCGGCGTGCACGCCCGCCAGCTGCAGTTCGACCATCTCGCGCACCGCGCGCAGTTCGTCGCGATACAGATGCAGTGCGGCGAACGCATCGCGCGCCCGTGCGTAGGCGTCGTAGGCCGCATCGCGCCGTCCGCGCATGCGCTGCGCATGGCCGATGGTCTCGAAGCTCAGGCCGCGCAACTGCGTGTTCTCGAGCTCGTCGCCGATCGCGCCGATCCGCCGGCCGCGGTCTTCGACGATGTCGGCATCGCCCAGCATCTTCGCCGCGTTCGCCTGTTCGAGCAGCACTTCGGCACTGAGCTTGGGATCGTGCAGGGCGGCCAGCAGCGGCTCGGCTTCGCCCAGCAGCGCCTGCGCCTCGCGCGCGCGGCCGGTGCCGGAGGCCACCTGCGCCATGTTGCGCAGCAGGCGGATGCGCATTTCGGGCTGGGTCTCCGCAGGCGCGTGCGCCAGGCCTTCGTTCGCGTAGCGGTAGGACTCGTCGAGCTTGCCCAGGCGCGCGCTGAGCGAGGAATAGGCCAGCAGCACGTCCGCCTGCAGCGCATCGTCGCCGTTCGGCCCGAGGCGCTGGCGCGCTTCGGTGATCAGTTTCGATGCGCTGGCGAAATCGCCGAGCCGCGACAGCGCCCGGCCCAGCGCGATGCGGGCGCGGACCTGCAGGTACACGCTGCCGGTGCGGTCGGCCTCGCTCATCGCGATGGAGCCGGCCATCCGCTGGCAGTGCCAGTCCGCGATCACGCGGCAGGCGTTCGCCTGGGCCAGCGCCAGGCGCGCGGCGCCGGCGTGGTCGTCCTTCGGCAGCGCCGCGCGGGCGGCGGGCAGCCGGCGCAGCACGTCCTGCGGCGCGGTCAGCGCTTCGATCTCCAGCGGATGACGCTGGTCGGGTGGCGGTGCGGTGGCGGTGGGTACTGCCGTGGCTGCGGCCGCAAGGCACAGACCGACGGCCAGCAGGCCGGAACGTGCCCATCCCCATGGGCGATGCGAGACAGTCCCTGTCCGGGTGACGCGGACGTCTCGCCCCATGCGGACTCCACACTCGAAGCAGACCGGCGGCCAGCTTAGCCCAGCAGCGATGCCACGCGTCACCGCGGGCGTCCTGCCGCCCGGGGCGCGAGGCAGGGGCCGGATCCGGACGCGTCCGTGCCCGTGATCGCGCACCGGCATGCGTCGGAGGGGAGCCCGTGCGACAATCCGCCTCGGCAGAGCCGGCCAGACAGTCGCGTCACCGCTTCTTCCGGGAAGCCGGTGCCGAGGAAAGTCCGGGCTCCGCAGGGCACGGTGCCAGGTAACGCCTGGGCGGCGCGAGCCGACGGAAAGTGCAACAGAAAGATACCGCCCAAGACCGCGAAAGCGGGACGGCAAGGGTGAAATGGTGCGGTAAGAGCGCACCGCGAGTCCGTCAACGGACCGGCACGGCAAACCCCACCGGGAGAAAGGCCAAATAGGGAGACGATGTCGTGGCCCGCGACGTCTCCGGGTAGGCTGCTTGAGCGTATCGGCGACGATGCGCCTAGAGGAATGGCTGTCCACGACAGAACCCGGCTTATCGGCCGGCTCCGCCGCTTTCCTCTTCCACCGACGTCGACCCGTCCGGCTGCACCACCAGCACCGGCGGTGTCCACGGCATCA
>JBQCJG010000209.1:0-5682 GCA_051952955.1 Lysobacteraceae bacterium | reverse complement strand
AAATACGCCTCGACCGCATGCCCGAGGTAGTTCGACAGCCCGCCGTGCTCGACCATCACGCCCTTCGGGCGGCCGGTCGAACCGGAGGTGTAGATCACGTAGGCGATGTCGTCCGCCGACACCGCCGGCAGCGCGCCTTCGCTGAACTCGCCCAGCCATTCGTCCTCGGTCGCGGCGCCGTCCATCAGCACCACGTCGACGCCCGACAGCGGCAGTTCGTCCATCGTCGCCGCTTCCAGCAGCGCCCAGCCGATGCCCGCGTCCTGCACCATGTAGCCGAGGCGGTCCTTCGGCAGCTTCGGTTCCAGCGGCACGTAGGCCGCACCGGCCTTCAGCGCGCCCAGCACCGCGATCAGCAGCTCCGGCGAGCGCGACAGGTACAGGCCCACGCGCGACCCCGGCGTCACGCCGGCGTCGATCAGGTAGCGCGCGAGGCGATCGGAACGCGCGTCGAGTTCGGCATACGTCAGCTCGACGTCCTCGAACCGCAGCGCCACCGCGTCCGGCGTACGCGCCGCCTGCGCGGAGAACTGCGTGTGCACGGTGGCGGTCGGATAGTCGCGGTCGGTCGCGTTCCAGTCGCGCAGCAGGAAGCCGCGCTCGCCGTCGCCGAGCATGTCGACCTGCCACGACGGCGTCTGCGGCGCGTGCTCCAGCGCATCGACCAGGCGTGCAAGCACGTGGTGCAGGTAGTCGCAGACGCGCTCCGGCGCGACCGGCTCCTCGATCTGCGCGCGGAGTTCGAAGTCCTCGCCGAGGTCGTCCACCGACAGCGTGAACGAATAGTTGGTGCGTTCGCGCACCGACAGCAACTCGACGCCTTGCGCCCAGTCCGCCACGGTGTCGCCGGACGGCGTGGTGTGGCGGTAGTTCAGCAACGACGAGAACAGCGGCGCGTTGGTCGGCAGCGCGCTGCAGCGCTGGGCCAGCGCCAGCGGCGCGTGCTCGTGCCGCACCAGGCCCGACAGCACGGCGTGCGTCTGCAGGATGCCGTCCTGCACGCCGAGATCGCCCAGCCGCAAGCGCATCGGCAGCGAGTTCATGAAGAGGCCGACCGCCCGGTCCGCGCCCTCGCCGCCCTGCAGGCGGCCGAACAGCACCGTGCCGAACACGACTTCGTCGCGGCCGGCGCTCTTCGCCAGCACCTGCGCCCACGACCAGTGGAACAGGCTCGCGGTGCTCACGCCGAGCGCGCGCGCCTGCTGCCGCAGCCGCAGCGACAGCGCGCGCGGCAGCTTCAGCTCGGACTCGTGGACGTTGTCGCCGTCGCCGTGCACTTCGAGCATGCCGAACGGCGCGGTCGGTTCGTCGACGTCGCCGAGCATCTGCCGGAAGAACGCCTCGTGCTCCTGCGCGCTCACGCCCAGCCGGGTCTGCGCGACGAAGTTGCGGAACGGCACCGGCGCCGGCAGCGCCTCGGCGCGGCCGGTGCGGATCATGCCGATCTCCTCGAAGATCAGCTCGACCGCGACATGGTCCATCGCGAGATGGTGCTGCAGCAGCAGCAGGATCCAGCGCTGGCTGCGCGCGTCGAACGCGGCGACGCCGCGCATCAGCGGCGCGAGGCGCACGTCCATGCGCGCATCGCGCGGGTCGGCGATCTCCGCCAGCCGCGCCGCGGCGTCGCCGTCGGCGACCTCGATCGTCTCGACCGCCATCGTCGCCTGCCGCCAGACCACCTGCACCGGTTCGGGCAGGCCGTCCCACAGGATCGCGGTGCGCAGCACGTCGTGGCGATCGACCACTTTCTGCAGCGCCTGCACGAAATCGTCGAGCATCGCGCGCGAGTCGAACGACAGCAGCGTCGACAGCAGATACGGGTCGCCGCGGGTCTGCAGCAGATGGTGGAACAGGATGCCGTCCTGCAGCGGCGCCAGCGGATAGATGTCCTGGATGTTCGCGGCGCCGCCCGGCACCGCGTCGACGATGCGCGCGATCTGCGCGGCATCGAGCGTCACCAGCGGCAGCATCTCCGGCACGATCGCCTCGCAGCCCGGCGGGATGCCGTTGGCGGGCGCGACGACGCCGCGCTCGCCCGCGCGCCGCGCATCTTCCACCGCCTGCGCCAGCACCGACAGCGTCGGCTTGGCGAACAGCACGCGGATGTCGGCATGCAGGCCTTCGCGGCGCAAACGCTCCATCAGCTGCACTGCAAGCAGCGAGTGGCCGCCGAGTTCGAAGAAATTGTCGTCGCGGCCGATGCGCTCGACATGCAGCAGCTCGCTCCAGATCCGGGCGAGCGTGGTTTCCGTCGCGCCCTGCGGCGCCTCGAAGGCGCGTTGGGCGAAGGCCGCATCGTCCGGCGCGGGCAGCGCGCGGCGATCGAGCTTGCCGCTCGGCAGCAGCGGCAGCGCGTCGAGGCGGACGAAAGCCGCGGGGATCATGTAGTCGGGCAGCGTCTGCGCCAGCGCATCGCGCAGCGCCTGCGGATCGTGCGCATCGCCCTGCGCGGCCGCTGCGCCGGCGACGAGATACGCCACCAGCCGCGGCTCGCCGGGCGCGTCGGTGCGGGCGAGCACGACCGCGTCGCGGACGCCCGGCAGGCGCGACAGCTGCGCCTCGATCTCGCCGAGTTCAATGCGGAAGCCGCGGATCTTCACCTGGCCGTCGTTGCGGCCGAGATAGGCGAGCGCGCCGTCCGGCTGCCAGCAGCCGAGGTCGCCGGTGCGGTACATGCGCGCGCCGGGCGTCGTCGCGAACGGATCGTCGACGAAGCGTTCCTGCGTGAGCGCAGGGCGATCGAGATACCCGCGCGCCAGCCCGGCGCCGGCGATGTGGATCTCGCCTGGCACGCCGAGCGGCACCGGCTGGCCGTGCGCATCGAGCAGGTACACCGCGAGATCGCCCACCGGCCGCCCGATGTGGATATCGTCGGCCGAGCGCACGGCCTGCACCGTCGCGGTGATGACCGCCTCGGTCGGACCGTAGGCGTTGAACAGCTGCGGACGATGGCCGGGACGCGCCATCCAGTCGCGGATCGCGCGCGGCTCGACCGCTTCGCTGCCGATGATGACCATGCGCACGACGTCGGGGATCGCGATCGCCGGATCGGCGCTGACGTACTGCCAGAACTTCGTCGGCAGTTCGGCGATCGTGATCCGCGCCTCGTCACATAGCTGCCAGAAGCGCGCGGCATCGGTCTGCCATTCGGGCGTCCGCAGCACCAGCGTCGCGCCGACGGTCAGCGCGCCGAGGATTTCCTCGATCGACACGTCGAAGTTGATCGACGCGAACTGCAGCACGCGATCCGTCGCCTGGAAGCCGTAACGCGCGGTCAGCGCCGGGATGCGGCGCGCCAGCGGACCGTGCTCGACCGCGACGCCCTTGGGTTCGCCGGTGGAACCGGAGGTGTAGATCACGTAGGCCAGGTGCGCGGGCGCGAGGCCGACCTCGGCCGCGGCGAGATCGCCGTCCGGCAGCGCGGCCCACGGCGCCTGCGGAGCGTCCAGGCGCACCACGGGCAGCGCGGCGTCCTGCGCGAACGCGAGGTCGGCATCGCCATCCACGAGCAGCGCGCACGGGCGGCTGTCGCGCAGCATGTAGGCGAGGCGCTCCTGCGGATACGACGGATCCAGCGGCACGTACGCGCCGCCGGCCTTCATCACCGCGAGGATCGCGATCACCATGTCGACACCGCGCCGCAGGCAGAGCGCGACCTTCGCTTCCGGCGCCACGCCCAGCGCGCGCAGGTGGCGCGCGAGGCGGTTCGCGCGGGCATCGAGCTCACGGTAGGTCAGGCGCGTCCCGTCGTGTTCGAGCGCGATCGCTTCCGGCTGCGTCGCCACCTGCCGTTCGAACAGCGCCGGCACGCACGCGTCCGCCTGCGTCGCATCGCCGTGCGCGGCCAGCGCGCCGGCGAGCAGCTGGCGGCGTTCGTCCGCGTCAAGCGCCTCGATCCGCCAGGACGGCGTCTGCGGCGCGGCGTCCAGCGCATCGGCCAGCGACACCAGCACGGTCTGCATGAAGCCGCAGATGCGCTGCGGATCCAGCGGCGCGGTGGCCTGCGCGGTCAGCCTGAAATCGTCGCCGAGATCGTCGACGGACAGATCGATCGGATAGCTCGATCGTTCGCGCACCGAGACCAGTTCGGTGCCCGGCGCCCATGCCGACAGGTCGGCGACGCCGGCCCCGTGCCGGTAGTTCAGCAGCGTCGTGAACAGCGGCGTGCTCGCCGGCAGCGCGCTGCAGCGCTGCGCCAGGGCCAGCGACGCGTGCTCGTGGCCCAGCAGTTCCGACAGCAGCGCATGCGTGCGCTGGACGCCGTCGCGCACGCCGGTCTCGCCCAGCGTGACCCGCAGCGGCAGCGTGTTGATGAACAGGCCCATCGCGCGTTCCGCGCCGGCCGCGCCCTGCAGCCGGCCGAACAGCACGGTGCCGAACACCACGTCGTCGCGGCCGGTGGTCTTCGCCAGCACCCGCGCCCACGCCCAGTGGAACAGGCTGGCCGCGCTGACGCCGAGGCGACGCGCCTGCCGGCGCAGGCGCCGGGAGAGCTCGGTCGGCAGCATGCGTCCGGCTTCGTGCGCATGCTCGCCGTTGCCGTGCACTTCCATCAGCCCGAACGGCGCCGTGGTCTCGTCGATGTCGCCGAGCATGCGCGTGAAGAAGGCTTCGTGCGCTTCCGCGCTGACGCCCAGCCGCGCCTGCGCGACGAAATCGCGGAACGGCACCGGCGCCGGCAACGCGTGCGCGCGATCGCCCAGGATCAGGCCGATCTCGCGCATCAGGATGTCCAGCGCGGTGTGGTCGAACACCAGGTGGTGGTGGACCAGGCGCAGCAGCCAGCGGTCGTTCTTCGCGTCGTGCGCGACGAGGCCGCGCATCAGCGGCGCCTGCCGCAGGTCGAGCCGGCGCACGGGGTCGTCGCGCTCGAGTTCGGCGGCGATGTCGTCGCCGGCCAGCGCCAGCGTCTGCACGTCGATCCGCGCGTCGCGCCACACCACCTGCACCGGCGCGTCGAGTCCTTCCCAGAGCACGGCCGTCCGCAGCACGTCGTGGCGAGCGACCACCTGCTGCAGCGCCTCCACGAAGCCGTCGAGCGCCGCGCGATCGCCGAAGCCCAGCGTGATCGAGAGCAGGTACGGATCGGCGTCCGGCTGCAGCAGGTGATGGAACAGGATGCCTTCCTGCAGCGGCGCGAGCGGATAGATGTCCTGCACGTTCGCCGCACCGCCCGGCACGGTGGACACGATGTGCGCGATCTGCGCGGCATCGAGCGCGACCAGCGGCAGCATCTCCGGCGCGATCGCGGTGCACCCGGCCGGAATGCCGTTCGGAGGCACCGCGACGTCGCGGCGGCCTTCCTGCATCGCCTGCTCGATCGCCCGCGCCAGCGCGGCCAGCGTCGGGCTCGCGAACAGCGCGGCGATCTCGGCCGCGAGGCCCGCCTGCCGCAGGCGTTCCATCATCTGCACGGCGAGCAGCGAGTGCCCGCCGAGCTCGAAGAAGTTGTCGTGGCGGCCGACGCGCTCCACGCGCAGCAGCTCGCACCAGATCGCGGCGAGCGTCGTCTCGATCTGCCCTTCCGGCGCTTCGTACGCACGCTGCGCGAACGCCGCGCCCTCGGGGGCCGGCAGCGCGCGACGATCGAGTTTGCCGTTCGGCGTCAGCGGCAGCTTGTCCAGCGTCACGTAGGCCGCCGGCAGCATGTACTCCGGCAGCGTTCTCGCCAGTCCTTCGCGC
>JBQCJG010000208.1:0-13809 GCA_051952955.1 Lysobacteraceae bacterium | reverse complement strand
CTCGAACGCGCGGCGCGCGGGCGCCCGCCGCGGCACCGCATGGACGTGCTGGCGATCGTCGACGACCCGCGCTGTCGCGGCGACCACGACGTCCTGCCGCACGCGCCGGCGCCCGCGGCGGACGTGCCGTCGACCGACGATGTCTTCGTCGCCGGCCTGCGCGACGGCGCGGGGCATGACCCGGGCTTGCCGCCGGATTGCGACGCCGGTCCGGACGCGCCGCCGGAACGGCTGGGCGACGTGCCGTTCCGCTGGCTGCGCACGCGCCGCGCCATGCGAGTCGCGAAGGCGCTGCACACGCACGCGCCCTGCGACGACCGCGACGGCGGCCTGCGCGCGGCGTTCCTGGCCTGCGCCGAGGCCGACCCGGCGATCGAGCGCCACGATCTGATCGACCCGCGTCGCCACGCGGTGCGCGCGCACGAGGCGCTGCTGGCGCGGACGCTGGCCGCGGGCGGCTGGCCGGACGCGCTGGTGCGCACGGCGACGCATGCGTACCTCGTCACCTTCCTGCCGTACTGCCCGGCCGGGCCGCAGACGCCGACGCCCGCGGAGCGGGCGCTGGCGCGCTGGCTGCGCCACGTCGACGCGCTGCCGCCGATGCGTCGCGACGACCGCCGCTGGCGCCGCGCGGTGGTGCCGGCGCCGCTGTTCTGGTCGTGGAAGCGCAGCGGCGGCCGGCTGTCGGACCTGCTGGCGACGCTGTCCGACACCGTCGGTACACCGGCGATGCCGGCACCGGCGCGCGCGGCGATACCCGCGCCGGCCCCCTGAACCACGTCGCGCTTCTCTGCTAGGCTCGCCCGACCTTGCCGGCCAAGGCCGGCCCCGCGGAGCGCGCATGGCCCACCATCAGTTCGACCTGCTGCGGCAGCGCCGCTTCCTGCCGTTCTTCTCGGTGCAGTCGCTGGGCGCCTTCCTCGACAACGTGTACCGCCAGGGCATCATCGGCCTGCTGATCTGGCTGGGCGTGAGCACCGAGGAGAAGACGCTCTACGCCAACCTCGCGCCGGCGCTGTTCATCCTGCCGTTCTTCCTGTTCTCGGCCATCGCCGGGCAGATCGCGGAGAAGCTGGAGAAGTCGCGGCTGATCCGCATCACCACGGTCATGGGCATCGCGGTGATGGCGGTCGCGGCGGTGGGCTTCCTGCTCAAGAGCCTGCCGATGCTGCTGGTGGCGCTGTTCTTCCTCGGCGTGCATTCCACGCTGTTCGGACCGGTGAAGTATTCGATCCTGCCGTCGGTGCTGAAGCCGGAGGAGCTGACCGGCGGCAACGGCCTGGTCGAGATGGGCACCTCGCTGTCGATCCTGGTCGGCATGATCGTGGGCGGGCTGATCTTCCAGCTCGCCGACAGCCATGGCCCGCAGGTCGCGGCGACCGCGGTGCTGCTGATCGCCTTCGCGGCGTACTTCGCCAGCCGCGCGGTGCCGCCGTGCGACGCCGGCGCGCCCGACCTGAAGATCCAGTGGAACCCGATCCCCGAGTCGCTGCGCATGCTCGCGCTGACCCGCAAGCAGCTGGCGGTGCGCAACTCGGTGCTGGGCGTGTCGTGGTTCTGGTTCGTGGGCACGGTGCTGACCTCGCAGCTGCCGGCCTACGCCGAACTGCACCTCGGCGGCGGCAACCACCAGTCGCTCTACATCTTCGCGCTGGCGCTGTTCTCGGTCGGCACCGGCGTGGGCTCGGTGCTGTGCGAGCGGCTGTCGGGCCGCGTGGTCGAGATCGGCCTGGTGCCGCTGGGCGCGTTCGGCATGAGCGCGTTCCTGTTCGACCTGTACTTCGCGCGCAGCGGGCTGTCGCCGGCGACGGACCTCGGCGTGGCCGAATTCCTGCGCCAGCCGGGCAGCTGGCGCATCGCGCTGGACCTCACCGGCGTGGGTCTGTTCACCGGCCTGTTCGTGGTGCCGCTGTTCGCGCTGATCCAGAGCCGCACGCCGCGCGGCGAGCTGTCGCGGGTGATCGCCGGCGTCAACATCCAGAACGCGATCTTCATCGTGCTGGCCGCGGGCATCGGCGTGGCGCTGCAGATGAAGTCGCTGACGATCGGCGGCACGACGCTGCCGATGCCGGGGCTGAGCATCCCGCAGGTCTTTCTGGCGCTGGCGATCGCGAACACGCTGGTGGCGCTGTGGATCTTCACGATCGTGCCCGAGTTCTTCATGCGCTTCCTCAGCTGGGTGCTGGTGCGCACGCTGTACCGGATGCGGCTGCACGGCATCGAGCAGCACATCCCCGACGAAGGCCCGGCGCTGATCGTCTGCAACCATGTCACCTACATGGACGCGCTGGTGCTGTCCGCCAGCATCCCGCGGCCGATCCGCTTCGTCATGTACTACCGGATCTTCAATATCCCGGTGATGCGCTGGATCTTCCGCACCGCGAAGGCGATCCCGATCGCCGGCGCGAAGGAGGACCCGGTGCTGATGCGCAAGGCGTTCGAGGAGATCGACGCCGCGCTGGCCGACGGCCAGCTGGTCGGCATCTTCCCCGAAGGCGGGCTGACCCGCGACGGCGACATCGCGCCGTTCAAGGCCGGCGTGGAGAAGGTGCTGGCGCGGCGCCCGGTGCCGGTGGTGCCGATGGCGCTGAAGAACATGTGGACCAGCATGTGGAGCAAGCGCGACGGCCGCCTCGCGCGCATGCGCGTGCCGCGCCGCTTCCGCGCCCACGTCGAGGTGGTGGCGGGCGAGCCGGTCGACGGCCGCGAGGCCGGCGCGGCGATGCTGGAAGCCCGGGTGCGCGCGCTGCGCGGCGACGCCGCCTGAGGCCGCGCGGCCTGCGTGCCGGGCGAACGTGCGATTGCGCACCGCGGCGGAATCGGCACAATGCGGGGAGCGACACGCGGCGACCGCCCCGGGGAAACGGGCGGCGCCCTCCCACCATCCCCGAGGAGCTTCCGCATGAACACTTCCGCCGCCCCTGGCAGCGTGCCCAATCATCTGGCCTGGGCGATCATCGCGACCGTGCTGGCGACCTGCCTGTGCTGCCCGCTGGGGCTGCTGGGCATCGTGGCCATCGTCCAGTCCAACAAGGTCAACACGCTGCTGAACCAGGGCGACCTGGAAGGCGCCCGCCGCGCTTCCGATTCCGCGAAGACCTGGTGCATCGTCGCCAGCGCGCTGGCCGGGATCGGCCTGCTGTTCAACATCGGCTGGTTCGCGATGGGCGGCATGGCGTCGTACATGGAGACGATGCAGAAGCTGCAGGGCCGCTGAGCCCGCGATGCAGGCGCTGAAATCCGGCGACCGGT
Source organism: Lysobacteraceae bacterium (assembly GCA_051952955.1). GTDB lineage: Bacteria > Pseudomonadota > Gammaproteobacteria > Xanthomonadales > Xanthomonadaceae > Lysobacter_I. Next base: position 10,557 of record JBQCJG010000208.1, on the reverse strand, counting down.
ACCTCCTGGCGGCGGCCGCCCTCGCGGCCGCCGTCGGTGTCCTGCTGCTCCGGCACTTCGATCCGAACGCCGTCGGGAATTTCTTCCCGAAGTGCCTCTTCCACGAGACCACGGGCTACTGGTGCATCGGCTGCGGCCTGACCCGCGCGCTGCATGCACTGGTGCACGGCGACATCGCTCGCGCGTTCTCGATGAATCCGCTGGCGATGCTGGTGCTGCCGCTGATGCCCCTGATGCTGCTGCACGAGCGCGGCGTGCGCCCGGCGGCGCTGCAGCCGCTGATGTCGCTGGTGATGACGCCGAAACTGTGGATGATCCTGCTGCCGGCCTACTGGATCGCCCGCAACCTGCCGTGGTGGCCGTTCACGCTGCTGGCGCCGGGTTGAGGCGCTGCCGCATCCCGCCCCGGAGGCTTCCATGTCCGCGCCCCGCGTCCCGTCGCATGGCGAATACATCCCCAACCAGATGGCGTGGGCGATCCTGACCACGCTGTTCTGCTGCCTGCCGCTGGGCATCGTCTCGATCGTGTACGCGGCGCAGGTCGACGGCAAGCGCGCGGCGGGCGACATCGAAGGAGCGCGCACCGCGGCGGGGAAGGCGCGCTTCTGGGCGATCGCCTCGGCCGCATCGGTGTTCGTCCTGATCGCGCTGTGGATCCTGTTCTTCGGCGGCGTGGCGATGCTGGCCGCGCTCTCCGCCAGCCACTGAGCCGGCCCGAGCGCAGCGTCGAACCGCGGACGATGGCATCGGCGGAGCGTTCATCGGCGCGCTGCCACACTCCGGCGATGCCGTCCCTCGCCCGCCGTCTCGCCCTCCCCGCCGCGCTCGCCCTCGTCGCCGGACTCCCGCTGCCCGCCTGGACACCGCCGGCGCAGGCCCAGGAGACGCGCCTCAACCGCTGCGAAGGCCCGGCGGGCGACACCATCTACACCGACCGCCCCTGCGACAGCCTCGGCGCGACCGCGCGCGTGGTGCGCGGCGTGCCCGCGCCGGCGGGCGCAGGTCCCTACCGCAGCGGCTGCGCACGCACGTTGCCTGCGCTCACGGCCGCGATCACCGCCGCCATCGACGCCCGCGACGTCAACGGCCTGGCGTCGGTGTACCACTGGGTCGGCCAGAACGCGGAGAGCGGCGACCGCATCCTCGCCCAGTTGCAGGTGATCGCGGACCGTCCGCTGATCGACATCGCGGTGCTGCGCGCGCTGCCGCGCCCGACGGGACAGGACGGCAGCGGCACCGACGCCCCTGCGCCGCCTCCGCCCGCCGGCCCGGTCGGTGCGGATCCCGCATCCCCCCCGGCCACGTCGCCTGCGCCCGCACCCCGCCGCGCCGTCGTCACCGGCCTGCGCCTGGAGCAGACGCTGAAGAACGGCAGCACGCCGTCGCGCACGGTGTTCGGGCTGCGCCGATACCTCGAATGCTGGTGGATCGTGCTTTGAGCGCGGCGCGGCGCGCGCTGTCCGGAAGTGCACTGAGACGGCGTTAACGACATACGCAGGCGCATGTCGCGTCGCACCTTGCGCACGGGGGCAGGCCATGCCCACGATGCCGAAGGCACCCCGTCCGGGCGTTTTCCATACATCCCGATCTCCCGACGCCGCAAACCCGCCCGGACCCCGCGGCAGTCGGGACGATACCAAGGAGAGGTTGCTCATGAAGCGTTCCACGAACACCATCGCGCTCGGCGCGATGACGGTCCTCGCTGCCACCACCTTCGGCGCCCAGGCCGCGCCGCTGTTCACCTCGCTCAAGGCCGCCCCGGCCGGACTTGTCGCCGACGCCAGCTATCGCGCGCTGGCCACCGACCGCGCCACGGTCTCGGTGCAGCTGGTGCAGGCCGACGCCCGCCAGATCGATGCGAAGACCAGCACGATCCAGCTGGGCCTGGGCGATGCCGGCACGGCGTACCTGCAGAACGGCTACCGCAATCCGGACGGCACGCAGGTGTGGTACGGCACGATCGGCCACGATTTCGGCGGCATCCGCGCGCTCACCGCGAAGGCCACCGGCGAGATCGCCAACGACCCGAACAACTCGGTGATGATCGTCCGCAACGGCGACAAGCTCACCGGCACGATCCGCAAGAACGGCGAACTGTACTCGCTGCAGCCGCTGCAGTCCGGCGGCCACGCGCTGGTCCGCATCGACGAGTCGAAAATGCCGGCCGACCATCCGGCCGCCGACTACGCGAAGCTCTACCAGCAGTCGCAGTACAACGGCCGCCTGCTGCGTCGCCAGATCGCCGGCACCGACGCCAACGGTTCGATCGCGAAGGCCAACGCCGTCATCCGCGTGCTGGTCGCCTACACCCCGTCCGCCGCGTCCGCCAGCGGCGACATCCTCGGCAAGATCAACCTCGCCGTGGCCGAGACCAACCAGGGCTACGCCAACAGCGGCGTGGCGATCACGATGCAGCTGGCGGGCACGTCGGCGGTCAGCTACACCGAATCCGGCAGCTTCAACACCGACCTGACCCGCTTCCGCGGCACGGCCGACGGCTACATGGATTCGATCCACACCACCCGCAACAGCACCGCGGCCGACGTCGCCGTGCTGATCATCAACAACAGCTCGTCCTGCGGCCTGGCCTCGGCGATCGGCTCGACCGCCGCCACCGCGTTCGCGGCCGTGCACTACAGCTGCGCGACGGGCTACTACTCGTTCGGCCACGAGATCGGCCACCTGCAGTCGGCGCGCCACGATCCCGCCACCGACCCGACCACCACCCCGTACGCCTACGGCCACGGCTACCGTTCGCCGACCAACGCCTGGCGCACGATCATGGCCTACGACTGCACCACGGGCTGCCCGCGCATCAACTACTGGTCGAATCCCGCCAAGACCTACGGCGGCCAGGCCATGGGCACCACGGCCACCAGCCACAACCAGCGCGTGCTGAACAACACGGCCGCCACGGTCGCGGCGTTCCGCTGAGCCGCAACGCAGCACCCGCAGCACGGAACGGGGCCTTCGGGCCCCGTTTCCGTTCGAGCTCCCCGCGCACGCGCTGGTAGAATCACGCTCCTTTCCGCGCACGGAACCCGGTCATGGCCCAGCAATACCCCGAGTGGATCTGGCAGAACGGCACGATCAAGCCCTGGGCCGAGGCCACCACCCACGTGATGGCGCACGTCGTGCACTACGGTTCGTCGGTGTTCGAGGGCATCCGCTGCTACGACACGCCCGACGGACCGGTGATCTTCCGCCTGACCGACCACAACCGCCGCCTGTATGCCTCGGCCAAGATCTACGACATGCCGCTGCCCTACGGCCTGGACGCGATCAACGCGGCCTGCCGCGACGTGATCAAGGCCAACGGCCACACCACCGATTACCTGCGCCCCGTCGCCTATCGCGGCCTCGGCGGGTTCGGCCTGTCCGCGGAGACCCCGGTCGACATGGCCGTCGCCACTTGGAAGATGGGCCAGTACCTCGGCGCCGCCGTGCTGGAGGAAGGCATCGACGCCTGCGTGTCGAGCTGGCAGCGCTTCGCGCCGAACACCATCCCGGCCGGCGCGAAGGCCGGCGGCAACTATCTTTCCGGCCAGCTGGTCGCGCGCGAAGCGCGCCGCCTCGGCTTCGGCGAAGGCATCGCGCTCGCATCGACCGGCCTGCTCAGCGAAGGCGCCGGCGAGAACCTGTTCCTCGTGTTCGACGGCGCGCTGCACACCACACCGGTCAGCGCCGCGCTGCTCAACGGCATCACCCGCAACACCATCATCACCCTCGCCCGCGACGCCGGCATCGACGTGGTGGAACGCGACCTGCCGCGCGAATACCTCTACCTCTGCGACGAGCTCTTCATGTGCGGCACCGCCGCCGAACTTACCCCGATCCGCTCCGTCGACGGCCGCCAGGTCGGCGCCGGCAAGCCGGGCCCGGTGACGCGCCGCCTGCAGGAGCTGTTCTTCGGCCTGTTCAACGGCAGGACCGCGGACAAGTACGGGTGGCTGGAGCGGGTGTGAGCCTTCGCATCCGGGTCGATCGCAACAAGAAGGCCGCGCAAATGCGCGGCCTTTGCTTTCAAACGGACTGAATCCCCGCGCCTGCCGGGAATACCGGAAGCGGTCATGCGACGCCTTTTCCGACGGGAGCGACGGAAGCCGCGACTGATCGGCATCGCCGTGCACGGCTCGTAGACGATCGACACCGCCGGAGTGCATGGTCGCTTGAAGCACACCGCTTCGCCTGTCGCGACTTCCGTCGCTCCCACAGGACAGATCGATGATGGCGCAGACTGGCGACGGGCGTCGCGGTCAGCCGTTGCCGAACGTCAGCGTCGCGATGACGCCCTTCTCCGCGCCCGGCACCACGCGCACGCGCCAGCCGTAGAGCGCGCACAGGCGGCGCACGATCGACAGGCCGATGCCGCCGCCCTGCGTGTGCTCGGCATGGCTGCCACGATAGCCGCGTTCGAACAGGCGCGCGGCGTCCTCGGCGCTGAGGCCGGGGCCACTGTCGATCACGTCGACCGCGCCCTCGCCCAGCCGCACCACGACCTCGCCCTGCGGCGTGTACTTCACCGCGTTGCCGATGAGGTTGCTCAGCGCCACCGTCACCGCGGCTTCCGGTGCATCGATCACGAGTTGCCCGGGTGCGCCGTCGAGGCGCAGTTCCAGCGGCTTGCCGGTCAGCTGGCCGCGATGCGCATCCAGCAGCTGTTCGGCGATGCGGCCGACGTCCGCGGCACCGTGGCCGCGCTCGTTGCGCGAGAGGAGCAGCAGCGCGCCGATGAGGTCGGTGCACTGCTGCTCGGCGCGCTGGATGCGGCGCAACCGCGTGCGCGTCTTGTCGTCGAGATCGGAACGCGCGAGCAGCAGTTCGGCCGCGCCGCGGATCACCGCCAGCGGCGTGCGCAGTTCGTGGCTGACGTCGGCGTTGAACTCGCGATCGCGGCGCACGACGTCGGTCAGGCGTTCGGCGTAGTCGTCCAGCGCCTTCGCCAGTTCGCCGACCTCGTCCTCGGCGAAGTGCGAGGCCAGCGCCTCCGGCTCCGTACTGCGGCCGGACCGGCGCAGGCGCTGCGCGAGCTCGGTCACGGGGCTCATCACGCGGGAGGCGGCCCAAAGGCCGACCAGCAGCGAGGCCAGCGTGAAAACGCCGACGCTGAGCATCAACGCATGATTAAGCCTTGCCTGGCTTTCACGCTCTTCGGCGATGTCGTAGGTCAGGAAGAACCAGTACTCGGCATCCTTCCGCACAGCCAGTTTGTAGACGCGCTGATCACCCGTCAGCGGATCGGTGCTGGTGAGTTCGTGCACGCCGTTGGAGAGATCGCGCCATTCCGGCGGCACGCGATCGATCTTCCGCGTGCTGAACTGCCGGCCCTGGATCTTCTCGAAGGGAATGCCGATCGCGTTGGGATTGCGGTAGAACCCGTCCGCGAACGCATCGTTGTTCTTCACCAGGGCGGCCGCGATGACGTTGTTCTCGACGCGATTGCGCAGGTAGACCGTGCTTGCGGCGATGAGCGACGTCAGCCCGAACCCCAGCAGCAGGAACGAGAGCACGAGGCGGCTGCGCAGGCGCCGGCGATAGGCCGGGCGCCGGCGCCGGCGGGGAGCGCCGTCAGCTGGAGGCATCGGGTGCGGCGATGCGGTAGCCGATGCCGTGGCGGGTCTGGATCAGCGGCACGCCGAACGGCTTGTCGACCATCGCGCGCAGGCCGTGGATGTGCACGCGCAGGCTGTCGGAATCCGGCAGTTCCTCGCCCCAGACGCGGGTTTCCAGTTCCTGGCGGGTGACGACGGCCGGCGAGGCCTCCATCAGCGCCTGCAGGATCTTCAGCGCGGTCGGGTTGAGCTGCAGCAGCTTGCCCTGGCGACGGACTTCGAGCGTATCGAGGTTGTACTCGAGGTCGCCGACTTCCAGCACCCGGGTCTGGGTGCCCTTGCCGCGGCGCGCCAGCGCATTGAGGCGGACTTCGACTTCCTGCAGCGCGAAGGGCTTGATCAGGTAATCGTCGGCGCCGGAATCGAAGCCGGCGATCTTGTTGTCCAGGCTGTCGCGGGCGGTGAGCATCAGCACCGGGGTCTGCTTGCGGGCCTCGCCGCGCAGCTTGCGGCAGACCTCCAGCCCGTCCATCCCCGGCAGGTTGAGGTCGAGCACGATCGCATCGAAGTCGTGCACCACGGCCAGATGCAGGCCGGTGATGCCGTCGGCGGCGAAATCGACGGTGTGGCCGCGGTCCTCCAGGTAGTCGCCGAGGTTGGCGGCGATGTCCTGGTTGTCTTCGATCACGAGTATGCGCATGCGGAAAGTCCTCGGAGGTCTTGCTCGGACCGGTCGTGCCGCGGGCCGTTCCCGCGGGCGCCGGAGGCCGCGCGGACATTCTGTCACACGCGTCCCGGCACGCCGGCGCGCCGCCGCGGATGCAATGCGTCGCGCGCGCGTCGTGCAAAAAAGGGCCCGGGCGACGCGTGCCGCCCGGGCCGAAGGTTGGGTGTCACCCCGATGTGCCGGTTTCTGCACCTGCCCTGACGAGGATGGGTGGAATCACAGGAATCGGCCCGGACACGCTACCCCCGGCGCGATTAAAGCGGCGTTAAAGCGGCATGACAGCCGCCCGCCGGCAGGCGGATCAGCGCTTCCGCTTCTTTGCCTTTACTTGCGCTTTCGTCGAATTTTCCATGTGTTCGACGATCTTTCCAGCCACATCCACCCCCGTGGCGGCCTCGATGCCTTCCAGCCCGGGCGAGGAATTGACCTCCAGCACCAAGGGCCCCCGGGCGGACCGGATCAGGTCCACGCCGGCCACGCCCAGCCCCAGCGCCCGCGCGGCGCGCACCGCAACCGCGCATTCGTCGGGCTCGGCGACCACCGCCTCGGCCGAGCCGCCGCGGTGCAGGTTCGAGCGGAAGTCGCCGGGCGGCGCCTGCCGGCGCATCGCCGCGACCACCGCGTCGCCGACCACGAAGCAGCGCAGGTCGGCGCCCTCGGCCTCGGCGATGAACTCCTGCACCAGGAAGTTGGCGTACAACCCGCGCAGGGCCTCGACCACGCTGCGCGAGGCCGACGGCTTCTCGGTCAGGATCACGCCTGCGCCCTGCGTGCCCTCGTTGAGCTTGATGACGTGCGGCGGCGGGCCGAGCATCGACAGCAGGTCGGTGGTGTCGTCGGGGTTGTCGCCGAACACCGTCATCGGCATGCCGATGCCCTCCGCCGCCAGCCGCTGGTGCGCCTGCAGCTTGTCGCGCGCGCGGACGATGGCCTCCGCCCCGTTCGGGGTGACGCTGCCCATCAGCTCGAACTGGCGCAGCACCGCGCAGCCGTAGCGGGTGATCGACGCCCCGATCCGCGGCAGCACGGCCTCGTAGCCGGAGATCGACCGCCCCTTGTAATGCATGTCGAAGCCGTCGCTGGCGATGCGCATGTAGCAGCGCAGCGGGTCGAGCACCCGCGCACTGTGCCCCCGCGCACGCGCGGCCTCGACCAGCCGGCGCGTCGAGTACAGCTTGGCGTTGCGGGACAGGATGGCGAGTTTCATGCGGACGCTCCGGCGCGGCGGACAGCGCCAGCCTCGCGCGGCATGATGACAGTTCCGGTCGCGGGCGTCGCACGTCGCGACCCGCCCTGCGTCATCACCGCGGCGTCCGGCCGCACGATTCGGATCGATGCGCCCGACTTGTCCGCCGCGGCGACAGACCTCCGTGCCGAACGGTCAGCCCGGATACTTCGGAAACTTCTCGTCCGGGTGCTTGGCCTTCCATTCGCGGTGCGACGCCGTGCCTTCCCACGCCGCGAATGCACGCGGCGGCCGGCCGCGACCGGACCACGTCTCGCCGGTGTGCGGCAGCCAGTACTTCGGCTGGACTTCCGTCTTGGCGGGAGCCGCCTTCTTCGGGGCCTGCGCCTTCGGCGCGACGAGCGCCGCGATCTCGGCCTTCTGCTTGGCATCGAACTGCGAACCGAACGTGCCGATCAGTTCGATCACCTTCGAAAAGGCACCCGCGGACTGCTCCCGCCGCAGATCCTCTTCCTGCTGTTCGAGCTGCCGCAGTTCTTCGGCGAGTTTGGCTTTGGCGGAGGCGATCGAGTCGAGAGTGGGCTTCATGTTCGGAGAACCGGGAATACGAAGCCGTGAAGTATAGCCCGTGGACCCTTGCCCATCCCTAGGCCGTGCGGATGCCCGGCCGGGCGCGCCGTACCGACACTGGCCACCCGTGGCGACGAGCGCGTGTACGGAGTACGGGAGCCGCGGGCACGCTGCGTCTAGGCTTCAGCCGGTGGATCCGGAACTCCTCGAACGGCTTCCGTTCCGTCGGAAGTCCTTCGCCACCCTTGACTCGAGGCCCACCGGGACCAGCCCGCTCGCGATGCTCGTCGCCGCTCTCCACGAGGTCCGAACGCAGCATCGGCAAGAGCACGCATCGGAAGGCCATGTCGTTGGATTCCGAAGTACCGGTTCAACTCCGCAGCCGCACGAGACGTTTCGCAGGTCGTGTTGGCCGAGCTGAGCGGACGCAAGATCCAAATACACCGCAGAAGAATATCAAGCCTGTTACCGATGCTGTATGCAACTTTGAAGGCATGGAGCCAAGGTGCCAGAAGATGATTGCACGCTACGCCTACGATCTTTTGAAAGCTGGCAGAGCAGACGGCCAGGGTTTTAAAACCTGGCGGGCGCGCCACCTACGTGGTCGGCAACTCTTGTCTCAAAGGGATCTTCATACGCAATGCCAGTGGAGTCGCCGCCGCGGCAGAAGCCTCAGCTATGGCTACAACTGATGTCTCAGAGAGGGAGTTGCCAATGGGTAGTCGCTATCTACCGATGACAGCCAGTGGAAGTCTTTCCAACCGCACGCGGACGGAGACGATTTTGACCTCCGAAGCGCCCGAGAAAGCAAGCCGAAAAAACAAGCTTCCCGCGCATAAGGCGAACCAGACTACCGTCCGGAACTATGTGCTGGCTGCTGTCTCACTGCAGTTCGGAGGGGCCGCAGCCTTCTCGTGCTGGGGCGATACACATGGCGCCCATGTCGGTGCGCCCCCGCTCAGTCGTGACACGCGATGCTGCGAGCAAGCGCCTCGGCGAACTGCCCCCGCTCATACTTCACCAACGCGAAAGGCGGTTTGGGAATCGATTCCTCAGCAAGAGAAACCATTCCAATCAATCAGTCGCCTTCCGCAGCGGGTGCAGAAAACGGTTCCCCGGATGGTTCCCAGGGAAGCTGCAAGGCAGCGGATACATTGTGTCTGCTTCAACGACGTTCGCTGCATCCTTCACACTAACCTTGGCCCCTTCGGTGCCGGATCATCCGGTCCCTGCATCGCTTGTGCCTGCGTCGGTTGCTTCAAGGTCTGCTCAAGCGCCTGTTGCTGATTGATCGCCGCTACATTCTCGCTGCTCCGCGTCAGGCTCCGACCCGCTAGTTGCCCCACCTCCCCGACCGCGGTTTTCGCCCATGGCGCCGAGAGATCGACGGTGTCGGTCATGCCCACCTTCGTGCCGTCCGATGTGAATTTGGCGGCGCCGATCGTCTCCAACCCGCGCTCGCGCGCCTTTTCGACGAGCCCGCCGGCGAGTTGTCGGCTGACGTCGTCGGGTTGCCGGCCCATCTCGGCGTCCCGATCGTTCACGGCCCGCAATGCGGCGGCGAACATGCCGTGATTCTCGTGCGAGGGGTTGTCCAGCATCAGGGCGGCGTGTCGGGGTTGAGTCTCTGGCTGCCTTGGCTCCGGCCCGTCTGCGTCCGAAGCATCGGCGCGGCGCCCGGGACCTGGCGCGCGCGGCACCGCTGGCTGCCTGGGCGCTTCGTGGGGCTGGTCCGGGCGCGCCTCAGGAGCCCTCGGATCCACGTGCAGCAGCGGGACCGCCACGCCGTTGCGTGTCACGTTCAAGTCGACCACGCCGTTGCCCCGGTCCAGCCGGGTGACCTGGTCGCGCTCGACCTCCTGCCAACGCCCCCCGATGTTCGCGTGCCCTTGGCCGTCGCGGTTCCACTGGACGAAGTCGTGGCCGGACACATACAGGCCCGCGGTATGGCCGGCCGGCGCGCCCTGGAAACGCACGTCCTGCGCGCGGGTGCCGCCGGCGTCCAGCGCCTCGACGAACGCCCTGCCCTGCGCCGGCGCCAGAAACAGGTTCTTGACGGTCGAATACTCGGCCGGCAGGTTCGGATGTGCCCGGTCTTGATCAAGCTGGGTCGGGTTGACCAGCGGGTTCGCCATCACATCCTGCCACGCGCCCCGGAGCGGGTTGCCCGCTTCCGCTCCGCGCAGGGCGATCACCAGCTCCGCGCCCCGCAAGGCGTTATCGCGGTCGCCTTGAAGGTGCCGCGGGACGGCCGCGCTGAGGTCGTCCACCGAGGCGATGGTGCCGTTCTCGATGCGGTTGATGATACCGGGCCAGTTGCGGCGTCCGTCCTGGTTCTCCAGCTTGGAGATGACGGTGGCCATGCGGATCTGGTCGTCGGCCGTCGCGTTGCGATACAGGGCGGTGTCCGCGAGCTCCCGGCCCGCGCCCCCCGCCCCGCGCCGGGGGTTGTCCGGCCCCACCGCCTGGTTGTGGGCGAACGTGATTCCCCCGGCCGCGTGCAAGAACTCGTTGAGCCGCGG
>JBQCJG010000207.1:0-8507 GCA_051952955.1 Lysobacteraceae bacterium | reverse complement strand
TTCCAGCCGTCGCGCACCATTTCCGGGCGCTTGCGCAGCATCTCGGCGGTGACGGTGAACACCTCGTCCATGATCGGCGCGGCGCCCTTTTCCTTCGCCAGGGCGAGGCCGGTTTCCCAGCCGGCCACCGCCATGTCGCGGGCGATGCGCTCGGTGAACTCGCAGGATGCCTTGCTGCCGTACTTCATCTTCAGCATGGTCATGGTGCTGCCCAGGCCCAGGAAGCCCATGCCGTGGCGGCGCTTGCGCATGATCTCGTCACGCTGCTGCTGCAGCGGCAGGCCGTTGACCTCGACCACGTTGTCCAGCATGCGGGTGAACACGCGCACCACTTCCTTGTATTCCTCCCAGTCGAACGTGGCCTGGTCGGTGAAGGGGTTGCGCACGAACTTGGTCAGGTTGACCGAGCCCAGCAGGCAGGCGCCGTACGGCGGCAGCGGCTGCTCGCCGCAGGGGTTGGTGGCGCGGATGGTCTCGCACCACCAGTTGTTGTTCATCTCGTTGACCTTGTCGATCAGGATGAACCCGGGCTCGGCGTAGTCGTACGTCGAGACCATGATCATGTCCCACAGGTGGCGGGCGCGGATGTGGCCGTAGATCCGGCAGGCCACCATGCCGTCGTCGCGGGTGATGTAGTTGCGGGTGGTCGGCCAGTCGCGCCACACGACCTGCTCGGGGTCGCCGATGTCGAGGTCGCCGACTTCCTTCTCGTTGATCGGGAACACCAGCGGCCAGTCGGCGTCGGTGTCGACCGCCTGCATGAAGCCGTCGGTGATCAGCAGCGACAGGTTGAACTGGCGCAGGCGGCCGTCCTCGCGCTTGGCGCGGATGAAGTCCTTCACGTCCGGATGGGAGACGTCGAACGTGCCCATCTGCGCGCCGCGGCGGCCGCCGGCGCTGGAGACGGTGAAACACATCTTGTCGTAGATGTCCATGAAGGACATCGGGCCCGAGGTGTAGGCGCCGGCGCCGGCAACGAACGCGCCGCGCGGGCGCAGCGTCGAGAACTCGTAGCCGATGCCGCAGCCGGCCTTCAGCGTGAGGCCGGCCTCGTGGACCTTCTCCAGGATGCCGTCCATCGAATCGTGGATGGTGCCGGAGACGGTGCAGTTGATGGTGCTGGTGGCCGGCTTGTGCGCCAGCGCGCCGGCGTTCGAGGTGATGCGGCCGGCCGGGATCGCGCCGCGGCGCAGCGCCCAGACGAAACGCTCGTACCAGTACTTCTGCTTCTCGGCCGTGGGCTCGGCGTCGGCCAGGGCGCGAGCGACGCGCTGGTAGGTGCCGTCGATGTCGGCGTCGACGTCGTGGCCCTGCTTGGTCTTCAGCCGGTACTTCTTGTCCCAGATGTCCCAGGACGCCGGCTGCATCGGAATCTCGGCGGCAGCCTCCGCCTTCGCCACGGCTTCGAGACGCACAGTACTCATTCCACTCCCATCCTCGTCAGTTCGCGGGCCACGGGACATGCCGGAGCCTCGTTGTCGTCGGGTGCCGACGGCGGAGCCCCTGCTCTACGCCGTCGACGGATTCTGTGATGCGGTACACGATCCGACCGCGTGTGACGCTCCTGTACGCCCGACTGCACGAAAGACGCCCTGAATCGACGGACTTCCGCTTGCGAACGCCTGCCGCCCGTCGTGTCTTCCGTGGAACCACATGTCCCGTGAAACACCATTGGTTGGGTCGGCCGCCACGCTCACCCCAAGATGTAGTGGCGACGCGGGGTGCCAAGCTACGCGCCCCGTTTCCCCAAGTCAACGGCTTGACGCACCTTTCGCAGGCTGTTCCACCCCCGGACGGACCGGCAGCCGGAACCTCGTCCGCGTGTGGCCGGTCACGGTTTCAGGCCGCGTTTAAGCCGCGCCGCGAAAGCTGTTCCGTCCCGCGCACCGCAGGCTTGATTCCGCCGGCCGCGGCCGCGATCTTGGCCTGCCCGCGCGCGCCTTCCCCCGCCTGCCCCGACGACCCCGCCATGACCGCCGAACGCACCGATCACCGCCCCCGGAAAGTCCCGCTCCTGCTCGCCCTGACCGCGGCCGCCACGTTCGGCGGGTTCGCCGCCACCTGGGTGCGCGAAACCCTGGAAACCCCGGCGATCGCCGCGTCGGCCGTGCCCGCGGTCGCGGCGTGGGGGGGCCCGCCGGCGGCGGTGGACGGCCAGCCGCTGCCGTCGCTGGCGCCGATGCTGAAGAAGGTCACCCCGGCGGTGGTCAGCGTGCACACCAAGCAGCGGGTGCGGGTGAACACGCCGTTCGGCGACGACCCGATGTTCCGCCGCATCTTCGGCATCCCCGAGGAGCGCATCTCCGAATCGCTGGGCTCGGGCGTGATCGTCGACGCGCAGCGCGGGCTGATCCTGACCAACCACCACGTGATCGAGGGCGCGGACGACGTTTCGGTCACGCTCAACGACGGGCGCACGCTGAAGGCCGAGTTCGTCGGCTCCGATCCCGATACCGACGTGGCGCTGATGCGCATCCAGGCCAAGGACCTGACCGCGATCCCGCTGGCCGACAGCGGCCGCCTGCAGGTCGGCGATTTCGTGGTCGCGGTGGGCAATCCGTTCGGCGTGGGCCAGACCGTGACCTGGGGGATCGTCTCGGCGACCCAGCGCAGCGGCCTGCCGGGCATGGGCTTCCAGAACTTCATCCAGACCGATGCCTCGATCAACCCGGGCAACTCCGGCGGTGCGCTGGTCGACCTGCACGGCGGGCTGGTCGGCATCAACACCGCCAGCTTCAATCCGCGCGGCAGCATGGCCGGCAACATCGGCCTGGGCTTCGCGATCCCCAGCGACCTCGCGCACCGGGTGATGGAGCAGCTGCTGACCGGCGGCGTGCGCCGCGGCGCGCTGGGCATCGACACCCAGGACGTGGACGCGCGGATCGCGCAGGGCCTGGGCCTGGGCGAGGCCCGCGGCGCGGTGGTCACCCGCGTGTACCCGGGGTCGGCCGCCGCCGCGGCGGGCCTGCGCGAAGGCGACGTGATCCTGTCGGCCAACGGCCAGCGCATCGACAACAGCGACGGCCTGCGCAACTTCCAGGGCCTGCAGCCGGTGGACAGCAAGGTGTCGCTGGACGTGCGCCGCAACGGCAAGCCGGTGCAGGTGCAGGCGACGCTGCGCGAACAGCCGCGCGCGATCGCCGGCGCCAGTCTCGACCCGCGCCTGGCCGGCGCCACCTTCGCCGAACTGCCGGAAACCCTGCGCCGCGACGGCGCCACCGGTGTGCTGGTCGACACCGTGGCCGACGGCTGCCGCGCCGCCCGCAACGGCCTGCGCAAGGGCGACGTGATCCAGGGCGCGACCATCGGCGAGTTCGGCGACCTCGCCGGCTTCCGCGCCGGGTTCGCCGATGCGCCGCAGGATCTGGTGCTGATGGTCTGGCGCGGCGGCGCGCAGGGCCGACTGCTCATGCGATGAGCCCGGCGCGCCGTGCAGCGCGCACGGCACGCGCCGACGACACCCCGGCGCGCACGGCGGATTCGTCGGCGCATTAAGCTGTCCGGATGTCCTCGCCCGAACCGTCCGCACCGCCCCTCGCCCCGCCCGAATCGTCCGTCGCGACGCCGGGCGACGGCGTCGCCCTCGCCCTCACGCCGCGGCCGCGCTCCTCGCGGGCCGCGCTGGTGCTGGCGACGCTCGCCGTCGGCTTCACCATGTGGGCCACGCAGGACCTGCTGCTGCCGATCCTGCTGGCCGCGTTCTTCGCGCTGATCGGCAATCCGATCCTGCGCGGGCTGCGCCGGCTCTACGTGCCGCGCTTCATCGGCGCCACCGCGGTACTGACGGGCGGCATCGCCGCGGCGATCCTGCTCGGCAGCCTGCTGGCCGACCCGGCCGGCGACCTGTTCCGCCAGTTGCCGCGCGAGATGCGCCAGATCGCGCCGAAGCTGCGCGAACTCGCCCGGCCGGTGCAGGAGGCCAAGAAGGGCGCGGAGAACATCGCCCGCGTCGCCGGCGGCGAAGAAGCCGGCGCGGTGAAGGTGGTGCGCACCGAGGTCAACGACCCGTATCGCGCCCTGACCACGACGCCGCGCATGCTCGCCTCGGTGCTGGCGGTGGTGCTGCTGACCTTCTTCTTCATGGTCTACGGCGATGGCCTGCAGAAGAAGGTGCTGGGGCTGCTGCCGAGCAAGCAGCAGAAGCGGCTGACGGTGGAGATCCTCGAATCGATCGAACGCGAGCTGTCGCGCTACGTGCTGACGATCAGCGTGATCAATGGCCTGCTGGGGCTGGTGTACGCCGGCGTGCTGCTCGGCCTCGGCCTGCCGCTGCCGGAAGCGCTGATGTGGGGCACGCTGGCCGGCGTGCTGAACTACGCGCCCTACGTCGGCCCGCTGGTCGGCGTGGCGGCGTCGCTGCTGATGGGCTTCGTGCACTTCGACGATCCGCTGCACGCGCTGCTGCCGGCCGGCGTCTACCTGCTGCTGCACGCGATCGAGAGCCAGCTGGTCACGCCGATCGTGCTCGGCCGGCGGATGGCGCTGTCGCCGCTGGTGCTGATCCTCGGACTGATGGTGGTCGGCTGGCTGTGGGGCTTCATCGGCCTGCTGCTGGCGGTGCCGCTGCTGGCCTGCACGAAGCTGGTGCTGGAACGGCTGGACGGCATGGAGGCCTGGGCGCGGCTGCTGGAATGAGCCGGCCCGCGCCGGCGGCCGGCCCGCCCGCGCCATGACGGATGTCCCGGGCGCCCGGCCCCCCCCGCGCGACACTGCCGCCGTGAATTTCCGCATCCGCGCCATCACCCTCGATCTTGACGACACCCTGTGGCCGTTCGCGCCGATCGGCGCGCGGATCGAGCGCGTGCTCGACGACTGGCTGCGCGCGCCCAGCCCGCGCCCCGCCGAGCGCTTCCCGATCGCGACGATGCGCGCCCTGCGCGAACGCATCTTCACCGAGCGCACCGACCTCGCCCACGACATGAGCGCGCTGCGTCGCCTGTGCCTGCACACGGCGTTCGTCGAGAGCGGCGAGGACCCGGCGCTCACCGACGCCGCCTACGACGTGTTCTACGCCGAGCGCAACCGCGTCGAGTGCTATCCCGATGCCGTCGACGCCCTGGCGCGGATCGCCGCGCGCGTGCCGGTGGCGGCGCTGAGCAACGGCAACGCCGATCTCGCCGCGATCGGACTCGACCACCATTTCGCGTTCCAGCTCGGCTCGCGCGAACACGGTGCGGCGAAGCCGGAGGCGAGCATCTTCCTCGCCGCCTGCGAGCGGCTCGGCTGCGCGCCCGGCGAGGTGCTGCATGTCGGCGACCACATCGAGGCCGACGTGCTCGGCGCCGCGCGCGCCGGTCTGCGCACCGCGTGGGTGCATCGCGAGGATGCCCGCGATCGTCATCCGCACTGGCCGCACGACGACATCGCGCCGGATCTCGTCGTCCCCGACCTGGCCGCCCTGGCCGATCTGATCGAACGCATGCCGCCGCACGCCGGCGCCGTGCCCGCCGCGTCTTCACTCGGAACCGTCCCATGACCGCATTGCCCGGACTCGCCCCCGCCGACGCCACCGCGCTGCCGCTGCACGCGACCACCGCCGCCACCTTCGCCGAGTGGAACGCCACGCAGTCGCCGGCACGGCAGGCGTGGCTGCAGGCGCAGGGCTTCACCGGCGCCGCGGGCGGGCTCGCGCTGCTGCCCGGCGATCACGGCCTGGCCGGCGCGGTGCTGGGCATCGGCGACCTGCACGATCCGTTCGCGTGGTCGCATGCGCCGTTCGCGCTGCCCGCGGGCGACTGGCGCATCGCCGACACGCTCGATGGCGAGGCGCGCGACGCGCTGCACGTGGGCTGGGCGCTGGGCAGCTACCGTTTCACCCGCTACCGCGACGCCGCGCGCGCGCCGGCGCGGCTGGCGGCCGAGGTCGACGCCGACGTCGCCGCGCAGATCGCCGCCTGCGTGCGCGTGCGCGACCTGATCACCACGCCGACCGAGCACATGGGCCCGGACGAACTGGAAGCGGTCGTGCGCGAGATCGCGCAGGCGCAGGGCGCCGACCTCGACGTGCTCGCCGGCGACGACCTGCTCGCGCACAACTTCCCGGCGATCCACGCCGTCGGCCGCGCCTCGCACCGCGCGCCGCGGTTGATCGTGCTGCACTGGGGCGCGCAGGACGCGCCGCACCTCGTGCTCGTCGGCAAGGGCGTGTGCTTCGACACCGGCGGCCTCGACATCAAGGCCGCGGCCGGCATGCGCAACATGAAGAAGGACATGGGCGGCGCCGCGCACGCGATCGCGCTGGCCGAACTGATCATGGCGCGCAAACTGCCGGTGCGGCTGACGCTGCTGGTGCCGGCGGTGGAGAACGCGATCGGCCCGAACGCGTATCGCCCGGGCGAGATCATCGCCACCCGCAAGGGCCTCAGCGTCGAGATCGACAACACCGACGCCGAGGGCCGCGTGGTGCTGTGCGACGCGCTGGCCTACGCCGTCGAACAGAAGCCGCAGCTGGTGCTCGACTTCGCCACGCTCACCGGCGCCGCGCGCATCGCGCTCGGCCCCGACCTGCCGGCGCTGTTCGCGAACGACGACCGCCTCGCCGACGACTGGCTCGCCGCCGCCGCGCGGACGCGCGATCCGCTGTGGCGCATGCCGCTGCATCGTCCGTACCTGCGCTATCTCTCCAGCGGCATCGCCGACCTCGCCAACGGCAGCAGCAGCCCCATGGCCGGCTGCGTCACCGCTGCGCTCTATCTCGACAAGTTCGTGCCCGCCGACCAGCCGTGGGCGCACCTCGACGTCTACAGCTGGAACGACAGCGACCGTCCCGGCCGCCCCGCCGGCGGCGAAGCGCAGGCCTTGCGCGCCTGCTACGCGATGCTGAAGGCGCGCCATGGTTGAGTCGCTGCAGCGCCGCACCGTCGCGTTCGCACTCGGCTGCGCACTGCTCGCGCTCGCCGCATGCACGCGTACGCCGACACCCGCGCCTGAGGACACGACGTCCGCGCCGGTCGCGGCGACGACGCCGACCGCGCCCGCAGCTCCCGCGCCTGCATCGCAGCCCGTTGCGCAGCACATCGTGCTGGTCATGGGCGATTCGCTGTCCGCCGGCTACGGACTCGCGGCCGACGAAGGCTGGGTGTCGCTCACCGCGCGCAGGATCGCGCAGGAAAAGCCGGGCTGGGGCGTGGTGAACGCCAGCGTCAGCGGCGAGACCACCGCCGGCGGCGCCGCGCGCATCGCGGACGAGCTCGCGCGCAACACGCCGCAGGTCGTGGTGATCGAACTCGGCGCGAACGACGGCCTGCGCGGCCTGCCGCTGGCGGAAACGCGCACGCACCTCGCGTCGATGATCGACGCCGCGCAGGCGGCGAAGGCGAAGGTGCTGCTGGTCGGCATGCGCCTGCCGCCGAACTACGGCCCCGACTACACGCAGGGCTTCGAGGCGCTGTTCGCCGACCTCGCGAAGGAGAAGCGGACGGCGTTCCTGCCGTTCCTGCTCGAACCGGTCGCCGCCGACGACACCGCGTTCCAGGCCGACCGCCTGCATCCGAACGCCGGTGCGCAGCCGAAACTGCGCGACCACGTGTGGGCCACGCTCGAACCGCTGCTGAACTGAAACGGATGCGCGCTGCGTCGCGTGCATCCGTGGCGCATCGCATCGCGTAGTGGCGCGCCGCCGCGCATCGCGCATGTGCGACGGTGCCATCATGAACGGATCCCCATGCATCGCGATGCGCGTGCATCCGCGCGATGCGATGCCGCGTAACTGCCTCCGTACCGATCGACCGCGGACGCCGCGTGCGCACCGCGGGCGCCGGTCGCCCCCAACCTACGGAGACAACGCCATGAAGACCTCGTCCCTCGCCGCCGCGTTCGCCGCCACGCTCGTCGCCACCACCCTCGCCGCGCACGCCGGCAACATGTCCCATGCCGGCATGCACCAGGACAACCCGACGGTCGGCGGCGCGCCGATGCTCGTCACGCGCGACATCGTCGACAACGCCGTGAACTCGAAGGACCACACCACGCTCGTCGCCGCGGTGAAGGCCGCCGGTCTCGTCGAGACGCTGAAGGGCCCGGGCCCGTTCACCGTGTTCGCGCCGACCAATGCCGCGTTCGCCGCGCTGCCCGCGGGCACGGTCGACACGCTGCTGAAGCCGGAGAACAAGGGCACGCTCACTGCCGTGCTGACCTACCACGTCGTGCCGGGCAACCTCGATGCGAAGGCGCTGGCCGCGAAGATCAAGGCCGGCAAGGGCAGCGCGTCGCTGACCACCGTGCAGGGCGAAACGCTGACCGTGCGCGCCGCAGACGGCGGCGTCACCGTCACCGACGCGAAGGGCAACGTCGCCAGGGTCACGATCGCCGACGTGCGCCAGAAGAACGGCGTCATCCACGTCGTCGACAAGGTGCTGATGCCGTAAGCGCATCGCATCCGCCATATCCTGGAAGGGCGGCTTCGGCCGCCCTTCCTGCGTTGGTCGCGTGCATCCGCGCATCACCGCCGCCCGTCGGCACCGCGAACGGATGTGAAAAAAATGTTTGCAAAGCGAAAACGACGGGTG
>JBQCJG010000206.1:0-5547 GCA_051952955.1 Lysobacteraceae bacterium | reverse complement strand
ACTGGAACGGCTGCTCGGGCGCGGCCTGCGCGGCCGCCGCAGTCTTCGGTGTTTCGGGCGCGGGTGCGGGCGCGCTGCACGCGGTCAGCGACAGCGCGACGAGCAGTGCGGCAAGCGGAAGCGTCAGGCGCATGGAGGTTTCCTTGTGTGCGATGCCGCGATCAACCGCCCGCCGCCCACGTGTCGCGCAGGGTGACGCTGCGGTTGAACACCGGCGCCTCGGGTGTGTGGTCGAAGCGGTCGGCGACGAAGTAGCCGGTGCGCTCGAACTGGAAGCCCTGCTCCGGCGCGGCGTCGGCGGCGGCGGGTTCGACATAGCCGCGGACGCTGCGGCGCGACTCCGGGTTGAGGTAATCGCGGTAGCTCTTGCCGTCTTCGTCGGTGTCGGGATTCGGCACGGTGAACAGGCGGTCGTAGAGCCGCACTTCGGCTTCGACCGCATGCGCGGCGCTGACCCAGTGGATCGTGCCCTTGATCTTGCGGTCGGCGCCGGCCATGCCGGGGCGCGATTCGGGGTCGAGCGTGCCGCGCAGTTCGACGATCTCGCCGGCGTCGTTCTTCACCACCTCGTCGCACTTGACGATGCCGGCGCCGCGCAGGCGCACTTCGCCGCCCCGCACCAGGCGCTTCCAGCCCTTCGGCGGCACTTCGGCGAAGTCCTCGCGATCGATCCACAGCGTGCGCGAGAACGGCACGGTGCGGGTGCCGAAGGACTCGTCCTTCGGATGGTTGGAGAACGTCAGCGTTTCCTCGTGGCCGTCGGGCAGGTTGGTCAGCACGAACTTCAGCGGATCGAGCACCGCCATGCGCCGCGGCGTGCGCGCGTCGAGGTCCTCGCGCAGCGTGTTCTCCAGCACCGAGTAGTCGATCAGCGAGTTCTGCTTCGACAGGCCCAGGCGCGAGACGAACAGCTTCAGCGCGTCGGGCGTGTAGCCGCGGCGGCGGATGCCCTGCAGCGTCGGCATGCGCGGGTCGCCCCAGCCGTCGACCAGGCCTTCGTCGACCAGCGTCATCAGCTTGCGCTTGCTCATCACCGTGTAGTTGAGGTTGAGTCGCGAGAACTCGATCTGGCGCGGGATCGCGGCCTCGATCGGCAGGCCCTTCGCCGCCAGCGGCGCCAGCAGTTCCGGATGGTTCGGCAGGTCGACCTTGCGCACGCACCAGTCGTACAGCGGGCGGTGGTCCTCGAACTCCAGCGTGCACAGCGAGTGGGTGATGCCTTCCACCGAGTCGCTGAGCGAATGCGCGTAGTCGTACATCGGGTAGATCGGCCACGCGTCGCCGGTGTTCTGGTGCTCGACGTGCTTGATCCGGTACAGCGCCGGGTCGCGCAGGTTGATGTTGCCGCTGGCCATGTCGATCTTCGCGCGCAGCGTGCGCGCGCCGTCCGGGAACTCGCCCGCGCGCATGCGCCGGAACAGGTCGAGGTTCTCCTCCACGCTGCGGTCGCGGTACGGCGACGGCCGGCCGGGTTCGGTCAGCGAGCCGCGATAGGCGCGCACCTCGTCGGCGCTGAGATCGCAGACGAACGCGTCGCCCTGGCGGATCAGCTGCTCGCCGGCGAGGTAGAACACCTCGAAGTAGTCCGAGGCATGGCGCAGCGACGCCCATTCGTAGCCCAGCCAGCGCACGTCGTCCTGGATGGCGCGGACGTATTCGGGGTCTTCCTTGGCGGGGTTGGTGTCGTCCAGGCGCAGGTTGCAGCGGCCGCCGAACTCGCGGGCGATGCCGAAGTCGGTCCAGATCGCGCGGGTGTGGCCCAGGTGCAGGTAGCCGTTGGGCTCCGGCGGGAAGCGGGTGCGGATCTCGGCGTGTCGGCCGGCGGCGAGGTCGTCGCGGACGATCTGGCGGATGAAGTCCTGGCGGCCGGCGTCCGGGCGGAATTCGGTGTCTGCGGGCAGGGCGTCGGCGGTCGGGTCCGGGGTCATCGAGGGTCTGGCACGGCGAAAACCGCCAGTCTAGAGCGTGTGATGGCCTTTTTCATGCGTCGCGAACGCTCGCCGGCGTGTCGGCCTTGCCCGGGACCCGCCGTGCCGGGGAGATGCCGTCCGTCCGGACCGGGCCGGGCGCTCGTGCCGGGCATCGTGCACGAATGGTAACGTGGCAGGCGAAAAACAGGCCGCCCTCGGGGACATGCGGGTGCGAATGGCGATGTCGGACAACGGGACCACCACGGGGGCAGTCCGCCCGGCCGTGACCGGAGCGGTGTGGCGTCGCGCCACGGCCGCCCGTGGCCTGCATCCGGCCGGGATCGGGAAGATCCGAGTGACCACGATGCGCGGCTGAGCATGGCGTTTTCGCGTCGGGACGATCCCCGGGTCTGGCTCCGTGTCCTCGGCATGGTCGCGGTCCTGCTGCTCGGTCTTTACGTGCTGTCGCCGGGTCGCGCCGCCGCGCCGGCGGAGAAGCCGCTGCCGATGCGACTGGTGCCGCTGGCGGACATCGACGGCGTCGTGCCCGCGCTGGGCGTGGACGACCGGTCCCTGCCGGTGCGGGCCTCGGCCGCCCGCGAGACCCGGGCCGAGCTGCGCTTCACGCTGCCGCCGCGCACGCCCGAATCGCCGCAATGGGTGATCTGGATGCCGCGGGTGCCGGTGGCCTCGGTGCGGCTGCGCGCGGGCGAGGCCTGGGACAGCGGGCCGCGCAGTTTCCTCGCACCTGGGCCCGACGAAGGGACGATGCCGGTCGGTTTCGTCTTCCGGCTGCCCTCGACCTGGGAGGGCGACATCCAGGTGCAGCTCAGCGCCACCGCACTGCGCGACACGACGCTGCGCCCGGAGCTGCTGCCGGCCACGCTGGCCGAGCACGAGACCCAGCGCGCGACCATCCTCGTCACCCTGGCCTACGCCAGCCTGCTGACGGTCGCGGGCCTGATGCTGGCGCTGTTCGTGGCCTCGCGCGACCTGAGCTTCCTGTCGCTGTTCCTGTTCTGCCTCGCCGCCACGCTGCTGCTGCTGGCCTCCACCGGCCACCTGTACGCGATCGATCCCTTCGGCCTGTTCCGCCGGCTCGGCGGCGCCGGGCTGCACCTGGTGTCGCTGGTGTTCGAGGCCTCGGCGCTGGTCATCCTGCTGCGCTACGCCGACACCGCGCAGAGCCGGCCGACGCTGGCGCAGGGCGTGCATCGCACGGCGCTGGGCCTGCTGCCGCTGGCGGCCGCGATCGCGGTCTGGGGTCGGCACGGCGATGCGATCACCGCGTGGCTGGTGCCTGCGCTCTGGCTGGGCGGCTGCGGCGTCGCGCTGTACCTGATGAAGGACGCCTGGCGGCGGCGGGTGCCGTTCTCGTCGCTGGTCACGCTCTCGGTGGTGGGCATGGCGGCCGCGGCCGCGGCGTGGGAACTGGGCGCGCACGGCCTGCTGCCGGACAGCCTGTGGGTGCGCTTCGGCCACCAGATCGCGATGATGGTCGCCACCGCCGCGATCAGCGTGGGCCTGATCAGCCGCATCAGCAAATATCGCGAACAGCGCGACCGCGAGCAGCGTGCGCGCGCCGATTCCGAGCGCCGCATGTACCGCGAGGCGGTGCGCACCGAGCTGCTGACCGCGCTGCAGATGGCGCTGCGCGGCGTGGGCGAGGAGGAGATCCAGCCGCTGGCGATGCGCCTGCTGCTGGACCACCTGCGCCGGATCGTGCCCGCGGACCACGTGCTGGCGGTGCTGCGCGGCTACCACGGCCGCGACACCCTGGCCGCGCATCCCGGCACCGCGCTCGACGCGCTGGTGGAACGCATCACCCCGCGATTGCCGGCCCTGCGCCAGCAGCTGGCGATCCACATCGACGTGCAGCAGCCGGTCTCGCGCAGCGGCGAGGACGTGCCGGTCGCGGTCGAGGCCGCGGTCTCGCTGCCGGTGCGCGCGCCGTCGTGGGGCGCGCTGGTGCTGGAGCGGACCGGCGCCACCGTGTTCCATCCCGACGAACTGTCGATCGCGCGCGAACTGGCGCGGATCGCGGTGATGCAGGTCGACGAGGCCTTCACCGCGCTGCACCTGCGCCACACCGCCGAGGTCGACGGGCTGACCGGCGCGCTCAACCGGCGCAGCATCGACCAGGCGCTGGCGCGGACCTTCCAGCACGCGCACCGCAAGGGCCTGCCGCTGTCGGTGCTGTTCGTCGACATCGACCATTTCAAGGCGGTGAACGATCGCCTCGGCCACGCCGCCGGCGACCAGTGCCTGCGCGAGATCGCCCGCCTCATCGGCGCGCAGCTGGTCGAGGAGGACCAGTTCGGCCGCTACGGCGGCGAGGAATTCCTGGTGATCCTGCCCGGGCGTCAGACCGAGATGGCGCGGGCCATCGCCGAGCAGATCCGGCTGGCGATCGAGACCGCCGAGCTGCAGTACCAGGACCACGGCGTGCGGCTGACCGTCAGCATCGGCGTCGCCACCCAGCTGGCGCAGGAATCGATGCCGCAACCGGCGGTGGAACGCGCCGACAAGGCGCTGTACGCGGCCAAGCGCGCCGGCCGCAATCGCGTGAGCGTGGCCCCGGCGGTGTTCGTGGCGCGACCGGCCACGGCCTGACGCCGCCCGGCGCCTGAACGGCGGCTTGAACGCCGCCGCGCCGCGCCGCATATCGTGCCGTGGCGCGCACCGTCGGACCTGCCGCGCGCCTCTGTGCCCTCGTCCCACGTACGCAACGGAGTCCGTCATGCTCGAATCCCTGCTCGGCATCGGGGCCTGGAAACAGCGCCTGCCCACGCCCGAACGCGCGCTGCCCGGTCGCAGCGAGCCGCTGCCGCTGCGCAACGTCCACCACGTCCACGGCCGCCCGCTGCGCGACGCGTTTCCCGGGCTGGAGACGGTGTCCTTCGGCATGGGCTGTTTCTGGGGCGCCGAGCGCCGGTTCTGGACGCTCCCGGGCGTCTTCACCACCGCGGTCGGCTACGCCGGCGGCTACACGCCGAACCCGACCTATCGCGAAGTCTGCAGCGGCGAGACCGGCCATGCGGAAGTGGTGCAGGTCGTCTTCGATCCGGCGCAGGTGTCGTTCGAACGGTTGCTCGCGGTCTTCTGGGAAAGCCACGACCCGACCCAGGGCATGCGCCAGGGCAACGACGTGGGCACCCAGTACCGCTCGGCGATCCATTGCACCACGCCGGCGCAGCTGGCGCTGGCGCAGGCCAGCCGCGACGCCTACCAGGCACGGCTCACGGCCGCGGGGCTGGGCGCGATCACGACCGACATCGTCTCGCCGGCCCCGACGTTCTACTTCGCCGAGGACGAGCACCAGCAGTACCTGTCGAAGCACCCGGACGGTTACTGCGGCCTCGCCGGCACCGGCGTGAGCTGCCCGATCGGGTTGGGCGTGGGCGGCTGAGCACCCGGCCGCCGAAGAATCCCCGGCTCGGTAGAACGGCCTGACCCGCCATTCTGCGGTTGAACACCAAGCCGCTGCAGAATCCCGGGCTTGGTAGATACCGTCTTGCTCACCCCCGCGCAAGGCCCTGCGTGGCGAACGGGGTCTGGTGCTTGAGCACCCCGAAGACGATGCTCATGAGCTTGCGCATGACCGCGCAGACCATCACCAGGCCGGGCTTGCCGGCCG
>JBQCJG010000205.1:0-2892 GCA_051952955.1 Lysobacteraceae bacterium | reverse complement strand
TCGCCTGTTCCCGCAGGCGAGCCTCGAACGCATCGCCCAGGCCATCGCCGCCAACGAACTGCGCCATCGCGGCGAGCTGTGCTTCGCGGTCGACGCGGCACTGCCGTGGGCCGCGCTGCGCGCCGGCGCCACCGCACGCGATCGCGCCGAGCGCGCGTTCGCCGAGCTGCGGGTGTGGGACACCGAGGAAAACAACGGCGTGCTGATCCACCTGCTGCTGGCCGACCGGCGGATCGAGATCGTCGCCGACCGCGGCCTGTCCATGGTCAGTGCCGAACAGTGGCGGGGCGTTTGCCTCGCCATGGAAGAGCGACTGGCCGCCGGCGATCCCGAGGCGGCGGTGCTGCGCGGCGTGGCCGCCGCCGGCGACCTGCTGGCCGCGCACTTCCCGCGGATCGAAGGCATGGCCGACCGCAACGAACTGCCCGACCTGCCGCGCATCCTCGATTGAGGCGCCTTGCCGCACATGCCGCGCGACCCGCTGCGCGGCCCGCTCCGGCACAATACGCCGACCTCCGCCGCATGCACCGCCGATGACGTTCCTGCACGATCTCGACCCGATCATGGTCCAGTTCCCGGCGTTCACGCTGTTCGGGAACGACGTCCATCCCGCGGTGCACTGGTACGGCGTGATGTACCTGCTGGGCTTCACCGCGGCGTGGTTCCTCGGGCGCAGCCGGGTCCGCGCGGGGCGCCTGCCGGGCGTCGACGAGCAGGCCTACGGCGACCTGCTGTTCTACAGCATGCTCGGCGTGATCTTCGGCGCGCGCATCGGCTACATCCTGGTCTACGACCTGTCGAGCTACGTCGCCAACCCGATGCAGGTGTTCAAGCTGTGGGAAGGCGGCATGAGCTTCCACGGCGGCCTCGTCGGCGTGCTGGTCGCCTCGCTGTGGTGGGCGCGCAGGCACCGCATGCACTACTTCGACGTGGTCGATTTCGTCGCGCCGCTGGTGCCGCCGGGGCTGGGCTTCGGCCGCCTCGGGAACTTCATCAACGGCGAACTGTGGGGCAAGTACACGCACGGCGGCTGGGGCGTGATCTTCCCGCACGCCGAGCCGGGCCTGCAGGCCTACGACGCCACCACCCTGCAGTCGATGCATGCCAGCGGCGCGCTCGACGCACTGGCCCGGCATCCATCGCAGCTGTACCAGTTCTCGCTGGAGGGCGTGGCCCTGTTCTGCGTGCTGTGGTGGTTCTCGCGCAGGCCGCGCCCGCGCTACGCGGTGGCCGGGCTGTTCGCGCTGCTGTACGGCTGCTTCCGCTTCCTCGTCGAATTCGTGCGCCTGCCGGATCCGCAGATCGGCTACCTCGCCTTCGGCTGGCTGACGATGGGCCAGGTGCTGAGCCTGCCGCTGGTCGCGCTCGGCCTCGTCCTGCTGTGGCGCTCGCACCGCGCGCCGACGCTGCAGCCGCAGCCCCCCGCGTCGGCCGTCGCGCCGGAGACCGCCGCATGAAGGCCTACCTCGACCTGCTGCGCGACGTGATCGAACACGGCAGCGACAAGGCCGACCGCACCGGCACCGGCACGCGCAGCGTGTTCGGCCGGCAGATGCGCTTCGACCTGCGCGACGGTTTCCCGCTGGTGACGACCAAGAAGCTGCACCTGCGCTCGATCGTCCACGAACTGCTGTGGTTCCTGAAGGGCGAGACCAGCATCGCCTACCTGAAGGCGAACAAGGTCGGCATCTGGGACGAATGGGCCGACGCCGACGGCGAACTGGGCCCGGTCTACGGCAAGCAGTGGCGGCGCTGGGCCGCTGCCGACGGCCGCGAGATCGACCAGATCCGCTGGGTCGTCGACGAGATCAGGCGCAATCCCGATTCCCGCCGGCTGATCGTCAGCGCCTGGAACGTGGCCGACCTGCCCGACATGGCGCTGATGCCCTGCCACACGATGTTCCAGTTCTACGTGGCGGACGGGAAGCTCAGCTGCCAGCTCTACCAGCGCAGCGGCGACCTGTTCCTCGGCGTGCCGTTCAACATCGCCAGCTACGCGCTGCTCACGCACATGGTCGCGCAGGTCTGCGACCTCGGTGTCGGCGACTTCATCCACACGCTGGGCGACGCGCACATCTACGCGAACCACTTCGAGCAGGTGCGCGAGCAGCTGTCGCGCGACACCCGTCCCCTGCCGACGCTGCGCCTGAATCCCGCGGTGAAGGACATTTTCGGCTTCACCTACGACGACATCGCCATCGAGGGCTACGACCCGCATCCGGCGATCAAGGCGCCGGTGGCGGTGTGAGCACCGATCTCGTCCTCGTCGCCGCGCTCGATCGCCGTAACGGCATCGGCCGCGACAACGCGCTGCCGTGGCATCTGCCCGACGACCTCAAGCGGTTCAAGGCGCTGACGGTCGGCAAGCCGGTGCTGATGGGCCGCAAGACCGCGGAGTCGCTCGGTCGTCCGCTGCCGAAGCGGCGCAACCTCGTGCTCACGCGCAGCGGACGCGTGCCGTTCGACGGCATGGAGGCGGTGGCCTCGCTCGACGAGGCGATCGTCCTCGCCGCGCGCGACGGCGCATCGGACCTGCGCGTCATCGGCGGCGGCGAGATTTTCACGATGACGCTGCCGCGGGCGGCGCGGCTGCATCTCACCCATGTCGACACCGTCGTCGACGGCTGCGATGCGTTCTTCCCGGAGGTCGATCCCGCGCAGTGGCGCACGGTCGCGCGCGAGGCGCATGCGGCGGACGACCGGCATGCGTTCGCGTTCGCATTCGTGGATTACGAGCGGATCTGATCCCGCTCGGTAGATACCGTCTTGCTCACCCCCGCGCAAGGCCCTGCGTGGCGAACGGGGTCTGGTGCTTGAGCACCCCGAAGACGATGCTCATGAGCTTGCGCATGACCGCGCAGACCATCACCAGGCCGGGCTTGCCGGCCGCTC
>JBQCJG010000204.1:0-2840 GCA_051952955.1 Lysobacteraceae bacterium | reverse complement strand
TACGGCACCGCGTTCCGCGCGCCGGATCTGCACTACGTCTACGCGGGCGTCGGCAACGACGAAACCTCGGGCATCGATTACTACAACTGCCTCAACGATGGCGCCGATGATTGCGAAGAATATTCCGAGGGCCTGATCCGCACGCGCGCGGGCAATCGCACGCTCGACCCGGAAACGAGCAAGTCGTGGACCGCGGGCCTGGTCTGGTCGCCGCTCGACGGCCTCGACCTCTCGCTCGACTGGTTCGACATCGACATGCGCAACCAGGTGCAGGACATGAGCGTCGACTCGATCCTGCGCGACGAAGCGTCGTGCCGCCTCGGCGACCTCGACATCAACTCGCCCACCTGCGTCGACGCGCTCGCGCGCATCACGCGCAGCAGCAACGGCTCGCTTTACGGCATCTACGTGAACCCGATCAACGTCGCGCGCGAGACGACGAGCGGCGCGGACCTCGCGGCGCGCTACCGCTTCGACACGTCGGTCGGCCGCTTCACGCTTTCGGCGAACCACACCTGGGTGCGGCGCCATGACTTCCAGCAGTATCGGGGGGACCGCGTCGAAGACGAGTTCGAGGTCAACAGCGGCTTCGACATCCCGCGCACCAAGACCAGCCTGTCGGTCGCCTGGAACCGCGGCCCGTGGGCGGCCGGCGTGCACGGGCAGCGCCTGGGCAAGCTGCCGACCTCGGACTCGTACGACCAGGTCTACGACCCGGCCGACGGCAACAGCGCGTGGATCGGTGCGACCTGGCGCTGGAACCTCACCGCCGGCTACCGCATCAACGACGCCATGCGCGTCGGCCTGGCGATCGACAATTTGTTCGACAGCATGCCGCCGAAGGACCGCACCTACACCGCGTATCCCTACTACGACGTGTCGTGGTTCGACTCGATCGGCCGCACCGTGTACCTCGATTTCAGCTGGAAGTTCGGCGGCAACGGAAGCCTCTGACTTTCGGGTGACCTCCCCCGCGCAGCATGCACCGCAAGGAAGTGGACAGGCCCCTTCGGACTCGCAGGGGCCTTTTTTTTCGGCTGCGATCGCGTGCCTGAGCCTTGGCTTGAGGGATCCCCACTTTTTGTCTTGGCAGATCATCGCATTAGTCGTTAGACCTACTTTGTGTCATCCCGAGCCGTAGGCAAGGGATCTGCTTTATCGCGCAACACCATTCCCGTCATCCCGGCGGATGCCGGAATCCCGCTTTGGAATCTTGCCGTTGGTCTTGTGTTTCGCTCGCTGCCGCGAGCGAGTCACCTTTCTTTGCTTGTGCACTGCGCCGCTTGCGGCGCGAACGGCGAAGCCCCCGGACGTGATCCGGGGGCGAGCGCCGGAGGCGCGAGTCAAGAAAGGGTGACCAAAGAAAGCACACCCCGTTGGTCGCGCCCGGCGCGCTGCGCCGGGTGCACGGGCATCGCGGGGTTTTTCGACAGCACTTCCATGTGCTGGTCGAAAAACGCGCGGCTTCCTGCCGCGCGCCCTGCGGGCCTGATCCGCGAAGCCCGTCGCGACCAGGGGCCCCGGAACGTCAAGAGCAGAACGGGCTCACGGATGCCGTAAGGACATGAATGTCCGGGGCTTCCGCGAAAACTTATGGGGATACTTCAGGCCTTGGCCCTAACGATCGATGCGCACACCGGCAAACCGCGGACACGACACGCCCCGCGCGGGGCGGGGCGTGATCGGAACACATTGGCGCGGGACGTCAGACGTTGAAGCGGAAGTGCAGCACGTCGCCTTCCTGCACGCGGTATTCCTTGCCTTCCAGGCGCAGGCGGCCGGCGTCGCGCGCGCCGGATTCGCCGCGGTACTTGATGTAGTCGTCGTAGGCGATGGTCTCGGCGCGGATGAAGCCCTTCTCGAAATCGGTGTGGATCACCGCCGCCGCCTGCGGCGCGGTCGCGCCGGCCTTCACCGTCCACGCGCGCACTTCCTTCACGCCGGCGGTGAAATAGGTCTGCAGGCCCAGCAGCTTGTAGGCGGCGCGGATCACCCGGTTCAGGCCCGGCTCGTCCAGGCCGAGGTCGGCCAGGAAGGTGTCGCGGTCGGCGTCGTCGAGCTGGCTCAGCTCTTCCTCGATCGCCGCCGACACCGGCACCACTTCGGCGCCCTCCCCCACGGCGCGCGCGCGCACGGCGTCGAGGTGCGGGTTGTTCTCGAAGCCGTCCTCCAACACGTTCGCGACGTACATCACCGGCTTGAGCGTGAGCAGGAACAGGTCGCGCACCGCCAGCCGGTCGTCGTCGGACAGGCCCAGCGCGCGCGCCGGCTTGCCGCTGTCGAGCCCGGCGCGGATGCGCGCCAGCACCTCGACGCGCGCCTTCGCGTCCTTGTCGCCGGTCTTCGCCGAACGCTCGGCGCGCTGCAGCGCCTTCTCGACCGATTCCAGGTCGGCCAGCGCGAGCTCGGTGTCGATCGTCTCGATGTCGGCGATCGGATCGACCTTGTTGTTGACGTGGATGACGTCCGGGTTCTCGAAGCAGCGCACCACGTGGGTGATCGCGTCGACCTCGCGGATGTGCGCGAGGAACTTGTTGCCCAGGCCCTCGCCGCTGGCCGCGCCGGCGACCAGACCGGCGATGTCGACGAACTCGACGGCAGTCGGGATCACCTTCTGCGGCTTCACGATGTCCGACAGCGCGTTCAGCCGCGGATCCGGCACCGGCACGATGCCGACGTTCGGCTCGATCGTGCAGAACGGGAAATTGGCCGCGGCGATGCCCGCCTTGGTCAGCGCGTTGAAAAGCGTCGACTTGCCGACGTTCGGCAGGCCGACGATGCCGCATTTGATGCCCATGTGCTGTATTCGTCCGGTTCGGAATGCAGACGTGGGCGGCCGG
>JBQCJG010000203.1:0-3552 GCA_051952955.1 Lysobacteraceae bacterium | reverse complement strand
ACGCCGGACGCTGGGGCGGGCTCCCGGCGGGCGCGCTTTTCGACAGCGCCGGCGACAGGAACAACCAACCGGTCCACGGCGACGGCCGCCACGCGGCGATCCTCGGCCTGCTGCGGCATCCGCGCGTGCTGCAGGCGCCCGCGCCGCGCAGCGCGGGCGCCGCCGAGGCCGCGCTGCTGACCGGACAGGGCAACGTCGGCCAGCGCGGCGACCCGGCCGAGGACACCGGCGACTTCGGGCCGAAGGTCGGCGACCTGCGCCTGGACTACGTGCTGCCCTCGGTCGGCTTCCGCAACGTGGCCAGCGGCGTCGAGTGGCCGACCGCGGACGACCCCCATGCCGTCGCCGCGAAGGCCTCGGACCACCATCCGGTCTGGGTCGATCTGGAGGACGTGCCGCCGTCGCGATAGGCACCATCGATGCCTCGCGCGATCGTGCCGCAGCGCGACACGCGATCGCTGTCACACCCGCGGAATCGGGTATATGCTGCGGCCATGATTCCTGACCATCCCGATGCGACGGTCGGGGCCGGAGGCGGAGTCGGGGGCGCTCTGACCGCGGACGAAGCGGCACGCAACGTGCTGGCTTCGCTCACGCACACGCTGCCCGCAGGCGCCCAGGTGGCCATCGCCTGGCGTCACGCCCGGCTCGGATCCGGCAGCGCGCACAACGGCGCAGGCGACGCCGCCGCCCTGCATCAGGCCGTGCTCGCCCGGCTGGACGACGACGCCCCCGCGGATCCCGCGCCGGGCGGACTGATCCGTCGCCACGACGACGACGATCACCTGCTGGCGCTGGGCGTCGCCTACCCCGCCGCGCCGCCGGACGACGGGTCGGTCGACGCCTGGTTCGGGATCGCGCGCGACATGGTCGTCGTGGCCCTGCGGCTGGCCGAAGCCGATGTCCGCATCGTGGCCCTGGAGAAATCCAAGCGCCTGCAGAAGGCCCTGTACGAGATCTCCGACCTCGCCGGTTCGGGCCTGGAGATGGGCGAGATGCTGGCGCGCATCCACGACGTGGTCGGCGGGCTGATGCCCGCGGAGAACTTCTACATCGTCCAGTACGACGAGCGCCAGCGGACCATCCGCTACCTCTACTTCGCCGACAGCCGCGACGCGTTCGATCCCGATCCGGACATGGAGTTCTCGGTCGACCACACCATGCACAGCCTGACCGCGGCGCTGCTGCAGCACGGCCGGCCGCTGCTGGGCGCGCCGCGCGAGATCATCGAGCGGCTGGACATCGACGACGACGAATACGCCGGCGGCCCGATGAGCGAGGACTGGCTGGGCGTGCCGCTGCTGCGCGACGGCCAGGTCTGCGGCGCGATCGTGGTGCAGGACTACGAGCACGCGCAGCGCTACGGCACCGAAGAACGCGCCCTGCTCGAATACGTGGCGATGCACATCCAGACCGCGCTGGACCGCAAGACCGCGCAGGTCGAGCTGGAACACCGGGTCAGGCAGCGCACCCAGGCGCTGGAGCACGCCAACCTCGAACTGCAGGCCGAAGTGCAGGAGCGCCAGCGCGGCGAGAAGCTGCAGCAGGCGCTGTTCCGCATCACCGAGCTGTCGACCAGCGCGGAAAGCCTCGAACGTTTCTATGCCGACCTGCATTCCATCGTGGGCGAGCTGCTGTACGCCAGCAACTTCTACATCGCCTTCCTCAGCGCCGACGGCCGGCGGATCGAATTCCCCTACGCCGCGGACGAAGTCGACAAGCGTCCGAACCGCGACCGCCAGCGCGCCAAGGGCCTCACCGAATACGTGATCGAGACCGGGTTGCCGCTGCTGGCGGACCGGGCCCGGATCCAGGCGCTGGAGCAGCAGGGCCTGGTCAGCAGCTTCGGGCCGCTGGCCTGCTGCTGGCTCGGCGTGCCGCTGACCCGCGACGGCGCAGCGCAGGGCGTGATCAGCGTGCAGAGCTACAACACGGGGCACCACTTCGCGGAGCGCGACCAGGAGCTGCTGACCTTCGTCGCCCACCACGTCGACGCCGCGCTCGCGCGCAAGCGCGCGCAGGACCGACTGGTGGCCGCGCACGCCGAGCTGGAGATGCGGGTGGAAACGCGCACCCGAGAACTGGCCGAGGCCAACCGCGAACTGCGCGAGCAGATCGCCGAGCGCCTGCGCGCCGAACAGCGCCTGCGCCACCAGGCGCGCCACGATGCGCTGACCGGCCTGCCCAACCGCACCCAGTTGCAGGAACGCCTCGACGACGCGATCGCCCGCGCCTCGGAACCCGGCGGCCGCCCGTTCGCGGTGATGTTCCTCGACATCGACCGCTTCAAGCTGATCAACGACAGCGTCGGCCACGTCGCCGGCGACGAGCTGCTGGTCGAGTCCAGCCGCCGCATCTCGCAGGCGATCGGGCGCGCGGACCTGGTGTCGCGGCTCGGCGGCGACGAGTTCGCGGTGCTGGCCGAAGGCATCGAGAACGATGCGCAGGCCGAGCGCTACGCGGCAGGCATCCTGCGCGTGCTGGGACAGCCGCTGTGGATCGAGGGCCGCGAGATCTTCCCGTCGGCCAGCATCGGCATCACGCTGTGGCATCCGCGCTATCGCCGCAGCGAGGAACTGCTGCGCGACGCCGACGCCGCCATGTACCGCGCCAAGCGCCTGGGCCGCAACCGCAGCGAAGTGTTCGACGAGGAGATGCGCGCCGAGGCCATGCGCCTGCTCGACCTGGAGGCCGACCTGCGCCGCGCGATCATGCACGACGCGTTCGAGCCGTATTTCCAGCCGATCCTGCGCCTGAAGGACGGCGTCGGCATCGGCTACGAGGCGCTGGTGCGCTGGAACCACGAGCGTCGCGGCCTGCTGCTGCCGTCCGAGTTCATCGGCGTGGGCGAGGACGGCGCGCTGATCGAGCAGGTCGACTGGCTGATGTACGCGCACGTCATCGCCTCGATGGCCGAATACCCGGACCGCTACGTGTCCATCAACGTCTCGCCGCGGCACTTCCTTTCGGACAACTTCGCCGACCGGCTGCTGCGCATGCTCGACGAGTCGCGCCAGGATCCGAGCCGACTGCGCATCGAGATCACCGAGGTCGCGCTGATCGAGGACGCCGCGCGCGCGCTGCGCGTGCTGCGCGAACTGCGCGGCCACGGCGTCGCCGCGCTGCTGGACGATTTCGGCACCGGTTTCTCGGCACTGTCGTACCTGCACCGCTTCCCGATCCGCGGGCTCAAGATCGACCACAGCTTCATCGCCGGGCTGGAAGGCGAAGCCGGCAACGAAAGCCTGGCGCTGGTGCGCACGATCCTGGCGATGGCGCTCACGCTCGGCATCGACACCATCGCCGAGGGCATCGAGACCGAAAGCCAGCGCCGGATCCTGATCGAGGAAGGCTGCGAGTACGGCCAGGGCTTCCTGCTGGGGGTGCCGGGACCGATCGCGCGCCGCCACGGTGGCGGACGGCGCCTGCAGCCCGGCGGCTGAGCGTCGCCGGCCTCAGCCGTTCGCGGGCGGCGTCGCTGCCGTCGACGGCAGCGCGTCGGGCGGCGCACCGGCGGGTTCGGCGGTCGGGCCGACCACCGGCAGCGCATGC
>JBQCJG010000202.1:0-9823 GCA_051952955.1 Lysobacteraceae bacterium | reverse complement strand
CGCCGCCCCGGCGCTGAAGCCCGACAGGTCGCGGCCCACCAGCGCCGCCAGCGCGCCGGCCTCGGCCTGGCGCAGCGCGGCGCGTCCCGGCTGCGTGCCGGGGACCAGCTCCAGGGCGAGGGCACCGCGCACGATCGTGCGCGACGGGGAAGCGGAAGCGGGCTGCAGGGCGGTCATGGTCGCGTCGGTCGCGGGGCGGGGGTTACACTCGCCGCATTATCCGCCGTTCGCCCGCCCGCGTCGGCCTTCGCGGCGTTTTAGAGACGAAGCTCCAGCGTTTGCGGGTCCAATCGAAGCCCAGCCGCGCACCGCCGCGGCCCTGTCCTCTCGAGGTGCCCGATGCTGCATGGTCGTCCCGTCGCCGTCCTCGGCGGTGCCCGCATTCCCTTCTGCCGCCAGAACACGGCCTACGCCGACGTCGGCAACCTCGGAATGAGCGTGCGCACGCTCGGCGCGGTGGTCGAGAAGTTCGGCCTGCAGGGCAAGCAGCTCGGCGAAGTCGCGATGGGCGCGGTGCTCAAGCACAGCAGCGACTGGAACCTCGGCCGCGAGGCCGCGCTGTCCTCCGGGCTGTCGCCGCTGACCCCGGGCATCACCATGCAGCGCGCCTGCGGCACCTCGCTCGACACCATCATCGCCATCGCCAACAAGATCGCCGCCGGGCAGATCGAGGTCGGCATCGGCGGCGGGTCCGACACCACCTCCGACGTGCCGATCGCCGTCAATCCGAAACTGCGCCGCCGGCTGCTGTCGGCCGCCGCGGCCAAGACCACGATGGACCGCATCGCGCGCCTCACCCGCGGCTTCTCGTTCGGCGAACTCAAGCCGGAATTCCCGGGCGTGGGCGAGCCGCGCACCGGCAAGTCGATGGGCCAGCACTGCGAGGACATGGCGAAGGAGTGGAACATCTCCCGCGAGGCGCAGGACGAATGGGCGCTGTCGTCGCACAGGAAGCTGGCCGCCGCCTACGAGCGCGGTTTCTTCGACGATCTCGTCGTGCCGTTCCGCGGCGTGAATCGCGACAACATCCTGCGCGGCGACACCACGATCGAAAAGCTGGCCTCGCTGAAGCCGGCGTTCGACCGCACCTCCGGCCGTGGCACGCTCACCGCCGGCAACTCCACGCCGCTCACCGACGGCGCTTCGGCCTGCCTGATCGCCTCCGAGGACTGGGCCGTGCAGAACGGCCACGAGGTGCTGTGCCGCATCCGCGACGCGCACGTCGCCGCGGTCGACTTCGTCCACGGCGAAGGCCTGCTGATGGCCCCGACCGTGGCCGTCGCCGAGATGCTGAAGCGCAACAACCTCACCCTGCAGGACTTCGACGTCTACGAGATCCACGAAGCCTTCGCCGCGCAGGTGCTGTGCACGCTGCGCGCGTGGGAAAGCCCGGACTACTGCCGCGACCGCCTCGGCCTGGACGCGCCGCTGGGCAGCATCGACCCGGCGAAGATCAATCCGCTGGGCTCGTCGCTGGCCGCCGGCCATCCCTTCGCCGCCACCGGCGCGCGCATCGTCGCCACCGCCGCGAAGGAGCTGCAGCAGCGCGGTGGCGGCCGCTGCCTGGTCTCGATCTGCACCGCCGGCGGCATGGGCGTGGTGGCGATCCTCGAGCGCTGAGCCGCGCATCGCCTGACGCGACGTCACCGGTGACGCCGGTGACGGCCGCGCGTGGCCGGTTTCGTCCAACCCCGTTCCGCGATCCGATACGTTTCGACACGGCACGCTCCGGCGGCACGCATCGACTGCAGGCTTCCACTGCAGGTCTCGATGGCACCGCCGCCGGCCCGCCCTCAACGGATCGTCAACGGGGATTGATCATGCGTCGCATCGTTTCGAACCTGCTGGTCTGCGGCTTCGTCGCAGCCCTTTCGTTCTCCCTCGCCGCCTGCAGCAAACAGGAAAGCGCGAGCGCGGAATACGCCACCCGCCAGGCGGCCGACAAGGCCGAAGCCGGTGCCGCCATGCCGGCCTCGGCGCCCGCGGCGCCGCCGATGGAGCCCGCCGCGAACATGGCCGCGGCCTCCGACGCGGCGCCCGCCGCCGACGGTCTCGCCAAAGCGCAGGCGTCCCGCCGCCAGGCCGACGATCCGGTCGAGACCGACACCCGCGTCGACGTCGCGCAGGTCAGTTCCAGCGCCGCCGTCTACAAGGACGGCGAACGCAAGTTCATCCGCACCGCGCAGGCGCAGTTCCGGGTCAAGGACGTGTACGGCTCGGCGCTGGCGATCGAGGACGTCGCCGCGGAGCAGGGCGGTTTCGTCGTCGACAACGGCATCTCCGCCGACACGACCCGCGTCGAGCGTCGCCCTGCCGGCCACGGCAAGCTGCTCGAACTCGCGGAATACCAGGTGCGCGGCAACCTCACCGTGCGCGTGCCCAGCGACCACACCCAGGCGTTCCTGCGCGCGATCGCCTCGCAGATGGAATTCCTCGATCGCCGCAGCTTCCAGGCCGCCGACGCCCAGTTCGACCTGCTGCGCCAGCAGCTGGCGCGGCAGCGCGAGGAAGACACGCAGCGCGAACTCGGCGACGCGATGCGCGGCGGCGATCGCCTCGACCGCAAGGCCGACGTGATCGCCGCGCGCAGCGACGCGCGCATGCAGCGCGACGAGGCGCTGATCCAGCAGAAGCAGTACGAGGACCGCGTCGACTTCAGCACCATCACGCTGACGCTGTACCAGGCGCCGAAGCTGCGTCAGAGCGAACTGGTCGACACCGACGCGGTGTTCCGCGAACACGCGCAGGGCTTCTTCTCGCGGATGGGTGATGCGCTGCGCACCGGCTGGCAGGGCATCCTCGATCTCGTGGTCGCGCTGACCGCCGCCTGGCCGCTGTGGCTGTTGATCGCGCTGGCGGTCTACGGCTTGCGCCGCTGGCGCGCCGTGCGGCCGGGCAAGCGCCCGCCGCCGATCGAGGGCTGATGCGTCCTCCGGCCACGCCGGGCGGTGGCTGCGGGGCGTCGTTCGCCCCGGCCCCGCCCGGACAGGGAAATGTGTAGATTTGGGCGAACCGGCCGTCAGGACGATCGATGCCGTCTCACCCGTCTTCTTCCACGCAGATCGCACTGGGGCCGCTGCGCATCGACACCGACCGCGGCACGGTCGAGGTCGCCGGCGAGGCGTCGGGCCTGACGCCCCGCGCCGAACAGCTGCTGGTACTGCTGGCGCGGCATCCCAACCAGCTGGTCACCCGCGCGCAGATCCTCGATGCCGTCTGGGCCGGGCGCGTGGTCGAGGACGCGGCGGTCAGCCACTGCGTCTGGCAGATCCGCCGGCTGCTCGGCGATGCGGACAAGGCCCGCCTGCAGACGCGGGCGCGGCGCGGCTACGTGCTGCGGGTCGGCGACGCCGACCGGCTGCCATCGACCGAGCCGGTGCCCACGGAAGCATTCCCCGACCCGTCGCCGGCCGCCGCGCCGGCACCGCCGGTGGAGGTCGATCCGCCCGCTGCGGTCCTGCCTTCGCCGTCGCCTGCGTCATCGCCGTCGTCGCCGCGACGAATCCGCCTGCGGGGACTGGCGCTGCCGTGCGTGGTGCTCGCGCTGGCCGCGGGGGCGTGGTTCGGGTTCGGCCGCTACGTCGCCTCGCGCGAGGCCGCGGCCGGCCCGATCGTGCTGCGCTCCGACACCGACCTCAGGCTGGCGCTCGTGTCGAACGCCGGTCCGGACTGGCTGCCGCGCAGTCTGCTGCGCACCGTCGTCGGCCATGCGTACCTGCGCGGCGGCGGATTCGTCCGCCTGCAGGCGCCGCCGCGCACCGATCCCTTCGCCGGACCGCTGCTGCGCATCGAAATCGCCGCCGACGGCCCCGCGCGCGTGTTCGTAGACATGACCCTGTCGGGCGAGGGCCGGCACGCGACGCGGCGCTTCGCCGGACCGCCGAGCGAACTGCCGGCAGCGCTCGACGCCTGGCTCGACGCGACGCTGCTGCCGCACCGGCGGTCGGCGACGCCGGCCAGCGACGCGCTGGTCGCGGGCCTCGCGGCCGACGCGGCCTTCGACGGCCTGGGCGCGATCGGCGAATACCGCCGCGCACTCGGCCTGGCGCCCGCATCGGTGGATGCCGGGCTGGCGATGGCGAAGGGGCTGACGACGCTGGGCGATTCGCTGCACGCGCTCGAAGTGCTGGGCCGCCTGCGGCCGGCGGCCGACTGGACGCCGCGCCAGCGCTGCGACCATGCGCTGCTGGTGGCGGACGCCATGCCCGAACGGCTGCCGGCCGATGCCTGCGAACTGGCGCGGATCCGGGTGCTGCTCCAGCCGGCCGGCGCCGGCGAGGCCAGGCGCCGGCTGGACGCCGTGCGCGCGCGGTCGATGGGCGCGACGCGCTGGTTCCAGGCCCGGGCGATGGCGATCGAGGCCAGCCAGTACCTCGGCGAGCATGCCGAAGCCGAGGGCCTGTCCGCGGACGCCGAACGCATCGCCGCCGCGGCCGGCTGGCGCTGGGCGCAGTGGCGGCTGGCCGCCGAACGCTGCAAGTCGGTGCTCTACACCGGCCGCAACGAGGAAGGCCTGCGCCTGTGCAACGCCAGCGCCGATGCGCTGGAGGCCACCGGCGACGCCCTGTCCGCGCTGGCGCCGCGGACCTTCGCGCTCGGCGTGCAGCGCCCGGAGCCCGGGCCCGCGACCACCGCGCAGCGCGCGGTCTACCGCCATCTCGTGGATCGCGCGCGCAGCCTCGGCAGCCCGTTCGCCGAAGTGTGGGCGCTGGACGGCCTGATGGTGCTGGATCGGGACGATCCCGTGCAGTGGGCGGCCGACAAGGCCCGCATCGAAACGCTGATCGCGCAGGACTATGTCCCGGCGCAGCGCGAACGCGTCCGCCACGACCTGATCACCGAGGACATCGCGCGCCGGCAGTACCGTGCCGTGCTGGCGCAGCTCGCGCCCGGCGACGACGCGCTGGGCACCCTCTACCTGCGCGCGCAGGCGCTGTTCGCGCTGGACGACCTGCCCGGGGCGATCGCGCAGATCGACGCGATGGAGCGGCACGGCTACGACATCGCCGAGACCAATCCCTGCCTGTTCGCCTGGCTGTTCGTGCAGGCGGGCGATGCGGATCGCGCGCGTATCGTCCTCAAGGGCTGTCCGTTCGAGACCTGGGACCCCGCCGCCATCGGCGGACTGCGCGGCGACTGGGGCCTGCTGGCCAAGGCCGGGCTGTACCGCCTGGCCGGCGAACCCGAGCGCGCCTGGCCCGCGATCCGGCCGCGGCTCGACGCGCTGCTGGCCACGCCGAACCTCGGCCGTCTCGATGCCGAAGGGCTGGTGTTCCTGGCCCGCCACGCCACCGGGATGCCGGGCGCCGATCGCGATCGCCTGCATCGGGCGCTGTCGATCGCGTCGGCCCTGGCCGCGCGCGACGGCGCCGGCCCGAACCTGCGGTTCGGCGTGCACGTGCTGCGCTGGCGCCTGTGCCGCAGCGAGGGCCGCGGCGACTGCGGGCCGGTGCTGCCCGCATGGGCGCCGGAAGACCGGCTCGAGGCGCGCCTCGCCCGCGAAGCGACGTCGGACTGAGCGGCGGCGTGTTCGTCGTCGACCGCGAGGATTGCGCCGATCCTGCGAAGCGCGTGATGTGCGTGAGCCGGAGCGTCGCCGCGTGATGGTCGCCTGAGCCGCACCGGCGGATCAGGACGATCCGTCCGGCGTCAGCGTTTCGCCGCCGCGTCGCGCCGGCCTTCGGCCAGCGTCCAGCCGATGAGATCGGTCGTCACCGTGCCCAGGCCTTGCGAGAACGCGCGCTGGACGTCGGGCAGGGCGGTGCCGACGGCCGGTACGTCGGCCTCGAACACGTGGCTGGCGACGACACGGTCGTCGTCGTTGCGCACGAGTCGCGCGCCCAGCGCGATGCGCGCGCTCGGCACGCTGCCATCGGCATAGTCCGCCTCGAACCGGCGCAGGTCGAGCAGCAGTTCGTAGTCCGCGCCGATGCCTTCGCCGCGCCGGCCGACGCCGCCGAACCGGCCGCTGTCGCCGAACGCGCGCAGCAGCGTGTCCAGCACCAGGTCCGGCGCCGGCTGGGTCCACGCCGCGCCCTTGTAGACCTGCAGTTCGCCCGGCTGCGGACGC
Source organism: Lysobacteraceae bacterium (assembly GCA_051952955.1). Taxonomy (GTDB): domain Bacteria; phylum Pseudomonadota; class Gammaproteobacteria; order Xanthomonadales; family Xanthomonadaceae; genus Lysobacter_I. The sequence continues at coordinate 3,753 of JBQCJG010000202.1, read as the reverse complement.
ACCAGGATGCGCGCGACGTCGTGCGCGTCGTCCGCGTACGGACGCGCGATGCGCAGTTGCCACGCGACCTGCGGCCACGCCGGGTCGGCCGCGATCGTCGCTTCGGGGCGATACAGCGCCAGTGGTTCGTGCTTCGGCAGCACGCCGCAGGCCGCCAGCGGCGCCAGCAGCGCGACGAGGGCGAGGGTGCGGAGCGCGCGGCGCGCGGTGCGCGCCGGGGTCGTGTCGGCGATCATTTCGGCTCGAACTCCTTCGGATTCTGGCGGCCCAGCACGTAGCCGGCGGGGTTCTGGTCGAGCCGCGAACTGATCCGGCGCAGGTCGCGCACCAGCGCGCGCAGTTCCTCCAGCGTCGGTCCGACTTCGCCCAGACCATCGCGGGTGAAGCCGCGGATCGCGCCGCGGTTCTCGGCGATGATCGCGTCGGCGTTGCCGGCGGTGGCGTCGAGCCGCGCGAGCGTGCTGTCGAGCTTGGCGATCAGGCCGGGCAGCTTCTTCACCAGTTCGCGGTCGACGTCGTTGATGGCGTTGTTGGTGGTGTCCAGCGTCGCCGACAGCTTCTCGCTGGAGTGGCGCGCGTTCGCGATCAGCGCGGTGATGTCGCCGCTGCCGTCGCCGAGCGCGCGCGAGGTCTTCTCGATGTTCGCCAGCGTCTTGTGGATGTTGGCGATGTTCTCGTCGCTGAGCACTTCGTCGAGGCGCGCGACCAGCCGGTTCGCCGTTTCGGCGATGTTCTGCAGCGCCGAGGCCTCCGTGCGGATGACCGGCGCGCGGTCGGGGTCGCGCGAGACCAGCGCCGGCGCACCCGGCGCACCGCCGGTGAGCTGGATGAACGCGGTGCCGGTCAGGCCGGTGAACGAGAGCTTGGCGCGGGTGTCGACCTTCACCGGCGTGTTCGCGCGCAGCTTGACGTGCGCGATGACCTTGCGCGGATCGTCCGGCGCCAGGCTGAGGTCGGCCACGGTGCCCACGCTGATGCCGTTGTACTGCACGCTGCCGCCTTCGGTCAGGCCGGTGACGGCCTCGTCGAAGACCACGTCGTAGTAGCGCCAGTCCTTGTCCGACGAATACTTCGCGGCCCACAGCCCGAACAGCAGCAGGAAGGCGGCGGTCGCCAGCGTGAAGGCGCCGATCAGCACGTAGTTGGCGCGGGTTTCCATGTCAGGTTCTCTCGGTCGTCGGATCGCGGCCCTGCATCGCGGCGTCCCGCTCGCGGGCCGCGCGCGCCGCGCGTCCGCGCGGGCCGTTGAAATACTCCTGCACCCACGGGTGGTCGAGCCGTTCGATCTCGTCCAGCGGCCCGACCGCGATCACGCGCTTCTCGGCCAGCACCGCGACGCGATCGCAGATGGCGTACAGGGTATCCAGATCGTGGGTGATCAGGAACACGGTCAGTCCCAGCGCCTGCTGCAGCGTGCGCGTGAGCTTGTCGAACGCCGCGGCGCCGATCGGGTCCAGCCCGGCGGTGGGTTCGTCGAGGAACAGCAGCGGCGGATCCATCGCCAGCGCGCGCGCCAGGCCTGCGCGCTTGCGCATGCCGCCCGACAGCTGCGACGGCAGCTTGTCCAGCGCATCGGGCGGCAGGCCCGACAGTTTCACCTTCAGCAGCGCGAGTTCGTACAGCAGCGATTCCGGCAGGTGCGGATGGTGCTCCTTCAGCGGCACCTGCACGTTCTCGCCGACGGTGAGCGACGAGAACAGTGCGCCGTCCTGGAACAGCACGCCGGTGTTGCGCTCGATGTGCAGGCGGTCGGCGTCCGCGCGCGAGCGACCGTCGACGCCCAGCACCTCGACGGTGCCGTCGTCGGGTTCGCGGAGGCCGAGGATCGAGCGCATCAGCACCGACTTGCCCGCGCCCGAACCGCCGACCACGCCGAGGATCTCGCCGCGACGCACGTCGAGGTCGAGGTGTTCGTGCACGATCTGCGTGCCGAACTGGTTGCGCAGGCCGCGGACGCGGATGACGGGGGCGTCGGTCGATGTCGTCATGCCGTTGTCCCGGCGAATGTCGCGATGCCGCTTCGTGGACCATGCGCCGCGATCGAGATGCGATCCCGCGATCCGCCCGGGGTTTCGCTCGCTGCCGCGAGCGAGCCACTTTTCTTTGCGTGTGCCAAGAAAAGGTGGCCAAAAGAAAGCACACCTCGCGTCGCGCCCGGCGCGTTGCGCCGGGTCCGCAGGCCGTGCGGGATTTTTCGACAGGACGTCCGTGTCCTGTCGAAAAACGCGCGGCATCCTGCCGCGCGCCCTGCAGGTCTCGTCCGCACGACCTGCCGCTCCGAGGGGGCCCGGCAGATCAACGTCAAGACCGGCGCCGCTCCGGAAAGGCGGCGGCGACAGGGCGGGCAATGAAGGGAATGGATCATCCTCACCACCCCATGTGCATGAACCAGATCGACGCGAGCGCATCCAGCACGATCACCAGCGAGATGGTCTGCAGCACGCTCGACGTGGTGCGCTCGCCCACGGACTGCGCGCTGCCGCTGACCTGCAGGCCCTCGAGGCAGCCGATCAGGCCGATCACCAGCGCGAAGATCGGCGCCTTCGACAGGCCGACCAGGAAATGCCGCAGCTGCATCGTCTCGTGCAGGCGGTTGTAGAACGCCTGCGGCGGGATGTCGAGGCTGGTCGAGCTGACGAACATGCCGCCGAGCAGGCCGGCCAGCATCGCGATGAAGGTCAGCAGCGGCAGCATCGTCATCAGCGCCAGCACCCGCGGGATCACCAGCATGTCGACCGGATCGAGGCCGAGCGTGCGGATCGCGTCGACTTCCTCGCGGCTGACCATCGCGCCGATCTGCGCGGTGAACGCGCTGGCGGTGCGGCCGGCGAGGATGATCGAGGTCAGCAGCACCGCGAACTCGCGCAGGAACGCGATGCTCACCAGTTCGACGACGTAGATCGAGGCGCCGAAGTCGGCGAGTTTGTTCGCGCCCTGGAACGCGATGACCGCGCCGACGTGGAACGCCAGCAGGCCCACCAGCGGCACGGCGTCGAGGCCGACCTGCTCCATGTGGAAGACGGTGGCGGTCACGCGCAGGCGGCGCGGCTGCAGCAGGATGCGGCCGAGCTTGACCAGCGTCTCGCCGAGGAAGCTGACCAGCGCCACCACTTCGCGTGCGTTGTGCTGCACGGCGCGGCCGAGCCGCTCCAGCGCGGCGGCGACGCCGTAGGTCTTCGCCGCCTTGGGACGGCCGTCGCGCACGTCCTCGATCGCCTGCACCAGCGCGCGGTGGTCGTCGCGGAAGCGCAGCGCGCTGTCGTCGAGCCCGCGTCGCGAGGCGAAGCGCAGCAGTTGCAGCACGCCCAGCGAATCCAGCCGGGTCACGTCACCGGCATCGAGGATGCGCACGTCCTCGGGCACCTCGCGCAGCGCATCGCCCACGGCCAGCGCGTGGTGCAGCGTCCATTCGCCGGACAGGCGCGCGACCGCCTCATCCTGCGGGTCGCGTTCGATGCGCGGCGTGGCGGCGACGGATGGCGTCATGGGCGACCCGGCTCGTTGGCCATGCTCACGGCGCCGGGTCCTGCGCCGCGGATGGCGCAAGCGGTGGCGCGGGCACGAGCGGCGCATCGGGCGTGTCGGCGACGGCCTTGCGCTGCGCAGCGAGCGCGTCGACGCGCAGCGCCTGCGCGCGCGGGGCCGGCGGCTGGTCGGACACGGCTTCCAGCGCGGCGAGCGCATCGTCCGCGCGGCCGTCGGCCAAGGCGATCTCGGCGACCGCGATCGCGCGCGCCATCGGCTGGTCCGCGG
>JBQCJG010000201.1:0-38817 GCA_051952955.1 Lysobacteraceae bacterium | reverse complement strand
TCCGCACGATGCGAATGTCGTGGGGTTACCCGACCCATTAGAAGGAGGTGCCGCTGCTCTGAGTCGCGCCCGCGGTCGAGGAGTTAACGGAAGCGCCAATGCCACCGGCGCCCCGGGGGCCGCCGTGCGCGTTCGTGGATCCGCTCCGGTCACTGCCCGCAGAACGTGCCGCACTCGGTCGGCACCTGCGGATTCGGCAGGTCGGGCCGGGTCTCCGGCTGCGCGGTGGTGACGCGCGGGGCGTCCTGGATCATCCCGCTGTAGTTGCCGTATTCCGGGTCGATCAGCACGATCAGGTCGCGCGGCTTCTGCAGGCCGTCGGGATCGAACGTCGGCGGCTCGTGGCCCTGCACGGTCAGGACCGTCGCGCCGTGCGCGCGCTCCCATGCCTTGAGCTGTTCGTCGGTCGGCGGCCCGCCCGCGCCGGTGTCGGCATCGGGATTGACGTACCACTGGTCGATGATCTTGCCGTCCTTGTCCTGGCGCAGGCCGTGGCCGTCGGCGCCGTCGTACAGCCAATCGCCGTTGGTCAGCTTGTAGCCGGTGGAACCGTCCTCGTAGTTGTAGATCTCCATCACTTCGGGCGAGGAGGTCAGCGGTTCCCAGCCGGCGTCGTCGTCTTCGTCGCTGATGAGGCGGACGTCAATGCCGCCGACGCGGCGATACGGCGCGCCGCCCTTGGGATCGAATTCCTGCGCCAGCGTGAAGCCCTCGCCCACTTGGATGCCGTGCTCGGCCCTCAGTTCGGCGGACAGGCCCAGCCGCGTCATCGCGTCCTTGCGCTCGCCGACGGGGAACGTGGCGAGCGGATCCTTCGCGCCGGCTTCGATCGTCTCCTGCAGCTTCTCCGGATACAGGATCACCTTGCCGAGGCCGAACTCGAAGCTGGGCAGCATCTGCTTGCCGACGAGGGTGGCGATGATCTCCGGCGAGGGGCGACTCTTCGGATCGTGCGGGTCGGTACCGGCGACGCGTTCGTCGGCATCGCAGACGCCGTCGCCGTCGGAATCGACGACGTTCCAGGCGTAATAGCAGTATGAAGCGTCGCACAGGCGCACGTGGCGCAGGGTGTCGTCCTTCCCCCGGGCGGTGCCCGCGAGCGCGGTGAGGGCGATGGCAGCCGACAGGGCGGCCGACAGCGTGGCGTGTCTGGTCATGGTCCTTGATCTCATCGTAACGGAAGATGTGTCGCCCCCTGCGACACCCCGACGCAAACGACGAAGCCCGGATGCGCAGGACAACGACATGCGCACGCACCACGCGGACTGCGATCGCGGTCGCAACGCGGCGACGACGTGCCGGAAACGCTGGCCGCGACCGGCATCGCGTCGCGTTGATGCCGGGCGCTCGCCGCCTGCGCGTGCGGGCGATGGCAGGACGCCGCCCTCAGCGGCGCTTCGGCGCCGTGCGGCCCGGGATGACGTGCCCGGGCAATGCCCTCGGGAGCGGCTTGCCCGCGCGGCAGGCCGGGAATTCGCGGCGATCGCGGTTCCACACGTCGACATCGGGCGTCCCGATGCGCGCAGCCAGCGCCTGCGCCTCCGCGCCATCGCCGGCGAGGCAGGCGAAGCGCGCGAAGTTGTTGAGGTTCCAGGCGTCGGGATAGCGCGCGAGCACGTCGTGGATGCCACGCTTCATCGTCGGCCAGTCGACCTTCGACTGCCGGAACAATTCGTCGCGATACTGCACCTGCGCGGCATACCAGTAGATCCGGGCATACAGACCCTCGCCCTCGGTCTTGCGCGTGCGCTTCACCGCCGCGCGCGCGAAGTCCTCGATCGCCTGCGCGCTGCCGCCCGAGCGCGGCGCGTAGTAGGCCATGGCCTTGAAGTAGAGGTCGTAATACTGCGGATGCCGGGTGAGCCCTTCGTCCAGCATCCTGTCGAATTCCGCGCGAGGCCAATGCTGGTAGCCCGCGATCTCGGCCATGTATTCGTACCAGCGCGGATCGACGGCCGCGATCTGCTTCTGCGATTCCAGGTATGTGCGCGCATTCTGCATCGCGACCAGGAAGGCCTTGCGTTCGGCCGGCGCGGCATCCTCCGGACCGCCGCAACCGCAATGGGTCCACGCCCGCTGGATCATCATCCGTGCCTGCGCCAGCCGCGGCGAGGCGTCCTTCGGATAGGCGGCAATCCAGGCCTCGACGTTCCTGCGGCGCGACTCCCAGATCGCGAGGCTCTGCGTCCTGCCCGTGAACGCCCTGTCGATGCCCGCGTCGAGGATCGCGAGCTTCCACACGCCGCTGGCGGTCCGGGCCTGCGTCGTGCGATAGCCCTCGGCCTGGCGTTCGAGATCGGCGTACCGGCGCTCCATCAACGCCTGGAACGCGGTCATGCTGATGACCCCGCGATCCTGATGCTCTTCGCCGCGACCGATCGCCGGCACCGCGAGCAGGAGGAGCGCGCAACACCAGGCGGAAAGCGGCTTCATCGTCGGTGTCCCGCCATCGTGGAAGAGTGCGGCAAGGGTAGCGCCGCAGGCGGCGGCAGGCCAATCGATGGATCGATCGATTCGCAGGCCGCGCGCGGCTGCGCTAGAGTCCGACGCTCCCCGGCAGGTGACCCGTCCGCGATGCGCATTCACGCCTTGATCGTCCTGTCGCTGCTCGCCGTCTTCGCGACGGCCCATGCCGCCGAACCCGACCGCCGCATCGCGGTCACCATCGACGATCTGCCGTGGCAACGCATGGACAGCACGCCACCGGCGCGGCTGCGCAGCGGCCACGCGGCGCTGATCGCGCAGCTCAGGCAGGCCGGGGTGCCGGTAACCGGTTTCGTCAACGAGGACAAGCTCGAGGTCGACGGCGCGGTGCAGCCCGAGCGCGTCGCGATGCTGCGCGACTGGCTGGATGCCGGCGCCGACCTCGGCAACCACACGTACGGCCATGTCGACGCGCACGTCGTCGGCATCCCCGCGTTCGAGGACGCGATCGTGAAGGGCGAGCGCGTGCTGCGCCCGCTGATGGCCGAGTGCGGTGCGGCGCCGCGCTGGTTCCGCCATCCCTACCTGCGCGCCGGGCAGACCGACACCGACAAGCAGGCCATCGTCGACTTCCTCGCCGCGCACGGCTATCGCGTCGCGCCCGTGACCGTGGACAACGGCGAATGGGTCTGGGCGTTCGCGTACGAGCGCGTGCTCGACGGCCAGCCCGACACGCCCGAGCGCGCGGCGCTGCTCGAACGCCTGCGCCTGGGCTACCTGCCGTACATGCTGAACAAGCTCGACTACTACGAGGCGCAGTCGCAGGCGCTGCTGGGCTATGCGCTGCCGCAGGTGCTGCTGATCCACGCGAATGCGCTCAACGGCGATGCCTACGGCGCGCTGGTCGGCGGCATCCGGCGCCGCGGCTACCGCTTCGTCACGCTCGACGAGGCGATGCGCGATCCCGCCTACGCGCGGCCCGACGGCTACCACGGCCAGTTCGGCCCGAGCTGGCTGCATCGGTGGGCGATGGCCGAGCACAGGCCGAAGACGTTCTACGCCGGCGAGCCCGAAGTGCCGAAGTGGGTGATGGACCTCGCCGGCGTCGACAGCGAATAGGCCGGTCGACGCGCACGCCGCGATGACCGCCTTCGGTCCCTGGAGCACCACCCTCGCGCTCGGCGCCGGCTTCGGGCTGGCGGTCGCGCTGCTGCTCGCCTGCACCCGCCGCAATGCGGTCGCGAACCGGCTGCTGGCGGGGCTGCTGGTCGCGTTCGCGCTGAAGCTGATGCCGTACGCGCTCGGTTTCGCGGGCTACTACGACGCGTATCCGTGGCTGTCGTTCGCCCCGTTCGACCTCGGCCTCGCGTTCGGGCCGCTGCTCTACCTGCACGTGCGGACGCTGGTCGCCGGCACGCTGCCGCGCGGCTGGGGCTGGCACCTGCTGCCGGCGGCGCTGCAGTTCGGCTATCGCGCGGTGCTGTTCCCGCAGCCGCTGGCGTTCAAGGACGACTGGGACACGCGCGTGCACGTGCCGTGGATCGACACGCCGGAGACGGTGCTCGGGCTGGTGTCGTTCGCGGTCTACCTGGCGCTGGCTTGGCGGGCGTACCGGACGTACCAGCACTGGCTGGACGCGCACCTGAGCAACCGCGAGGAGTTCCGGCTGACCTGGCTGCGCAACGCGCTGCTCGCGTTCGCGCTGGCATGGCCGATCCATGCGGTCTACGAGGCGCTGAGCCACGCTCTGGGCTTCGACTACTACCAGCGCTTCCCGCTGTACGTCTTCTTCGCCGGGCTGACGGTGTATCTCGGCCTGGAGGGCTGGCGGCACGCGGACACGGTCTACCCGCGCCCGGGGGCCGAGGCGGAAGTCGAACCGGTCGCGCCGCTGCCGGTGCCGTCCTCCGAGCCGCCGACGCCCGGCCGCGACTGGGCCGCGCAGGGCCAGGCCTGGCTGGCGCAGACCGAAGCCGCGGGCTGGTGGCGCGATCCCGGCCTCAGCCTCGACCGGCTGGCCCGCCACCTCGGCACCAACACGGCCTACCTGTCCCGCGCCCTCAACGAGGGCCTGGGCCTGAGCTTCAACGCGGCGATCAACCGGCTGCGGGTGGCCGAGGTGTGCCGCCGGCTGGCGCAGCCGGGGGCCGACGACGACCTGCTGGCGATCGCCTTCGACGCCGGCTTCAGCGCCAAGACCAGCTTCAACCGCACGTTCAAGGCGCTGACCGGCACCACGCCGTCCGCCTACCGCGCGGCGGCCGCCGCGCGACGTGCCGAATCATGAAAACCGTGCGGTTTTCGCCGGTCGGGACGACGGTCCGGCCCGTGACGGGCATCGTCGGGGCCCTCGCCACCGCCCGGATCGCCCCATGCGCCGCCTCGCTGCCCTGTCCCTGATCGCCTGCCTGTGCGGGCTTCCCGCCGCCCTGCCCGTCCATGCGCAGGACGCCATCACCCGGGCCGCCGCGCCGGCCCCGACGCGCCTGACCGCGCAGCAGGCCCGGCGCGAACTGCGCATCCTCAAGCGCGCGTTCACCGACCTGCACCCGGGCCTGTACCGCTATGCCACGCCCGCGGAGCTGGACGCCGCCTTCGCCCGCGCCGATGCCGAGGTCGCCGGCGGCAGTGACGCGCTGGCGATGTACCGGATCGCCAGCCGGCTGGCCGCGGTCGTCCGCTGCGGCCATACCTGGACCAACCCGCTCAACCAGGGCGCCGCGGTGCAGGCCGGCCTCGCCGCGCTGCCGGCGCTGCCGCTGCGGCTGCGGCTGATCGAAGGCCGGCTGCTGGTGACCGCCAGCGCCGATCCCGCAGTGCCGGCGAACGCCGAACTGCTTTCGATCGACGGCCGTCCGCCCGCGACGCTCGTGGCGGAGCTGCTGCCCTACCTGCGCGCCGACGGCGGCAACGACGGCAAGCGCCTGAGCCAGCTCGACAGCGACGAGAACGGCGGCGCGATGGATCGGCTGTTCCCGCTGCTGCACCCGCCCGGCCCGGCCGGCTACGCCCTGCGCTTCCGCCCGCGCGGCGGCCGGGTCGCGGAGGCGACCGTCGCGCCGATGACCGCCACGGCGCGCGAGCAGCGGCTGGCCGCGGCCGGGCAACCGATGCCGGCGGACGACTGGCGTCTGGACATCGGCGACGACGGCGTGGCGGTGATGACGCTGCCCACGTTCGGCTTCTGGAACAGCGACTTCGACTGGAACGGCTTCCTCGACCGCAGCTTCGCCACCCTGCGCGAACGCCATGTCGACAAGCTCGTGCTCGACCTGCGCCGCAACGAGGGCGGCGACGACGCCATCGGCGATGCGCTGCAGGCGCACCTGCTGTCGGCGGCGTTCAGCGTCCCCGCCTCGCGGATGGAGAGCGCCTACGAGCGGGTGCCCTACGATCTGGCGCGCTTCCTCGACACCTGGGACTTCGGCTTCTTCGACCGCACCGGGCAGGTGACGCGCGGCCCCGGCCGCAACTGGCTCCTGCGCGAACAGCCGGCCGACAAGCGCATCGCGCCCGTGGCGCAGCCGTTCCGCGGCCGGGTCGCGCTGCTGACCGGGCCACGCATGAGTTCCGCCGGCTTCCTGATCGCCCGCAACCTCAAGGCCAGCGGCAGCGCGACGCTCATCGGCCAGCCCACCGGCGGCAGCCTGCGCGGGCTCAACGGCGGCCAGCTGGCGTGGCTGGTGCTGCCGGTGTCGAGCGTGAGCGTCGACATCCCGCTGATTGCCGGCTTTCCCGCCACGCCGCAGCCCGACCGCGGCGTGCTGCCCGACCTGGCGGTGCGCACCACGCTGGAGGACATCGCGGCCGGGCGCGATCCGGACCTGCAGGCCGCGCGGCGGTGGTTGGCGAAGCCCGTCCGCTGATCGCGACGGCGGGCGATCAGGCCAGCACCTCGACCGCGTCGCCCGTGCGCACCGTGCCGGTGCCGCGGGCGATCAGGTTCATGCCGAAGGTGATGCCCGCCGGCGTGCGGCGGTAGGCCTTCAGCGTCTCCAGCGGCTCGCCGTCGTCGCGACGCCGGCCCAGCGCGGGATCGACCGTCGTGAACACGCAGCGCGTGCACGGCTTCACCGCGTCGAAATCGACCCCGCCGATGCGCAGCCGCCGCCAGCCGTCCTCGGCATGCGCTTCGGCGCCGGCGACGACCAGGTTCGGGCGGAAGTGCGCCATGGTCACCGGCGGCCGACCGGCCGCGGCGAGCCGCGCGTTCAGGCCGTCGACCGCGGCCTGCGAGATGAGCAGCAGCGGGTAGCCGTCGGCGAAGCTGACTTCGTCGCCGTCGCAGCCGTACGCGGGATCGACCGGCCGGCGCACGTCGCCGTCCATCCACACCAGGCGCACCTCGCGCCGCAGGCAGGCGGACAGCCAGGCGTGGGCCGCGGCATCGGCCAGCGGCGCGTCGACCCGGTCCTTCCACACGGTGACCGCGATGCGCGGCGCCGCGGGCGACGGCGGTGCGACCGCGAGCGGCGGCAGGCCCGGCGCGGACAGGCGCAGGCCGTCGCCCTCGGGCTCGGCGCGGATCAGCACCAGCTCCGGCACCGCCCGGGCGGTGACGAAACGGCCGTCGGCGTCGACCACCAGCCAGCGCCGGTCGAAGCGCGGACCGCGTGGCTCGATGTCGAGCGCATCGACCGCCAGGCCGGCGCCGGATTTCAGCGGATACAGGTGCAACGAGTGCAGGTGCAACGAATGCAGGTGCGGCGACGGCAGGCGCATGGCGGGCTCCGGTGTCGGCGGCATTGTCGCCTGAACGCGGCCGCCGCACCGCATTCATCCGCATCCGGATGACCGCCGCGTGCGTACCGTCTCAGCGGCCGAGACGACCGCGCCGATAGAATCCGCCCATGCAGTTGTCCCGCAAACTCGCCGTCCTGGCCGATGCCGCGAAATACGACGCCTCCTGCGCGTCCAGCGGCGCCGGCGGCCGCAATTCGCTGAAGTCCGGCGGCATCGGCAGCACCGAAGGCATGGGCATCTGCCATTCCTACACGCCCGACGGGCGCTGCGTCTCGCTGCTGAAGATCCTGCTCACCAATTTCTGCATCTACGACTGCGCGTACTGCATCAACCGCGCCAGCAGCAACGTCCAGCGCGCGCGGTTCACGCCGGACGAAGTGGTGCGGCTCACGCTCGATTTCTACAAGCGCAACTACATCGAAGGCCTGTTCCTCTCCAGCGGCATCATCCGCAACGGCGACTACACGATGGAGCAGTTGGTCGAGGTCGCGCGCAGCCTGCGCGAGGACCACCGCTTCGCCGGCTACATCCACCTGAAGACGATCCCCGAAGCCTCGCCCGAACTGCTGGCGCTGGCCGGGCGCTACGCCGATCGTCTCAGCATCAACATCGAACTGCCGACCGAGGCCGGGCTGAAGGCGCTGGCGCCGGAGAAGCGCCTGCCCGGCATCCGCGCGGCGATGGGCACGGTGCACGCGAAGATCGAGGAGAAGCTGGAGGCGCGCAAGCCGGCGAAGACGACCAACGCCACGCCGAAGCGCAGGCGCCCGCCGCGCTACGCGCCGGCCGGGCAGAGCACGCAGATGATCGTCGGCGCCGACGATGCCGACGACCGCAGCATCCTGCACACCGCGCACGGGCTGTACGACGCCTACCGCATGCGCCGCGTCTACTACTCCGGCTTCAGCCCGATCCAGGACGCCTCGTCGCGGCTGCCGGTGCAGGCGCCGCCGCTGCTGCGCGAGCATCGCCTGTACCAGGCCGACTGGCTGCTGCGCTTCTACGGCTTCGAGGTCGACGAGATCGCGCCGGCGCCGGCGAAGACCGGCAGCACCATGCTCGATCTCGACATCGACCCCAAGCTCGCATGGGCGCTGCGCCATCCCGAGCGTTTCCCGGTCGATCTCAACACCGCGCCGCGCGAGGACCTGCTGCGCGTGCCGGGGCTGGGCACGCGCAACGTCGACCGCATCGTGATGGCGCGCCGGTACGGCCGCCTGCGCGTCGCCGACCTCGCGCGACTGCGCGCGCCGATGCAGAAGCTGCTGCCGTTCGTGCAACTGCTGGATCATCACCCGCGCCGCAAGCTCGACGATCCGGCGACGCTGCGCGCACAGCTCGCACCGAAACCGCGGCAGCAGGACCTGTTCGCGGCATGACGCTCGCATGACGCTCTACCGCGCCCGCATCGATCCGCCGTGGGACCTCGACGCTTGGCGCACCGCCGCGCGCGCCGGCCTGCGCGCGGGGCTGTGGCCGGAGGACATCGACTGGGACGGCGACGCGCAGGCCAGCCTGCTCGCGGCGCCGGACCTCGCCACCGCCGAGGCCGTGCAGGCGGCGCCCGAAGTCCCGTCGGCGCTGTTCGACCTCGCCGGCGGCGTGCTCTGCCATCGCGATCCGCAGCGGCACGCGCTGCTGTATCGCATCGCCTTCCGCATCGCGCGCGGCGAACGCCACCTGCTCGCGCGCGTGACCGATCCCGACGTGCGCCGCGCCGCGGAACTGGCGAAGGCGGTCGGCCGCGACACGCACAAGATGAAGGCGTTCGTGCGTTTCCGCGAAGTGCCGGGCGAAGCCGAGGCGTTCATCGCATGGTTCGAGCCGGAGCACCACATCATCGACCGCGTCGCACCGTTCTTCGCGCGCCGCTTCGCGGGCATGCGCTGGGCGATCCTCACCCCGTACCGCAGCGTGGCGTGGGACGGCCACGCGCTCGCGTTCGGCTCCGGCGCGCAGCGCGCCGACGCGCCCGCGGACGACGCGCACGAAGACCTGTGGCGCACGTACTACGCGAACATCTTCAACCCGGCGCGGCTCAACCCGCGGATGATGCGCCAGGAGATGCCGCAGAAATACTGGAAGCACCTGCCCGAGACGCAATTGCTGCCCGAACTGGTGCGCACCGCCGGCGTCCGCGTCCGCGACATGGCCGAACGCGAGGCGCAGTCGCCGCGACGGCGTCGTCCATCGCCGCGCGACGCGACGTAGACTGCGCTTCCTCCCCGTCGAGCCACCGTCATGCCCGGTCCCGCCCGCGCCGGCGTCCTGGTCTACGCCAGCGACCGCGATCGCCTCGAACGCTTCTACTGCGACGTCGCCGGCATGCGCCGGCTGCACGCGGACGACCACATCGCGGTGCTCGAATCCGACGACCTGCAGCTCGTCCTGCATCGCATCCCGCCGCACATCGCGGCCGACATCGTGAGCGCGTCGCCACCGCAGCGCCGCGAAGACGGCGCGATGATGTTCTTCCTCACCGGGCCGGACCTCGACGTCGCCGCCGAGCGCATCGCCGCGCTCGGCGGCGCGCTGTTCGACGAGCGCTGGCAGGGCCCGGGCTTCACCGTGTGCAACGCGATGGACGCCGAAGGCAACGTGTTCCAGGTGCGGGTGTTCGATCCGTGAGTCGGCGCGCGGCGCACGCAGGCCGCCGCACCGCCGGGACGTGCCCCCGACCAATGGCACCCTCGTGACTTCCAGCAGTGGGGCGGGCCCGGTCGCGACGGCACCTTGGCGACATTCCCCCGGAGTCCACGCCATGCCGAACGTCGTCCGCACGTCGATCCACTGCGCTCTCGTCGCGGCGCTCGCGCTGTCCGCCACCGCCGCGTTCGCGCGCGGTCCCGCGCCGCTGCCGGCCGACGTCGCGTGGCGCAAGCTCGACACCGTGGCCTACAAGGGCAAGCAGGACGACATCCAGTTCGTCGATGCGCTGCACGGCTGGTACGTCAACGGCTCTGGCAAGATCTACGGCACCGACGACGGCGGCGCCTCGTGGCGCGAACTGCTGTCGCAGCCCGGCACGTACTTCCGCGCGGTCGGCTTCATCGATGCGATGAACGGCTTCGCCGGCAACATCGGCACCGACTACTTCCCCGGCGTCACCGACACCCGCCCGCTGTACCGCACGCGCGACGGCGGCAAGACCTGGGCCGCGGTCGAAGGCCTGACCGAGGAGACGATCAAGGGCATCTGCGCGATCGACGTGCTGCACAGCCGCTTCGTCAACGCCGGCAAGCTCGACGCGCGCACGATCGTGCACGCCGGCGGCCGCGTCGGCGGCCCCGCCAAGCTGCTGCGTTCGCTCGACGGCGGCGAGACCTGGTCGGCGATCGACATGACGCCGTACACCGCGATGATCCTCGACGTGAAGTTCTTCGACGCCATGAACGGCATCGTCTTCGGCGCCAGCGATGCCGACGTCGAGAAGTCGCACGCGCGCATCCTGCGCACGGACGACGGCGGCAAGAGCTGGAAGATCGCGTACGAATCGAAGCGTCCGTTCGAGATCACCTGGAAAGGCAGCTTCCCGACCCGCCAGGTCGGCTACGCGACGATCCAGACCTACGATCCCGACCCGGCGCACGCGCAGCGCTACGTCGCCAAGACCACCGATGGCGGCAAGAGCTGGCACGAGATCCCGCTGGACAAGGACGCCGCCGCGCGCGAGTTCGGCATCGGCTTCCGCGACGCGCGCACCGGCTGGGTCGGCACGATGAACACCGGCTACCAGACCACCGACGGCGGCAAGACCTGGCGCAAGGTCGAGATGGGCCGCGCGGTGAACAAGATCCGCATCGTGCCCGACGGCGACGGCTTCGTGGGCTACGCGATCGGCATGGACGTGTACAAGCTCGACATGCCTGCGACGGGTGGGGCAGCCGCCAAACCGCATTGAGCGGGGTGCGGACGCCGCGGAGGTTCCCGCGTTACGCCAGATATCCCCCGTCCACCGCCAGGCACGTGCCGGTGACGTAGCTCGCGGCCGGGGACAGCAGGAACAGCGCGGCGGGCGCGATCTCGTCGGGCTGCGCGCTGCGGCCCATCGGGATCAGCTGCGACATCATCGCCATCAGCTTCGGGTTGCCGGTGATGGCAGAGGCGAACTTGGTGTCGGTCAGGCCCGGCAGCAGCGCGTTGATGCGGATGCAGTGGGCGGCGAGTTCCTTGGCGAAGCCTTCGGTCATGTTGACGATGCCGGCCTTGGTCATCGAGTAGATGCCCTGCCCGTGCGCGGGTCGCTTCGCGTTCACCGAGGCGACGTTGACGATCGCGCCGCCGCCGTGGTCCTTCATGCGCTTCGCCGCCTGTGCGGTGGTCCAGAAATAGCCGCGCAGGTTCACTTCGACCGTCTTCTCGTAGCTGCCGAGATCCATGTCGAGCATCGGCCCGAAGTAGGGATTCGCGGCGGCGTTGTTGACCAGCAGGGTCGCGACCTTGCCTTCGGCGTCGAGCGCGGCGAACAGCGCCTCGATCGCGGCCGGATCGCCGACGTGCAGCGCACGCGCCTCGGCGGACCCGCCGGCGTCGCGGATGGCCGCGGCCACGGTCTCGCAGGCGTCGACCTTGCGCGAGGTGCAGACCACGTGCGCACCGTGCGCGGCGAGCAGGTGGGCGATGGCCTCGCCGATGCCGCGCGAGGCCCCGGTGACGAGGGCGATGCGGCCGGAGAGGTCGAACAGGGAGTCGGTGGACGACATGCGGGGCTCCATGGCCGGAACCGCCGGCCTGATAAGCTGGGGAGACTACCGCAAGGATCCCCTCCATGACCTCACGTCGCGTCCTGATCACCGGTGCCGGCAGCGGCCTCGGCCTCGCCCTCGCGCAGCGCTACGCCCGCAGCGGCGCGCGCGTGGCCTGCGTCGATCTCACCGTCGAACGCGCCGAAGCGGGACGCGCGTCGCTGTCCGGCGACGGCCACCTCGCGCTGGCCGCGGACGTGGGCGACGACGCCGCGATGCAGGCGCTGCACGATCTGGTGATGGCGACGTGGGGCGGGATCGACGTGCTGGTGAACAACGCCGGCATCGCCTCCGCGGGCGCCATGGTCGACACCACGATGGACGAATGGCGGCGCGTGCTCGAGATCGACCTGCTCGGCGTGGTGCGCGGCTGCCGGCTGTTCCTGCCGCACATGATCGCCGCCGGCCGCGGCCAGGTGCTGAGCACCGCCAGCTTCGCCGGCCTCGCCGGCGCCCCGGGGATCATGAGCTACGGCGTGGCGAAGGCGGGCGTGATCGCGCTGTCCGACCAGCTGCGCGCGGAGCTGCACGGCACCGGCGTGACGGTAGGCGTGATCTGCCCGTCGTTCTTCCGCACCAACCTGCTGGAGACCGCGATCGCCGACGAGGCGACGAAGGTCAAGGTGCAGCGCTGGATGGACACCTCGCCCGACAAGCCCGACGCCGTCGCCGACAAGGTCTTCGCCGCCGCCGAACGCGGCGAGTTCCTGATCCTGCCGACGCAGCGCGAACCCGGTCGCTGGCGCCTGAAGCGCTGGTTCCCTAACCTGTATTTCCGGATGCTGCTTAAGATGGCGGCGAAGCGCTGGCGCTGAGGCGGCATCGACGGCACGCGATGTGCCGCCGATGTCGTCCATGCAGAAATCACCGCGGGAATCCGCGCTCCCAATTGCGCACCTCGTCCCACCACGGCGGCGGTTCCGGCGGCCACGGACGCGGCGGCCACGGCCAGTGCGGCGGCCACCCCGGCGGTCTGCGCGGCCACCCTGCACCGCGCGGCGGCACCACATCGGGCGGGATCGGCGTCAGCCAGGGGAGCGGCGCACGCGCGGAAAAGAGACGTGCGGACTCGATCGCGGGATCGACGACCGGCACGAGATGCTGTTCGACCGCCTCGACCGCTTCCAGCGCTTCGGCGAGCACGCGGCCGTAGCCTTCTTCGGTCTTCGCGGCCTTCGCGGCGGCGATGGTGTCGTTGAGTTCCTTGGCGCAGGCATCGACCGCCGCGGGCGCGACCTGCACCTCGCCGCGACGCAACACGATCGCGAGGTTGCGCAGATCGATCGCACGCACCAGCAGTTGCTTCTGGAGCTTGGCATTGCTCGTCTTGATGCCCGCGCCGGAGACGCCGGCGGAGGCGGTATTCAACAGCGGTATCAGATCGGTCATGTCGACGTCTCCATGAAGGACAGGTGCCGGCCGGAAGCGCAGGCGGCGGAGCCGGTCGGCGAACTCCGCGCCGTGGTCAGGCAAGTGCGGCGAACTGGAGGTACAGCTCGGCCAGACGCATGAAGTTCTCGCGCTGCAGCCGCACGAGGCGCGCCTTCTGCTTCGCGCTCAGGTGCCCGTCGATCAGGTCGAGGAAGGCGTCATGGGATTGCCATGCGGCGAGCATGAGTCCCGCTTCCGGAATTGCGCACAGGTCACGTTCGCTGAGGCCGAGCTTGCCGTCGGGCCGGGTCGATGCGGCCTTTTCGCAGGCTTCGATTCGCTGGACATCGTCCTGCATCAGGAAATGCTGTTCCATCACTTGCCGACGCAGTTCGCGCGCCTCGCTGCCGCTCGCGCCGTTGGCGATCACCATCCGATCAAGCAGGATGATGTTCGAAGTCGCCTTCTCCAGCGACTTATCGTCCTTGAGTGCGAGGACCAGGACGCGAAATGCATCGTCGACGCCGCTTCGCCGTTCCGCGACGATCAACCGGATTTCTTCCGCGCTGCGATGTTCCTTCGACAGTTCCTCCATGAAGCCGACCAGCTTGCCGATTGCTGCCGTCTTCGTATCCGGGATCTTCTGCTCCTTGAACGCCGAGAGCAGTGTATTGAGGTCGCCCACTGCGGCGGTGAAGTCTTCCTCCGCGCCGAGTTCGGGATCGACAGATGCCTTGGCCAGTGCGTCCAGGTAATGCCCGATGAAGGACAGCGCCGCGTACCGACTGGCGAAGTCAGTGCGGCGAAGATCGTGGAGCGGATTGTCCTTTTCGCTTTTCGGGTCGCTGCTGCAGATTCGATTCCCGGGCAGATTGCCGTTTGCGTATGACGGCGACATCGATTCCGGCTTGCATGCGGGATCCCGTTGATACCTCGCGATCCAGAATTCGCGGTCCTGTCGGATGAGTCCATCATAGAATGCGCGTCCCTTGGATTGCGCATCCTTCGCGGCCAAGGCGTACTCGGCGGTTTCCAGGCGGAGCAGCTTGTCGTGCGCGCATCCGGGCAGCACCAGCAGCGCAGCAAGTGCAATGCAATCGAAACGAACCCGAGCCATGGCCGACATCCTTTCGCGTGGAATGTGTCGATCTTTATGCCATCGGCTCATCTTGCCGGTGGCATCCTGCCGGCATCAATCAGGGCTCGGTCGTCTCCGCATCGGCGCGGACGCAGGAACCGCAGATCGGCCTAGCGCCGATCCTTCATCGCCATCACCACGCCCAGGCCCGCGAGCAGCGACACCGCGGCGGTGCCGCCGTAGCTGAGCAGCGGCATCGGCACGCCGACCACGGGCAGCAGGCCGGAGATCATGCCGCCGTTGATCACGACGTACACCGAGAACGCGAGGCCGAGCGCGCCGGCGAGCAGGCGGCCGTAGGTGTCGCGGGCTTCACTGGCGATCCACAGGCAGCGGCCGACGACGAACAGGTACAGCGCGAGCGTGATGCTCACGCCCATCCAGCCGAATTCCTCGGACAGCACGGCGAAGATGAAGTCGGTGGTGTGCTCGGGCAGGTAGTCGAGGTGCGATTGCGTGCCCTGGCCCCAGCCCTGCCCGGTCCAGTGGCCGGAACCGATCGCGATCTTCGACTGGATGATGTTCCAGCCGGTACCCAGCGGGTCGCGCTCGGGTTCGAGGAAGGTGAGGATGCGGTCCTTCTGGTACGGCCGCAGCAGCTTGAACCACGCCAGCGGCGCGATCGCGGCCACGCCCGCGCCGGCGGCCGCGAACCAGCGCCACGGCAGGCCGGCGAGGAACAGCACGAACGCGCCGCTGATGGCGACCAGCATCGCGGTGCCGAAGTCCGGCTGCAGCAGGATCAATCCCGTCGGTACCGCGATGATGGCGCCGGCGACCAGCACCGTGGCCACGCGCGGCGGCAGCGGCCGCTGGTGCAGGAACCACGCGACCATCATCGGCAGGCTGAGCTTCAGCACTTCCGACGGCTGGAAATAGAACACGCCGAGGTTGATCCACAGGTTGCCGTGCTTGCCCTGGCCGATCAGCAGCACCAGCAGCAGCGGCGCCAGCGACCCGACGAACACCAGCGGCGTGACGCTGCGCAGCGACGCCGGCGACACCCGCGACAGCAGCCACATGCCGCCGAGGCCGATGACATAGCGCGAGCCCTGCGCGATGACGAGCTTCGGGTTCTCGTTGCCGGCGCTATACAGCACCGTCAGCCCGATCGCCATCAGTGCGAGCAGCGCGCCGAGCAACGGCAGGTCGATGGTGCGCGTGAAGCGCAGGAACAGGTCGAGCAGCCAGCGGGCGAAGGCCTTCATCGCGTCACCGCGGGCGGCGCCGCAGGCGACGCGGGAGCGGGCGACGTCGCGGCAGGCGTCGTCGTGGCAGGTGTGTTCGCGGCAGGCGCGGTCGTGCCCGCGGTCGGCGTGCCGGCGGCGGCATCGACGCTCTCCGCGCCCTGCGGCATCTTGCCCAGGATCCAGGCGTCGAGGATCGTGCGCGCGATCGGCGCGGCGGTGCTGGCGCCGAAGCCGCCGCCTTCCACCACCACCGCGACCGCGATCGTCGGGCTTTCCGCGGGCGCATAGCCGACGAACAGCGCGCGATGGCGCAGGTGCATCGGCAGCATGCGCGGGTTGAGGCTGACGTTGCCGCGGCGGCTCACCACCTGCGCGGTGCCGGTCTTGCCGGCGATGTGGTACGTCAGGCCGGCGCCGATGTTGCGCGCGGTGCCGCCGGGGCCGTGCACGACGCGCATCATGCCTTCGCGCACCACCTGCAGGTGTTCGGCGCTGCGGGTGACCTGGCGCGGCGCCGGCTGCGGCACCATCGTCCACGGCTTGTCGAAGTCGGCGCGCGTTTCCTTCACGAGATGCGGCGCACGCAGCTGGCCGCCGTTGGCCAGCGCGCCGATGCCCTGCGCCAGCTGCAGCGGCGTCACCTTCCAGAAGCCCTGGCCGATCGCGCTGATGACGGTGTCGCCGAGGTACCACGGCCCCTGGCTCTTCGCGTGCGTGCGCTTCCATTCCGGCGACGGCAGGATGCCGCCGGATTCGCCGGCCAGGTCGATGCCGGTCGGCTTGCCGAAGCCGTACAGGTCCATGTACTGGTCGATGAGGTCGATGCCCATGTCCAGCGACAGCTTGTAGTAGTACGTGTTGACCGAATCGCCGATCGACTTGCGCATGTCGGTCCAGCCCTCGCCGCTGTGCGCGTCGCGGTAGCCGCGTTTCTGGCCGGGGATGCGGAATTCACCGGACGCGAAGACCTTGTCCTCCGGCGTGCGCTTGCCGCTGTCCAGCGCCGACAGCGCGAACAGCGGCTTGAGCGTGGAGCCCGGCGCGACGCCGCCCAGCACGTTGCGATTGAACAGCGGCTTCGCCGGATCGTCCATCAGCGCCCGGTAGTCGGTGCGCGAGATGCCGTTGACGAAGAGGTTGGGGTCGTAGCTCGGCACGCTGACCATCGCCAGCACTTCGCCGGTGCGCGGATCCACCGCCACCGCCGAACCGGTGAGATCGCCGAACGCCACCGTCGCCGCGCGCTGCAGGTCGGCGTCGATGCTCAGGCGCAGGTCGACGCCCGGCCGCGCGGGGATGCGGCCGACGCGGTCGATGATGCGGCCGTCGACGTTCGTCTCGATCTGTTCGTAGCCGATGCCGCCGCGCAGCTGCGCGTCGTAGGAGCGCTCCAGCCCCGCCTTGCCGGTGTGGGTGAACGCCGCGGTGTCGTCGCCCATCTTCTCGAGGTCGTTCTTGTCGACCCGGCCGACGTAGCCGAGCACGTGCGCGAACAGGTCGCCGTAGGGATACCGCCGCGTGAGGTACGGCACCAGTTCGACGCCCGGGTATTTCCAGCGGTCGACCGCGAAGGCCGCGGCTTCCTCGTCGGTGATCTTCAGCCGCAGCGTCACCGGCAGGAAGCTGCGGGTGACGTGGCGGGTGTCGTTGAAGCGCTGGATGTCGTCCGGCGTGAGCGCGATGATCTTCGCCAGCGCGGCGACGGTGGCGTCGACGTCGCCGGCCTCGGCCGGCACGACGTCGAGGCGGTAGGCCGGCACGTTGTCGGCCAGCACGCGGCCCTTGCGATCGTAGATCAGGCCGCGGGCCGGGACCTCGGGGCGCTGCTTGATGCGGTTGGCCTGCGACTTGCGCGCATAGTCGCTGTGCTGCAGCACCTGCAGCCGGAAATACCACGCGGACAGGCCGCCGATCGCCAGCACGACGCAGACGAAGCCGAGCGCGGCCCGGGCGCGGAAGCGCGCGGCGTCCTGCGCGGAATTGCGGATGTGGCCGCGCGGCGCCATCGCCGCCTCAGCGCCTGCGGCCCATGCGCAGGCCGTCGAGCAGCACGAACAGCAGCGGCCACAGCACCGCGCCGAGCACCGGCGCCAGCCAGTGCATCCAGTGGTCCTGGCGCTGGCCCAGCACGAAGTGGATGGCGGCGACCACGACCTGGTCGTTCAGCAGCAGGCCACCGATCGCCAGCGCCTGCTGCGCGGTCGGGAAGAAACGCAGCTGCGGGCGGAAGCGCTGCAGGATGAAGGTGATCACCGACAACCGCAGCGCCTGTTCGCCGAGCACGCTGCCGAAGGCGATGTCGGCGACCAGGCCGATGACGAACGCGCGGCCGAGGTCGACGCGGTCGGGGT
Source organism: Lysobacteraceae bacterium (assembly GCA_051952955.1). GTDB lineage: Bacteria > Pseudomonadota > Gammaproteobacteria > Xanthomonadales > Xanthomonadaceae > Lysobacter_I. Next base: position 20,855 of record JBQCJG010000201.1, on the reverse strand, counting down.
CTTCCAGCAGCCAGTAAGCGAGCACCAGCGCCAGCCAGTACGGCCGCAGCGGCTGCACCGCGGGCGGCAGCGGCAGCAGCCCGAGCAGCAGCGCCGCGAACACGCTCGCCGGCAGCAGCCAGGGACGGCGGGCGCGGCTCATCGTGCGGGCTCCGGTGCGGACGACACGGGCGCGGCGGCGGGCTTGGTGGCCGCCGTGCCCGTCGGCGGCTTCGCGGCCTGCGCGGTCGCAGCGGCGGCCGGCTTCGCCGTGCCAGCAGCGGGATTGCCGGTCGGCGCGGTTGCATGGACGGCGGCGGGCGTCGATGCCGGCGCGGTCGCGGCGGGCACGGCCGACGCCGGCCCCGTCGGCACGGACACCGGCAGCGCCGGCGCGCGACGCAGCAGCAGCACGTCGCGGCCGCGATCGAGCTGCGCGGCGGGGCGCAGGTCGCCGACCAGGAAGATGCGGCTCTCGTCGCGGCGCAGGCGCACCAGCGTGCCGACCGGGAAGCCCGGCGGGAAACGGCCGCCCAGGCCGGAGGTGACGACCTGGTCGCCCACCTTCACGTCGCTGGAGGTCGGGATGTTCGCCAGTTCGATGCGGTCGCCGCGGCCGTAGGCGACGAGGCGGATGCCGTTGCGCGCGATCGTCACCGGCACCGCATGGTCGGGATCGGTCAGCAGCAGCACGGTGGCGGTGCTCGGCCGCACCTCGATGACCTGGCCGAGCAGGCCGCCGGCGTCGATCACCGGCTGGCCGACGCGCACGCCCTGGTCGCGACCCACGTCCAGCACCAGCCGCTGGCGGGTGGGATCGAGCGCGATGTCGAGGATCGGCGCCAGTTGCACGTCCAGGCCGCTGCGTTCGACCGTCCCGAGCAGGCCGCGCAGGCGCGCGTTCTCGTCGGCCGCCGCCTGCAGGCGCGCGATGCGCGCGCCGCTGATCAGCAGCGCGTTGCGCAGGGTCTCGTTCGCGCGCATCAGCCGCGTGCGCGTCGCCGCATCGTCGCGCACGGTGTCGCCGAGCTTGGCCGGCAGTCCCGCCAGCCGCCACAGCGGCTGCGCCACCGTTTCCAGCTGCGCGCGGATCGAGGTCAGCCAGCCGCCGCGGTGGTCGGCGATCATCAGCGCGACCGCCAGCGCCAGTGCGACCAGCAGCCGCAGGGTCCCGGCGATGTCCTCGGAGCGCGATGCGGAAGGGCCGGCGTAGGGAGGCACGTCAGGGGATCAGGCAGGAGGCGCGGCAGGGAGAGAAGAGCGGGACGACATCCGGTCCATGGCGGGACCGTCGCAGACGGCACGGGCCGGTCGCGACCCCGGGCAGGCACCACGCTTCCTGCCCGGGGCGTCGGGGACGGCCATCGCGGGCCGACCCCGGATCGCGGTCATTCCGGCGAGAAGTACTCGTTGCCGTGCATGTCGACCAGTTCCAGCGCGCGGCCGCCACCGCGGGCCACGCAGGTCAGCGGATCGTCGGCGACCTGCACGTGCAGGCCGGTCTCCTCGCTGATCAGCCGGTCGAGGTCGCGCAGCAGCGCGCCGCCGCCGGTGAGCACGATGCCGCGCTCGGCGACGTCCGCGCACAGCTCCGGCGGGGTCTGCTCCAGCGCCAGCTTCACCGCGCTGGTGATGCCGCCCAGCGGCTCGCGCAGGGCATCCAGCACTTCGTTGGAATTGAGCTTGATCACGCGCGGCACGCCCTCGGCGAGGTTGCGGCCGGAGACTTCCATCTCCAGCACTTCCTTCTGCGGATAGGCGCAGCCGATCTCCAGCTTGATGCGCTCGGCGGTGGCCTCGCCGATCAGGGTGCCGTGCGCGCGGCGCACGTAGTTGATGATCGCCTCGTCGAAGCGGTCGCCGCCGATGCGCACCGACTGCGCGTAGACGATGCCGTTCAGCGCGATCACCGCGATCTCGGTGGTGCCGCCGCCGATGTCGATGACCATCGAGCCGCGGGCCTCGGTGACCGGCAGGCCGGCGCCGATCGCGGCGGCCATCGGTTCCTCGATCAGGAAGACTTCGCGCGCGCCGGCCTCCTGGGCGGATTCCTTGATCGCGCGCTTTTCGACGTTCGTCGAGCCGCAGGGCACGCAGATCAGCACGCGCGGACTGGGCTTGAGGAAGCGCGACTTGTGCACCTTCTTGATGAAGTGCTTGAGCATTTCCTCGGTGTAGGTGAAGTCGGCGATCACGCCGTCCTTCATCGGACGCACCGTGGTGATGTGGCCCGGCGTGCGGCCGAGCATCTGCTTGGCCTCGGCGCCGACCGCGGCGACCGAGCGGTTGCCGCCGCCGACGCGGTCGTGGCGCACGGCGACCACCGACGGCTCGTTGAGCACGATGCCCTGGCCGCGGACGAAGATGAGGGTGTTGGCCGTGCCCAGGTCGATGGACAGGTCATTGGAGAACATGCCGCGGAACTTTTTGAACATCGGGATGGCGTGCCGGGTGGGGGGCGGACGGAGACGGCGAGGGAGGTGCCGGGGGACGATCTGGCCGCGGAATGCCGGGGCGCGGCGCCAGCGGAAAATCAGGCGCGGCCGGGCGTTTCCGGGACGCGATAGCGTAGCAAAAAATCGCGCTTCGCCGCGGACTTCCGGCGCATTCCGGAAGCGCCGGCGCAGGTCCGGGACGGCTCGGCGGCGGGCCTGCGGAGAGGCTCCAGGCAGGTCCGTGGCCCCGGGGGCCGCTGGCCTCCCGGCCGGGCCAGCCTTACCCTATGCGGCCGGCCAAGCCGGCCACCCCACCCACTTCCGGACGAAGACGCACGCGATGGCAGCCCTGATCTGCGGGTCCCTGGCCTACGACACCATCATGGTGTTCCCCGACCAGTTCAAGAACCACATCCTTCCGGACAAGGTCCACATCCTGAACGTCTCGTTCCTGGTGCCGCGGATGCGTCGCGAGTTCGGCGGCTGCGCCGGCAACATCGCCTACAACCTGAAGCTGCTCGGCGGCGAGCCGATCCCGATGGCCACCGTCGGCGCCGATTTCGGCCCGTACCGCGAGTGGTTCACGGAAATGGGCATCAATCTGGACCGCATCAAGGAAATCCCGGAGCTGTTCACGCCCCAGGCCTTCATCACCACCGACCACGACAACAACCAGATCACCGCCTTCCATCCGGGCGCGATGATGCGGTCGTACGAGAACCACGTGAAGGACGTGCCGGGCGTGACCTTCGGCATCGTCAGCCCCGACGGCCGCGAGGGCATGCTGCAGAACTCGAAGGAATTCGCCGAGTGCGGCATTCCCTTCATCTTCGACCCGGGCCAGGCGATGCCGCTGTTCAACGGCGAGGAGCTGCGCGCGTTCATCGAGCAGGCCGACTACGTCACCGTGAACGACTACGAGTCGAACCTGCTGCAGGAGCGCACCGGCTGGGACGAGAAGACCATCGCCGGCAAGGTGAAGGCCTACATCGCCACCCAGGGCCCGCGCGGCGCGCGGATCTTCGCCGATGGCAAGGTCCACGACATCCCGCCGGCGCACGAGCGCCGGGTCACCGACCCGACCGGCTGCGGCGATGCGTTCCGCGCCGGCCTGATCTTCGGCATCGGGAAGGGCTACGACTGGCCGACCATCGGTCGCATCGGCAACCTGATGGGCGCCCTGAAGGTCGAGCACCCGGGCACCCAGAATCAGCGCTTCGACTACGCCGAGTTCGACGAGCAGTTCCGTCAGCAGTTCGGCTACTCGCTCTGAGCCGGCCGCGTTGCCCTCGGTCCCGGATCGAGGGCATGCGGGATGGAGGACGGGCGCCGGTCGTGTCGACGCAACGATCCCGCGTCGACGCGCCTCCCTGAGCGGGCGCCGCTGCGCCGCCTTCCCCCCATCCCACGGAGTCCCTGCATGTCCATCGCCTACTGGTGCATCCTCGTCGCAGCCGCGCTGCCCTATCTCTGGGTCGCGATCGGTCGTTTCGGCGTCCGCGGCTACGACAATCACGATCCTCGCGGCTGGAACGCCGCACAGACCTTCCCGCGCACCAGGCGGGGCTACGCGGCGCACCTGAATGCCTTCGAAGCCTTCGCCCCGTTCGCCGCGGGCGTACTGGCGGCGCAGGCCGCGGGCGTGGATCCGGGCCGGATCGCGACGCTGGCGATCGCCTTCATCGTATGCCGCATCCTGCACGGCACGTTCTACCTGGCCGATCTGGCCGCGCTCCGCTCGCTCAGCTGGATGGGCGGCCTGGGCTGCGTGCTGGCGCTGCTGGCACAGGCGGCGCTGAAGGCGGCCTGAGCCTTCAGAGCTCCACGAATCGCACGGGCCAAGCCGGAGCCCGTCGGCCTCGCGGCCGGCGGGCCTTTCGCATTCCGGGCGCGTTTTCGCGGCATTTCCGCGGGATCCTGCGGCGGCCGCATTTTTCGCGGACACGAAAAAAGAGCGCGCACATGTAGTGCGCGCTCCCGGAGAAGACCATCCTGACGTCACCCGTGCAGGTGCGCTCAACCCCTTGCAACCTCCGTATTGCAGCCAGCGTCCCTACCGGCTGGAGCGAGAATACCGATGCAATTTGCACAGGGAAGAGCAGGGGGTCGTGCAAAAGGGCCAATCCCGGTGAGCGCACTGGAGCAGCTCCGGCTATCCCACTGATTTTCATGCTATCCATGGTGGCATGCCACCAAAAGCAGACAGTGTGATGCCAATTTGAGTAACCTCGTGAATTGAACTGGCAATTCGCATATCTTCGACAAAAGTGTTTCGATAGAACCGAACACGGCACGTTCAGTGAACTGAATCACAAAAAACATGCATTCACAGGATCGAATCCGCCTCGCACGGCGGCACGCCGGATTGTCACAGGCCCGCCTCGCCGAAGCGATCGGCGTCCAGCGCAGTGCGGTCAGCCACTGGGAGTCGCCCCAGGGCAAGAATCCCAGCGTCGACCACCTCCGCGCGGTCGCGATGGTGGCCAAGGTGGCGTTCGAATGGCTGGCCACCGGCCGCGGCAAGATGCAGCTGTCCGAGGAGGCCGTGCTGGATTCGGTCTCGGCCGCCGACGCGCTGCTGGTCGAGGACCCGCTGGAGCTGCGGCTGGTGCAGGCGTTCCGCGAAGCCTCGCCGCGGACCCGCGTGGCGCTGGTGGAGATCGTCGAGGAACTCTCGGCGAAGCGCCTCGGCCGCACCCGGCCCAAGCGCCCGGGCAGCGGCGAATAGACGATACTTCCGCAGCCTTGCCGCCCGCCTGCCGGCTCCGGAACCGAACGCCTCCGCGCGGGTCCGATCCGGGGCCGTGGATGCCCGTTCCCGTGGATGCCTGACGCCCGGATCGACCCGATGACCGCCCCGCTCCTCCGCCGCCTGTCCCGATTCCTGCGCGCCACCCTGATCGCCCTGCCGCTGGTCGTGTCGTCGATCGCGGCACCCGCATGGGCGATCGATCCCGACGATCTGCTGCCGGTCGACCAGGCCTACGTGCTGTCGGCCGAGGCCGCCGGCCCGGACAGCGTGCGGGTGCGCTGGAAGATCGCCGACGGCTACTACCTCTACCGGCACCGCACGAGCGTGGCCGCGGTCTCGCCCGGCGCCACCGCCGGCGCGCTGCGGCTGCCGAAGGGCGAGCCGCACGAGGACGAATTCTTCGGCAAGACCGAGACCTACCGCGGCGATCTGGTCGCCACTCTGCCGAACATTGCCGGTGCCGCGGGAACGGTGACGGTCAAGGTGAAGTACCAGGGCTGCGCCGACGCCGGCCTGTGCTACCCGCCGCAGACACGGATGCTGACGGTCGCGCTGCCCGGTGCCGCGGCCACCGACGATGGGCCGTCCGGATTCAACCCGCTGGCCCGGGGCGCCGGGCCGGGAGGCAGCCTGCTCGCCGGTGGCAAGGCCGCACCGCTGCCCGAGGAACAGGCGTTCGCGTTCGACGCGATCGTCGGCGACGGCAACACGCTGCTGCTGCGCTTCTCGCCGGCGCCGGGCTACTACCTGTATCGCGACAAGACCCGCGTGCGACTGGAGGCCGACGGCATCGCCGCGGGCAAGCTGCAGTGGCCGCCGGGACAGACCCACCGCGATGAGCACTTCGGCGACGTCATCGTCTATTTCCAGCCGGTCGACGTGCCGCTGCCGCTGGTCCGCACGACCGCGGAGGCACGCACGGTCACGGTCAAGGCCACCTTCCAGGGCTGCCAGAACGACGGCATCTGCTATCCGCCGATGACGCGCTCGGTGCGCGTCGCGCTGCCGCGCGGCCAGGTGCGGACCACAGCGGCGGTCGAGGCGGCAGCGGCAGCGACGACAGCGGCGACCGACACGACGACGCCCTCCGCATCGACGTCTCCGCAGGCCGCGACCGCGGCCACCACCGACACGACGCCCGCCCCAGCCGTTGCGCCGCAGGACGCCGCACGCGTTCCCGGCAGCGATGCCGGCCCGACCCTGTTCGGCCTGCGTCCGAACCTCGCACTGGCGCTGCTGGCCGCGCTGCTCGGCGGCCTGATCCTCAACCTGATGCCCTGCGTGCTGCCGGTGCTGTCGATCAAGGTGCTGGGCCTGGTCGAAAGCGGCGAAAGCGCGCAGCGGCGGCGTGCGCATGCGCTGTGGTACACGGCGGGGGTGCTGGCGAGCTTCGGCGCGCTGGGCGCGCTGGCGATGGCGCTGCGTCAGGCCGGCACGGCGCTGGGCTGGGGCTTCCAGCTGCAGCAACCGCTGGTGGTCGCCGCGCTGGGCCTGCTGATGTTCGTCTTCGGCCTGAGCCTGTCGGGCGTGTGGCAGGTCGGCGGGCGCTGGATCGGCGCCGGCCACGGCCTCGCCAGCCGCAGCGGCGCGATCGGCGACTTCTTCACCGGCGTGCTGGCGGTGGTGGTCGCGGCGCCGTGCACCGCGCCGCTGATGGGCCCGGCGCTGGGCTGGGCGTTCGCTGCCAGCACCGGCCTCGCCCTGATGGTGTTCCTCGCGCTGGGGCTGGGGCTGGCGCTGCCGTTCCTGCTGGTCGGCTTCGTGCCGGCGCTGGCGCGCTGGCTGCCGCGGCCCGGCGCGTGGATGGACACGTTCAAGCGCGTGCTCGCGTTCCCGCTGTATCTCACTGCGCTGTGGCTGGCGTGGGTGCTGGGAAATCAGCGCGGTCCCGACGCCATGGCGTGGTGGGGCCTGGCGGCGCTCGCGCTGGCGTTCGCGGCCTGGGCGTGGACGCACGCGACGATGCACGGCACGCGCGCGGGGCGCAACGCCCCGGTGCTGGCGATCGTCGCCACGCTGTGGCCGCTGCAGGCGATCCGCACGCTGCCCGCGACGGCGTTCGCGAGCGCGGCGTCGACGCACGACGACGGCCGCGTCGCCTATTCCGCGCAACGCCTCGCCGACCTGCGCAAGGCGGGCCGCGTGGTGTTCGTGAACATGACCGCCGACTGGTGCGTCACCTGCAAGGTCAACGAGAAGGCGGTGTTCTCCCGCGACGGGTTCCGCGAAGCATTGGCGAAATCCGATGCGGTCTACATGGTCGGCGACTGGACCGACGTCGACCCCGGGATCACCGCATTCCTGCAGCGCTACAAGGCGGTCGGCGTACCGCTGTACGTCGTGTTCCCGCGCGGCGGCGGCGAAGGCACCGTGCTGCCGACGGTACTGACCCCGGGCATGACGGAGGATGCGCTGGCGAAGGCGGCGGGGCGATGATCGACCCGCAGCGCGACCCGCTCGCTAGGTCGATGCTGGTGTACGAACTGGAAGATGCGCATGAGCATCTCGCAATCTCATCCGCGACATGAAAGGGGACGAAGTGACGTTCCGCATCGACCTCGGCCATGTCTACGCGCACCTCAACCGCGCCTGGAACCTGCGCGACAAGACGGACGCATGGCACGACCCATCGAATCCGGACCGGGATGCGGACTACGAAGCCGCACGCGCGTTCCCGACCGACGTCGAACCGATCGCATGATGTCGTCGATATCGCAGCTCACGCCATGAAGACCCGCACCGTCCTGCTCGTCGCCTTCCTCGCCGCGCTGCTCGGCGGCATCGCCGGCGTGGCGACGTATGGTCCCGGCGCGCTGCTGCACACGCGGCTCGGGCAGGCACTGGCGCTGTGGCTGGCGGACGAGAAGGCCCCGCCGGTGCCCGCCGGCGTGACCGTGGCCCGCGAGGGCGACCGGGTGCCGCCGCTGCGGTTGCCGGATCTCGACGGCCGCCCGACGGCCTTGCCGGGCGCGTGGCCGGGTCGGCCGCTGCTGGTCAACGTCTGGGCCACGTGGTGCGCGCCCTGCCTGCACGAAATGCCGGAACTGCAGCGGTTCGCGAAGACGCAAGGTACCGGCGGGACACAGGTGGTCGGCATCGCGCTGGACGATCCGGCGCAGGTTCGCGATTTCCTGGCGCGGGTGCCCGTCACCTATCCGATCCTGATCGACACCCCCGGCCGCGCCGACGCCGGCGTGGTGCTGGGCAATCCGAAAGGCGTGTTGCCGTACTCGGTGCTGATCGGCGCCGACGGCCGCGTGCTGCGGCGGCGGATCGGGCCGTTCGAACCCGGCGAGCTGGACGGTTTCGCCGCCGACGCGCGCTGACGCGACGCGGCAGGACGCCGTCATCGGGCAATTGCGACCCGCTGCGGCAGTCCTTTGCCGCCCCGCGGCACGTGTCTACTGTCGACGCCACTCGGATCGGATCCTTCGATCACGCCGCAAGTGATTGATTTTTCTTGACGCGTTCCGGATGACTCGCGGCACATGCGGTGGCGGCCCGCCGGACGGGCACTTGGCACGAAGGATGCTTCCCTGAACACGGGGACGCGATGCGCTCCGTTCCCGCCGCAAGGCGTTCCGCACCCGCCCACTTTCACCCGATCCCCGCCACCATGTCCGCGAACACCGTCCCGTTCCCGTCGCAGAGTCGCCTGTTCGGCAAGTACTTCGAGTACCGCCGCTACAACGACGTCGTGCGCACGATGCACGGCATGCTCGCCGGCATCCCGGACGGCCACGCTTGCGTGCTCTCGAACCTCGAGGGCCACCATCTCGCCCATGCCGCCGCGCCGATGCTCGACGCACCGCGCCTGGCCGCGGTGGCCAGCGCCCTGTCGAACATGGCCGAGACGCGGACCCGCGACCTGGGCCAGCACGGCTTCACCGACATGACGGTGCAGACCGACGGCGGCATCGCGGTGATCCAGCGCGTGCCGCGCCCCGGCCAGCAGATGGTGATGCTCACCGCCGCCGGCCACGAATCCAACCCCGGTCTGGTGGCGAGCCTCGCCCGCCACTGCGCGACCACCATCTCGACGCTGTGTTCGGCGTCGATGGAGCGCTGACCGGAGGCGTCTTCTCCCGCGGCACGGATGCCCGCAGCGTCCGGACCGCAGTCGCCGCCGCAACGGCGCGACGTCCGAACAACCCGTGCAGGGCGAACGGCCCCAGGCGGAAACGCCGGGGCCGTAACTTTTTGTGCGCCCATCGTCGGCGAACGTGCCGGCTTCATTCTGGCCGACCTGACTGTCTCGCTGTGCGTCGCAGGCGGCGGCCCCATGCCCGGCAGGGCCAGGAAGGCAGCTTCGTTTGAAACGCGTGTCAGAAAAGTCGTGAACATCGCCGATCTGGACACTTCTCCGGGTTTCGCGCAGACTGACTTTTCATCCGGATGGATCGATCGACCCGATGTCGCGCATCCTCGTTCTCAACGGTCCCAATCTGAATCTGCTCGGCACCCGGGAGCCGGAGATCTACGGACGCACGACGCTGGCGGACATCGAGGCCGGGCTGGTGCAGCAGGCAGCGGCGCAGGGACACACCCTGGAAAGCTTCCAGTCGAACGCCGAGCACGCGCTGGTCGACCGCATCCAGGCCGCGCGCGGCATTGTCGATTTTATCCTGATCAATCCCGCCGCCTTCACCCACACGTCGGTGGCGATCCGCGATGCCCTCGCCGCGGTCGGAATTCCGTTCATCGAGGTGCATCTGTCCAATCCCCACGCCCGCGAACCGTTCCGGCACACCAGCTACGTCACCGACCTTGCGGTCGGCGTCGTGGCCGGTTTCGGCCCGCTCGGCTACGGACTGGCGCTCACGGCCGCGATGCACCGGCTCGCGACGCAAGCTTCACCCTGACCGCTTCGATCCGACAGCTTCCGCCCGACCGCTCGCAACCGACCGCTTCACAGATTTCCCACGAACGACGCCCGCAGCCGCGGGCAAGCACGAGAACCCACAATGGACCTGCGCAAAATCAAGAAACTCATCGATCTGCTCGAGGAATCGAACCTCGCGGAGATCGAGATCAAGGAAGGTGAGGAATCCGTCCGTCTGGCGCGCATCCCCAAGGGTGGCGTGGCGATGAGCCTGCCCCCGCCGCCGCTGCACCTGGAACACGCGCCCCGCCCCGCCGCGCCGATGCCGATGGCCTCGCCGGTGGAAGCCGCCACCGGCGGCAGCCCGCGTCCGCAGCCGGACCTGCCCGACGGCCACGTCGTGCGTTCGCCGATGGTCGGCACGTTCTACGCCTCGCCGTCGCCGGACAAGCCGCCGTTCGTGAAGGTCGGCCAGTCGGTGAAGCAGGGCGAAACGCTCGGCATCGTCGAGGCGATGAAGATGTTCAACCCGATCGAGGCCGAGGTCTCCGGCACCGTGCTCGCGATCCAGTGCGAGACCGGCCAGCCGGTGGAGTTCGATCAGCCGCTCTTCGTCATCGGCTGAGGACCCTCCCATGCTGGACAAGGTCGTCATCGCCAACCGCGGCGAGATCGCGCTGCGGATCCTGCGCGCCTGCCACGCGCTGGGCATCAAGACGGTCGCGGTGCATTCCACCGTCGATCGCAACCTCAAACACGTGGCCATGGCCGACGAGTCGGTGTGCATCGGCCCCGCCGCCTCGAAGGACAGCTACCTCAACATGCCGGCGATCATCGCCGCGGCCGAAGTCACCGACGCCCAGGCGATCCACCCGGGCTACGGCTTCCTCAGCGAAAACGCCGATTTCGCCGAACGCGTCGAGAAATCCGGCTTCATCTTCATCGGTCCGCGCGCCGAGACCATCCGCATGATGGGCGACAAGGTGGAGGCGATCCGCGCGATGAAGGCCGCGGGCGTGCCCTGCGTGCCCGGCAGCGGCGGCCCGCTGGGCGACGATGCGAAGGAGAACATCCGCATCGCCCGCGAGATCGGCTATCCGGTGATCATCAAGGCCGCCGGCGGCGGCGGCGGTCGCGGCATGCGCGTGGTCCACACCGAGGCCGCGCTGAACAGCGCGATCCAGACCACGCAGTCCGAAGCCAAGGCCGCGTTCGGCAACGAACAGGTCTACATGGAGAAGTTCCTGGAGAATCCGCGCCACGTGGAGATCCAGGTGCTGGCCGACGGCCAGGGCGGCGCGATCCACCTCGGCGAACGCGACTGCTCGATGCAGCGCCGCCACCAGAAGGTGGTCGAGGAAGCGCCGGCGCCGGGCATCACGCCGGAGATGCGCGCCGAGATCGGCCGCGTCTGCACCGAGGCCTGCGTGCGCATCGGCTACCGCGGCGCGGGCACGTTCGAGTTCCTGTACGAGGACGGCCGCTTCTACTTCATCGAGATGAACACCCGCATCCAGGTGGAGCATCCGGTGACGGAGCTGATCACCGGCGTCGACCTGGTGAAGGAGCAGTTGCTCATCGCCTCCGGCCAGAAGCTGTCGATCCGGCAGGAAGACATCGTGCTCAACGGCCACGCCATCGAATGCCGCATCAACGCCGAGGATCCGGATTCGTTCCTGCCCTCGCCCGGCCTGATCAAGCATTTCCACGCGGCCGGCGGCCCCGGCGTGCGCGTGGATTCGCACATCTACGAAGGGTATCGCGTGCCGTCGAACTACGATTCGATGATCGGCAAGCTGATCGTGCACGGCCCGGACCGCGCCACGGCGATCGCGCGGATGCGGGTGGCGCTGAGCGAGATGGTGGTCGACGGCATCAAGACCAACATCCCGCTGCAGCAGCGGATCATGGCCGACATCGGCTTCCAGGCCGGCGGCCAGAACATCCACTACCTCGAGAAGCGGCTGGCCGAGCGCAAGGAAAAGACGCTGTCGATCCTGTGACCGGACGACCGCGGATCGCGATCCGGTCGCGGGCGGCGCTGTCGCTCGCGATCGGCATCGCGGCAACGATGCCGCCCGAAACGACCCGGCAGAACCGCCGCAGGAGTGCGCGATGAACGTCCCGATGCTGTTGCGGGCCCTCGGGGCCGCCGCGCTGGCGCTTGCGCTGGTGCTGGGCCTCCGGGCCGCGATCTTCGTGTCGAAGGCGACGCACGCCGACGGCACGGTGGAACAGGTCGCGGGCCGCAACGACCGCTGCACGCGCTCGAACGGCAGCGGCAAGCACCACACCACCAAACGCTACGACTGCACGCGGTTCACGGCGACGGTCCGGTTCGCGTATGCGGGCAGGGACCACCGCGTGGTCCTCGAGGCGGGCAAGCGCAAGGGCCACGACGCCTCGCCCGCACAGGTCGGACTGCACGCGGGCGAGCACGTGCCGATGACGTTCGATCCCGACCACCCCGACGACGCCTTCCGCGGCGGCAGTGGCTCGCTGCGCGTGTGGGGTCCGTCGCTGCTGGCGCTGCTGGTCGGTGGCGTGCTGGTGTTCGTGTCGTTCGTGCGCGTCGTGCGCACGCGCTGAGCCTCAGCTTCCGCGAACCTCGCCGGTCATCGCGTCCACGACCACGTCCGCCACGCCCGGCGCGCCGCCGAAGACGAACTCCGCGCCGCCGCCGGCGCGGCCGCGCAGGGTCACGGCGACGTAGGGATCGATCCACGCCGCCTCTTCCTTGCGGTTGTCGGCTTCGGACAGTTCCATCTGCACCGGCCAGTCCAGGCCCGGGCCCTGCAGGCGCACGGTGTCCAGCCGCCGCACCGGCCCGAAGTCGCCGTAACCGGTCTCCTCGACCAGCAGCACGGTGCCGTCGGCCTCGCGGAACAGCACGCGCAGGCGATCCAGCGCCATCGGCGTGGTGGTGGGGCCGGTGGATGCGCTGGCTTCGGCGCGATGCGGCACCGCCTGCGGATGGCGGGCGCTGACCGCGTCGATCGCGATCCCGACCCGGGTGTTGAAACTGGGCATGGCCATGGCGACGGCGTCCTCCGCCCGTGCTGGGGGCACGCGGCATCCGGCCGCGTCGGTGTCGCGGCACAGGAGGCGACTGTCGATGCCGGCGGACGATGTCCGCCGGTCGGCAACCACGTCCCCCCTGGCCGTGGGACCCGGCGATGCCGGGCGCTGTCCCCCTTCAGACGCGATCCGCGACGGCGAGCGGCCATCCGCGCGTCCGGCGGCCGCGGATCGCGGGCTATGATGCCGCCCGGACACCGACGGACGGAGCGCGCGTGAAGGTCGAGGACAACGCCCGGGGAGCGGCCGATGACGCGAGCCAGGACCTGCGCGCACTCGAACAATCGCTGCAACGGTTCTCGCGCCGCATCGACGGCGTGCTGCGCGGGCATTTCGCGACCCACGGCCTGTACCGGCTGCTGCGGCGCGTCCGCGATCCGCGCGAATACGGGCGCCGGGTCGCGCTGTCGGCCCCGTCGATGTGGCTGGTCGTGGCGGGCGGGCTGCTGATCGCGGTCGCCGTCGCGCCGATGCTTGAACCGCGGCTGGCGCGCTGGCTGCCGCACGTCGCGCCGTGGCTGGCCGCGGCCTGGCTCGCGCTGCTGGTGGTGATCGAGCACTGGGTACAGCCGCGCCTGCTGCTGCTGCGCTACCGCTTCCGGCTGATGCGGCTGGAACGCAGGGACGGCGCCGGTACCTTCAGCGACGTCTACACCGTCTCGCGCATCGACGATGGCGCGACCGGCTTCGGCACGCAGGAATGGAAGCCCCTGTCGGGCATGGAACCCGGCGACCTGGGGGTGTCGGTCAGCGACGCCCACGACCGCGGCGTGGCGCTGATCCCGCTGCGCACCGAGGGCCGTCTGCCGGCGGTGGTCTGGGAGCGCGACCTGAGCCAGCCCGGCGCCTTCGCGCCGCTCACCGCGCGGCTGCGGACCCTGGCGCACCAGTTCGACCAGGCCTGCGACCAGAGCGTGCGCCACGCCGGACGGATCGACCGCAACCGCACCCTGCGGTCGGGCCACGTGCTGCCGCAGGCGCCGGTCGACCCGCAGCGCGCCTGGACGCACGTGGCGCTGGCGCCGGCGGTGAAGCAGCGCCTGATCGCGCTGGCCGGTCATTTCGCCGCCGGCAGCGCCTCGGCCACGCGCGGCCTGCTGCTGTACGGGCCGCCGGGGACCGGCAAGACCACCATCGCCCGCGCGTTCGCCGAAAGCATGCAGTGCGCGTTCTTCCCGCTGTCGCTGACCGACCTGAAGTCCGGCTACATCGGCCAGAGCGGCGAGAACGTGAAGGCGCTGTGGCAGAAGGCGCGGGGCGAGGCGCGGGCGGTGATCTTCGTCGACGAGTGCGAGGGCGTGTTCGGGCGCCGCGGCGGCGTCGGCACCGACAGCTTCGTCGAGGAGATCGTCACCGCCTTCCTCGCGCAGTGGGACGGCTTCCAGAAACAGAGCAACGTGTGGGTGGTCGGCGCGACCAACCGCCGCGACCTGATCGACCCCGCGCTGCTGTCGCGCTTCGAGGACCAGATCGAGATCGGCCCGCCCGACGACGCGATGCGCCTGCAGCTGCTGGCCGACGCCTTCGCCCGGCTGGGCATCCCGCCACCGCTGCCGCCGCGCACGACGGCACTGACCGCGGGCATGTCGGGCCGCGACCTCGACGCGCTGGCCAAGCGCGTCGCCCGCGAGCATGGCACCCGCCAGCCGCTCTCGGACGAGACGCTGGAGGCGATGACCACCGCGATGCGGCGGCAGGGCTCCACCGCCACCGACGGCGGCGCGCGCTGGGACACGCTGGTGCTGTCCGAGCCGGTGCTGCGCGAGCTGAAGACCACCGCCGGCCTGCTGCAGCATGCCGAGACCTTCCGCAAGCGCGGCATCGGCGTGCCGCGCGGGCTGCTGCTGTACGGCCCGCCCGGCACCGGCAAGACCCAGATCGCGCGCACGCTCGCCAACGAGACCGGCCTGCGCTTCATCGCCGCGTCCACCGCCGACATCAAACAGGGCTTCCTCGGCCAGAGCGGGCAGAAGGTGCGCGAGCTGTTCGAGCGGGCGCGCGAATCCGCGCCCTCGCTGCTGTTCATCGACGAGATCGACATCGTCGCCGCGGCGCGCGGCGGCCAGAGCGACGCGATCCTCACCGAGATCGTCGGCCAGTTGCTGCAGGAAATGGACGGCGTGTTCGCGCAGCCGCAGCCGGTGTTCGTGCTGGCCGCGACCAACCGCATCGACCAGATCGACGCCGCGGTGCTGTCGCGGCTGCCCAAGCAGATCGAGATCCCGCTGCCCGACCGCGACGGCGTGCGCCGGCTGCTGGAGGTGATGCTGCGCGGCAAGCCGCTGGCGTTCGCGGCCGAGGACGGCGCGCGCATGCTGGCCGCCCGCGCCGACGGCCACAGCGGCCGCGACCTGCGCAGTTGGGTGGAATCGGCCGAACACCGCGCCGTCGCCCGCGCCATCGAGGCCGGCGATCCGGACGCCGTGTCGATCCGGCTCGACGATTTCGTCGACTGATCCGTTCCCGATGCGTCTCCCTCCCTTTCGTCGCAGGCGAAGGGAGAGTCGGGATGGTGATCGGCGTTCCACCCCCTCCCGACCTCCCCTTCGCTGCGCGCAAGGGGAGGTGCGTGTCCTCGCCCTGTGCGAGGGCAGAGCCCGGCCGCCCTCGTCGCTCGGTCGTGTCTTTTGCCCGGCCATCCGAGCCGGCGTTGCTGAATGCTCCGCAAAAGTTCCCGAACCGATCGGTTCAATATTAAGGAATCGTTATACGGCGATATCGAGAATGCGTTCCACCGGAGCGGCTCCCTCTCTCTCCACCGCCCCGGGTCCAATAACAACCATGAGGTTTTCCTCCATGAAGCGCACGCTCCTCGCCCTGACCCTCCTTGCCGCCGCTCCGTTTGCCGCATCTGCGGCCGAAGGCCTGTCCTACAACTACGTGCTGGGGGGATACATCGCCACCAACAACAACGACGGCGTGCCGGACGCCGACGGGTGGGGCCTCAACGGCTCGGTCGCGGTCGGCCAGAACTTCAATGTCATCGGCGGCTACAACACCCAGGAAATCGACAACACCAACTTCAACGTCGACGAGTGGAAGCTGGGCGTCGGCTACCACTACGGCCTGACCGACAAGACCGACCTCGTCACCAACGTCGCCTACCAGCGGCTCAGCCCGGACTTCGGCGACCACGTCAACGGCTACAGCGCCGAAGTCGGCGTCCGCGGCGCGATCGCGCCGAAGTTCGAGGGCTACGCGCTGGCCGGCTACGAGGACTACAAGGACTTCGACGGCAATTTCTACGGCCGCGTCGGCGCCAACGTGAAGTTCAACGACACCTGGGGCCTGAACGGCGACGTGAAGTTCGCCGACGGCGATGCCCAGTGGTTCGTCGGCCCGCGCGTCAGCTGGTAAGGGCGCGGCCGCACGGCTCCCCGTGCAGGGCAGGCGTGGCCCGTTCCCGATACGCCTTTCCGTCGATCGACTCTCTCCGATCGCGGCCTGGAAGCCCGGCGCAAGCCGGGCTTTCTCGTGTCCGGCCCCGGGCCGGCTGCGCATCCGCGCCCGGCTTGGGTACACTGGCAGGCCGCGCCGGGCCGAGGCCTGGGCGCATACACCGCAACTGCCGGCACCCGTCCGGCGACACCACCGGCAATGGGGAGATTCATGAAGAAGCATCTTGCGGCCGCGCTCGTGCTGGCCAGTCTGCCGTTCGCGGCGTCCGCCCGCGACAGTCTGGGCGGCTACAACTACATCCAGGGCGATGTCGAACGCATCGTGGTGGACACGCCCAACCTGGGCACCGACAGTTTCGATTTCGACGGCATCGGCGTGCGCGGTTCGATCGAAATGACCGACGACCTCTACCTCTTCGGCGGCTTCGCGTACGCGCGCAACGGCGACCTGCCGGTCGACATCAACGCCCGCCAGTCGAATATCGGCCTGGGTTACCGCCACACGCTGTTCGACAACGCGGACTTCACCGCCGAACTCGGCTTCCAGCACGTCGAGCTGGATTCCTCGATCTACCGCGACAACTTCGACGGCGCCAAGGCGTCGGTCGGACTGCGCGGCGCCTTCGGCAACAACGTCGAAGGCTGGATCAAGGCCAACTACGTCGACGGCAGCGACTACGACAGCGAGTTCAGCGGCACCGTCGGCGGCCAGTTCGTGATCAACGAAACCTGGGGCATCGTGGCCGAAGGCGAATTCGGCGACCTGACCTCGCAGTACACACTCGGCGTCCGCGCCAGCTTCTGATCGACCCGCACCGCGCCCGGCGCGGCCGCGTCCACGAAAAAGCCCGGCATTGCCGGGCTTTTTCACGGGTGCGGGTTCGGTGCCGCGACTTTGCCGCGCGCTCAGGCGTCGCCGAACAGGCCGTGCGGGTATTCCGGCTTGCGCTCGCGCGCCATCAGCCGCTTGAGGCCGTCGGCGGGCGTGAGCTCGCCCTTCAGCACGTCGCGGACGGTGCTGGAGATCGGCAGTTCGATGCCGTGGCGGTCGGCCTGCCGCATCACTTCCTCGGCGGTCTGGATCGACTCCACGACCTGTCCGATCTCGCGGACGGCGTCCGCGATCGACTGGCCGCGGCCCAGCGCCAGGCCCAGCCGGCGGTTGCGCGAGAGATCCCCGGTGCAGGTCAGCACCAGGTCGCCGAGACCGGCGAGGCCCATCAGCGTCTCGGCCTTGCCGCCGATGGCGAGGTTGAGCCGCAGCATCTCGTTGAGGCCGCGGGTGATCAGACCGGCGCGGGCGTTCAGCCCCAGCGCCATGCCGTCGGCGACGCCGGTGGCGACCGCCAGCACGTTCTTCATCGCGCCGCCCAGTTCGGCGCCAAGCATGTCCTCGCCGGTGTAGGCGCGGAACGACGGGCCATGCAGCGTGCCCGCGACCTGGCGGGAGAAGGCGTCGTCCTCGGAATGGACGGTCAGCGCCGTCGGCAGGCCCTGCGCGACTTCCTTGGCGAACGACGGCCCGGTGACCACCGCCAGCGGCACGCCGTCGGGCAGCAGGTCGCCGGCGACTTCGTGCAGGAAACGGCCGGAGCCGGGCTCGAAGCCCTTGGTCGCCCAGGCCACGCCCGCGTGCGCGGGGCGCAGCGGCGCCAGCGCGTGCAGGGTCTCGGCGAAGGCATGGGACGGCACGACCACCAGCACGAGGTCGCAGCCATCGAGGGCGACGGCCAGGTCGGTGGTGGCGCGCAGCGTGTCCGGCAGCGGGATCCCCGGCAGATAGCGGGGATTCTCGTGCCGGGCGTCGATGGCGGCGACCTTGGCGGCGTCGCGCCCCCACAGCACCGTGCGGTGGCCGTGGCGGGCGATCAGCGCCGCCAGGGCCGTGCCCCAGGAGCCGGCGCCGAGGACGGCGACGGCCGGGAGCGCATCGGGGCGGGCGGCCGTGCCGGCACCCGGCTCGCGGAGATCGGCGGCGTCCAAGCGTCGGGATCGATCGCGCGGATCAGGCGTTGCCGATCGTCTCGGCACCGGCCAGGCCACCCTGGGCGGCACGCTGGCGCAGGCCTTCCGCGTACAGGCCTTCGAAGTTGATCGGCTGCAGCAGGAACGGCGGGAAGCCGCCGGCGGTGATCAGGTCGCTGATCGTCTGGCGGGCGCACGGGTACAGCACGGTCGGGCAGTGGATGCCCAGCATCGCGTCGAGGTTCTGGTCGTCGAAGCCGCCCAGGCCGAACAGGCCGGCCTGGCGCACTTCGGCCAGGTACACGGTCTTGTCGACCAGCTTGCAGGTCAGGGTCACGCCCAGTTCGACCTCGAACAGGTTGTCGGCCAGGCGCTGGACGCGCTGGTTGAGGTTCATCTCGAGCGCCGGCTGGCCCTGCTCGTTGAACACCTGCGGGGCGCCCGGGGCCTCGAACGAGACGTCCTTGACGTAGATCTTCTCGACGCTGAAGGTCGGGCCGTTGGCTTCGGCGGCGGCGCCGTTGGCGACGGGTTCGGACATGACGGGAGCTCCTGGAAGGAAAAGCGGAAAAGAGGTCGATTATGGCACGCGGGCCCGGGGCGGGGCCTCGGCGCGGCCGCTGGGCCGGCGGCAGGCTGGGGGGATGTGGGCGCGTGCGACCCGGATTGCAATGGCCGGCGGCAAGGGGCGAGGACGGCCGTCTGCGCGCGGGCTCAGCCCTTGCCCTTGACCAGCGGCAGGTCCGCCTGGCGCCAGGCGGTGATGCCGCCGTCGAGGATGTGCACGCGCTCGAAGCCGGCCTTCTTCAGCCGCCTGGCGGCGCCGTTGACGGTGACGCCGTTCTGGCAGACCAGCACGATCGGCAGGCTGCGGGCCGGCGCCAGCTGCTTGTTCTCGGGGTCGAACTGGCTCATCTGCACGTTGCGCGAGCCGGCGATGTGGCCCGCCTGGAAGTCGTTCGGTGCGCGCAGGTCGACGACGAGCGCGTTCTCCTGGTTGATCAGCGCGGTCACCTGCGCCGGCGCCAGCGCCCTGTAGCCGCGGAACAGCCGCAGCACTTCGTTGGCGATGATGGCCACCGTCAGCACGACGAAGGCGACGCTGTAGATCGGGTTGCGGGCGGCGAACGCCCACAGTTCTTGGGAAGTCACGGGCAAGGCATCCGGAGGCGCGGATGGCCGCGCGGGGGGCGGCATTGTCGCCCGCGGCGGCCCGGCTGGCAAAACCGCGGGGCGGGACCCGGACCCGTCGGCCGCCTCAGCGCCCCTTCCAGAAATCCGGCAGCCCGGCCACCCACCAGCTCTTGGTCACCGGGTCGAAGCGCCAGATCTCGGTGTAGCGCAAGGTGCGGGTGCTCAGGGTGTTGCGGTTGACCACCTCGATCTGGATCTCGCGCAGCTCGCTGTCGTCCGGGCCGGGCATGGTGGCGAGGTCGCGGTAGGCGGTCACCTGGACCTGTTCGTAGCGCGAGAAGTCGACGTCGGTCATCGGCTTCTCCTTGCGGATCTTCGGGT
This sequence comes from Lysobacteraceae bacterium, assembly GCA_051952955.1. GTDB lineage: Bacteria > Pseudomonadota > Gammaproteobacteria > Xanthomonadales > Xanthomonadaceae > Lysobacter_I. Next base: position 911 of record JBQCJG010000201.1, on the reverse strand, counting down.
CGACCATGTTCCAGGCGCCCTCGAAATCGCCCCAGCGGATCGCGGCGGAATAGGCGTACTGGTTGCGATCGAGCAGGTCGCGCTTCTTGCCGGCGAAGGCGGCGCCGGCCAGCGACAGCAGCAGCACGACCAGCAGGGCGCGGACGGACAGCGCGCGGAAGGTCAGGGACGGCGAAGCGGCGGCGGGACGAGGCATCGGCATCCGGACGGTGGCGGCGGGGGCAGCGGGCATCCTACCCCCTGCGCACGGCGACGTAGCGCGACCGGGCCTCCGCGGCCACGCCGCCTTCAGGAAGGGGGACCTGCGCCACCACCGCGAACCGGGCCTTGCCGGCCGTGCGGAAAGCCTGCACGAACGCCTCCCAGTCCTCGCCCTCCGCGGGCATCGCCACCGCCTCGAGGTCCGCGTACAGCGGCGCGCGGTAGCGGACCTCGCTGGTGCCGACGTAGACATCGGCGTCGAGCCCCGCCGCGGACAGCCTGCGCACGACCAGTCCCCAGCCGGCGAGTGTCATCAGCGAGGTCAGGCTGCCGCCGAACGCGCAGCCCTTGTCGTTGACGTTCGCGGACAGCGGCGCGCGCAGGCGCAGTCGGTCGTCGCCTTCGTCGGCGCCCACGCGCAGCCCAAGCGCCGCGACCGGCGGCATCGCCAGCAGTTGGGTTTCCAGCGCACGCAGCGCGGCGGCGCGGTCGGAGTCGGTCATGGCGATCGCGTGGACGGGAGGAATGGGCGACAGCGCGATGCCGCGCAGCTTGCGGGCGCCCGGAGCTGCGGCCAAGCTGGCCGCATGCCGCCCCGACGCCGACCGCGAGGATACGCCACGCCCCCGCCGCCCGCCGCGATCGTCGTGTCGCTGCGCCCGGTCGGCGATCACGCGGCGATGCGCCGCGCCGCCGCCGTCCACGGCCTG
>JBQCJG010000200.1:0-8962 GCA_051952955.1 Lysobacteraceae bacterium | reverse complement strand
CGCCGGACGCGCCGCCGCCGCCGACCGCTTCGCCGACGCGCATCGCGATCTCGCCCTCGCCCGCGCGCTGTCCGCGCCGCGCTCGCAGGTCGAGGCGGTGGCCGAAGACCTGCGCCGGCGCGAGGCCGCGGTGGCGGGCATCGACGACGTGCTCGCGGCTGCCGACGCTGCGCTCGCCGCCGGTCGCCTCCACGGCGCCGCCGATGCGGCGCTGCCGCTGTACGCCCGCGTGCTGGCGCTGCAGCCGAAGCACCTGCATGCGCTGGAAGGCCGCGACGACGCGCTGTCGGCGCTGCTGCTACAGGCGCGCACGGCGCTGGCGCGCGGCGACCTGCCCGGTGGCGCGGCGCTGGTCGAGGCGGCCGCGGGTTTCGATCCGGGCCATGCGGAATTGCCCGACGCCCAGTCGGCGCTGGCGCAGGCCGGCGAACGCGCGCGCCGCCGCGCCGACGCCGACCTGCGCGCCGGGCGCCTGCCGCGCGCCGAGGCGGGCTACCGCGCGCTGCGCGACGCGCACCTGCAGGGCGACGCGCCCGCGGCGGGCCTGCGCGCGGTCGCCGCCGCACATGCGCAGCAGGCGCGACGCGCGGCCGGGGATTTCGCGTTCGATCGCGCCCGCACCGAACTCGCCGCGGCGCGCGCGCTCGATGCCGACGCACCCGAAGTGAAGCGTGCCGAGGACGCCCTGCAGCGCGCCCGGCGCACGCAGGCCGGCCTTGACGCGCCGAAACGTTCGCCCGCCGACGAGCGCCGCCTGCGCCGGCTGCTGCTGGAAGCGGAAGTCGCCGAAGCGCGCGGCGACTGGCTGACGCCGCCCGGCGACAGCGCGTTCGACAAACTGCGCGCCGCACGCGCGCTGGCGCCGGACGACGACGGCGTGCACCGCGCCAGCGCCCGCATGCTGCCGCGCGTGCGCAGCTGCTTCGAGACCGCGCTGCGCGACAACGCGCTGCAGCGCGCCCGGGTCTGCCTCGACGCGCGCGTGGTGCTGGAAGGCGCCAGCCGCGACAGCGCCGCCGCGCGCACGCGCCTCGCCCAGCGCTGGGTCGCGATGGCCGAACAGCGCCTGCGCGACGGCGACATCCCCGGCGCCACCGCCGCCCGCGACGCCGCCCGCGGCCTCGACGCGAAGGCCGACGGCCTCGCCGACCTCGGCGAACGCCTGCGCGCCGCATCGTCCGCCGAGCGGTGATTTTTCGATCGTTCGCTCGGTAGAGCGGCCTGACCAGCCATTCGGCTGTTGAACACCAGGCCGCTGTTTTTTGCAATTCAAAAGCAGCGGCCTGAAGGCCGCTCTACCAAGGCAAAAAGCGTATCTTCGATCCGCTTACGGGCGTGGCACCGTCGCGAGGAACACCTCGCGCACGGTCGCGCGCGCGGCGTCGAGGGAGAAATGCGCGGCGACGCTGTCGAGGCCGTGGCGGGCCAGCGTGTTCCACAGCGCTTCGTCCTCGTGCAGACGGACGACCGCGTCGGCGAAGGCCTGCGGGTCGTCGGCGACGAGGACGTCCTCGCCGTCGCGCAGGTGCATGCCTTCGACCGCGCAGGCGGTCGCGACGACGGGCTGCCCGTGGGCCATGCTCAGGTTGACCTTGCCCTTCACGCCGGCGCCGAAGCGCAGCGGCGCGATCGCGACGCGCACGTCGCGCATGTACGGATCGAGGTCGGCGACGTGGCCGTGCACGGTCACGCCGGGCACCGACGCCAGCGCCTCGATCTCCGGCGGCGTGTGGCTGCCGATGCAGTGGAAGCGCAACTCGGGCAGGCGGGCGCGCACGTGCGGCCAGACCTCGGCGACGAACCAGCGCACCGCGTCGACGTTCGGCGGATGGCGGAAGCCGCCGACGAACACCACGTCGCGGCGTGCGGCGAACGCCGGACCGGCGCCGGCGATGCGGTGCAGGTTCGAGAGGATGTCGACCTTCGCCTGCGGCGCGTCGGTGCGCAGCAGCGTGCGTTCGACCTCGCTCACGACCAGCGTGACGTCGGCGTGCGCGATGACGTCGAGTTCCAGCGCGCGCGTGCGCTCGGCGGCGCGGGCCAGCGCGGCGTCGCCCGCGACTTCTGCCCCGCGGCGTTCGCGCAGGTAGTGCAGGTCGACGGTGTCGAACACGATCCGCGCCTGCGGTGCGCAGGCGCGCAGCAGCGGCAGGAATTCGCTGGCGACGTAGTGCCGGCTCACCATGACGCTGCGGAAGCGCGGGCCGTGCGTGCGCAGCCACGCGGCCATGCCGCCGAGGAACGGCTGGTGCCAGACCTCGACGCCCATCCGCTGCAGTTGCGTCGTGTACGCGCCGACGTGGTGGCCGTCGGCGGGCAGGAACACGACGTGCGCGCCTTCCTCGCGCAGCAGGCGCATCAGGTTCACGAGTCGAAGCGAACCGGAATCGTGGTCGGGGCGCGGCGTCATCGCGTCGATCAGCAGCACCTGCGGGCGATCGCGATGCAGCAGCGCCGGGGTCGGCACGGTGTTCGCCGGCAGGTGCGCGCGCAGCGCGTCGGCGCGATGCGCGGCGAAGGTGCCGCGGTTGCGCACCTGGTGCGCCTTCATGCCGCTGCCGGTGTCGGTGCCGGCGGTCGCGCCTTCGGCGTGGATCACGCGCGAGGCCGGCTGGTAGACCACGCGCCTGCCGGCCGAGCGCACCGCGAACGCGAGGTCGGTGTCCTCGTAGTAGGCGGGGGCGTAGCGCAGGTCGAAGCCGCCGAGCTCGTCGAACAGCGCGCGCGGGATCGCGATCGCGGCGCCGCTGGCGTAGTCGCAGTCGCGCAGGTAGGCGAAGCGCGGGTCGTCGGGCGATTCGAAGCGCCCGTAGTTCCAGGCGCTGCCGTCGGCGAACACCACGCCGCCGGCTTCCTGCAGCCGGCCATCGGGATACAGCAACTGCGCGCCGACGAGGCCGGTGCCGGGTTCGTCGTCGAAGGTCGAGAGCAACGCTTCCAGCCAGCCCGGCTGCGGGATCGTGTCGTTGTTGAGGAACACCAGCACGTCGCCGCGCGCCCGCGACGCACCGTCGTTGCAGGCTGCAATGAAGCCGCCGTTGCTTGCACGACGGTGGTAGCGCACGCCGGCGATCCGCGGCAGCGCGTCGGGCGTTTCATCGGCGCTGCCGTCGTCGACCACGACCACCTCGAACGCGGTCGCCGGCGGGTGCGCCGCCAGCGCGCGCAGGCAGGCGAGGGTGTGCGCGAACTGGCCGTAGACCGGGATCACCAGGCTCGCCACCGGCGCGTCGCTGGTCGGCACCGCGAACGGTGCGAACGGCTGCGGCTCTGGCCGATACAGCGATGCGGGCGGCAGCGGGCGGGCGCGCCGGAACTGGGCGCGGGTGCGGTCCCACGTGGCCTGCCAGCCGCGGGTGCGCAGGCTGGCCCAGCCGCGACGCACCAGCCCCAGCCCGCGACGCCACAGGAAGCCCAGATCGGCAGGGGACAGCGGCATCTGAACGGACTCCTGCGGACGGGCGACGGCGGGGACGGCGCGCCTGGACATGCCGTTCCCGGCACCCTGCTAGACTCGCGACGCCCCATTTTCGCATCCCCGCACCGACCCGAGGCGCCCCCGAGCCCGCATGGCCCGACAGCACGACATCGACGACGATCCCGAGGACGACGGCCTCGAGGAACAGGACGAGCGGGACGACATGGACGAGGACGACGGCGGCGACGGCGAAGGCCCGGGCTGGCGCCGGCGCCTGCTGGGCTGGGCGCTGACCGCGACCGCGATCGGCCTGGGCTTCCTGATTCCGTACGTGCTGTACCTGAACCATCAGGTCAGCGTGCGCTTCGGCCAGCTGCGCTGGCAGGTGCCGACCCGCGTCTACGCGCGGCCGCTGGTGCTGGCGCCGGGGCTGGCGATGGATGCCAACACGCTGAAGACCGAACTCGACGCCGCCTCGTACCACGAGGACGGCCGCGGCGAGCGCGGCGGCAGCTACCAGCGCGACGGCGCGCGCTGGCGCATCGCCAGCCGCGGCTACCAGGACGTCGATGGCCGCGTCGGCCCGAGCCGCATCGAGGTCACGCTGTCCGGCGGCCGCGTGGCTGCGGTGCGCGACCTGGTCGGTCGGCATGCGGTGAAGTCGGTGCGGCTGGACCCGGCGCGCATCGCGACGCTGTACGGCCAGAAGCAGGAAGAACGCCGGCTGGTGCGCATCGACGAGGTGCCGCAGAAACTCACCGACACGCTGCAGGCGGTCGAGGATCGCGACTTCGCCCACCACATCGGCATCGACTTCAGCGGCATGGCCCGCGCCGCGTTCGTCGCGCTGAAGAGCGGCGGCGAGGTGCGGCAGGGCGCCAGCACGCTGACCCAGCAGCTCGCGCGCTCCGGCCTGCTCGGCATCGGCAAGGAGCAGACGGTCCGCCGCAAGTTCAACGAGATCCTGTACGCGCTGATCATCGACGCCCGCTACGACAAGGGCGTGATCCTGGAGGCCTATCTCAACCAGGTCGACATCGGCCAGAACGGCTCGCAGGCGATCCACGGCTTCGCGTCCGGCGCGGAGTACTACTTCGGCCGCCAGCTCGACGAACTGAGCACCGAGCAGATCGCGCTGCTGGTGGGACTGGTGAAGGGACCGTCCTGGTACAACCCGCGGCGCAATCCCGAGCGCGCGCTGGCGCGGCGCAACCTCGTCATCGACAAGATGCTGGAGAACGGCATCGTCGACCGGGCCGAACACGACCGCGCCATCAGGACCCCGCTCGGCGTGCCGGCGGTGCCCGGCAGCATGGTCGCCAACCGCTTCCCGGCCTACGTCGACCTCGTGCGCCGGCAACTGGCGCGCGACTACGCCGGCGAGGAACTGCAGGGCGCCGGCCTGACCGTGCTCACCGCGATGTCGCCGTCCGCGCAGGCCTACGCCGAGGGCGCGGTGACGCGCACGATGAAGGCGATCGCCAACCCGCGGCGCCCGCCGCTGCAGGCCGGTGCCGTCGTCACCGACGTGCACACCGGCGAAGTGGTGGCGGTGATCGGCAGCCGCAGCTTCGAGGAGCACGGCTTCAATCGCGCGGTGCAGGCGCAGCGCCCGGTGGGTTCGCTGATCAAGCCGTTCGTGTACCTGCTGGCGCTGGCGCAGCCGGACAAGTTCTCGCTGGCGACCTACGTCGACGACGGGCCGGTCACGGTGACGCTGGACAACGGCCGGCGCTGGAACCCGGGCAACTCCGACGGCCGCAGCCACGGCACGGTGCGGCTGATCGACGCGCTGGCGCACTCGTACAACCAGTCGACGGTGCGCGTGGGCATGGACGTGGGTCCGAAGCGCGTGGTCGACCTCATGCGTACCCTGGCCGGCATCGACGCGCCGGCGAATCCGTCGCTCATTCTGGGGGCGCTGGACCAGAGCCCGTACGCGATGGCGCAGGCGTACCAGTTCCTGGCGTCCGGCGGCGAGATCCAGCCGCTGCACGCGGTGCGCGGCGTGCTGGCCGCCAACGGCAAGGCGCTGAACCGCTACGACGTGAAGCCGCAGCCGGCGCAGCCCGGCGATGCCGTCGCCGCGCGGCTGGTCACCACCGCGCTGCAGACTGCGGTCAGCGAGGGCACCGGCCACCAGCTGGTCGCCGACGGCCTGGGCCGGCTGCAGCCGGCCGGCAAGACCGGCACCAGCAACGACAGCCGCGACAGCTGGTTCGCCGGCTGGACCGGCGACCACCTCGCCGTGATCTGGGTCGGCAACGACCAGAACGCGCCCACCGGCCTGTACGGCGCCACCGGCGCGATGCGGGTGTGGTCGGGCCTGTTCTCGCGCCTGCCCAGCGCACCGCTGCAGGTCGGCGGCAAGGGCGTGGACTGGCAGTGGATCGCCGGCGCGCGCAGCACCGATGCCGGCTGCCCCGGCGGGCGTCGCTTCGCCTTCGTCGCCGGCTTCGCGCCGCCGTACGAGGCCTGCGCGCTGGCCGAACCCGAGGCCACCGACGGCACCGACTCCGGCGCCGAAGACGGCGACAAACCGGGCTTCTGGCGCAGCCTGTTCGGCCTCGACAGGAAGGACGACGGCGACCGCCCGCAGGACGACCCGCCGTCCGACGCGCCGTCGCCGGGCGGCCAGGCCTTCGTGCCGACGCCGGCGGGCCATCCGCGCCACGACACACGCCCCACGCACGACCGCACCGGAGTCCGCCTCGCATGATCCGTCTTCGCCGTTCGACGCTGCGCGTCCTGCCCGCGCTCGCCTTCGTGGCTTTGCTCGCCGCTTGCGGCAGCGCGCCGGTCGCGAACAACGCCTGGATCGGGCCGTCGCCCGAGCTGATGGTCGACGAGATCCGCGCCGTCGGGGCCGCCGCGCCGGGCGAACTCGATGTCCAGCCACTGCGCGACCCGATGGTCGAGGACCTGCGCGTGCAGGCCGTGCGCGCCGAGCGCGCGAAGCGCTACCCCGATGCGGCCACCGCGCTGGACAAGGCGCTGGCACTGGCGCCGGAGGATCCCGCGCTGCTGCAGGAGCGCGCCGAGGTCGCGGTGCTGGAGAAGAAACTGCCCGAGGCCGAGCGCCTCGCGCGTCGCGCGTTCGCACTGGGCGGCAAGGTCGGCCCGCTGTGCCGCCGGCACTGGATGACCATCCGCCAGTCGCTGGCGCAGCAGCAGAGCCGGCTGGTGGGGATGCAGAACGGCGGCCACCTCAAGGGCGCGAAGCTGACCCAGTGGGAAGACGACATGACCCGCGTCGCCGGCGAGCTGGAGCAGGCGCGCGCCGCGCAGGACGCCTGCACCCAGACCGGCCCGCCGCGCTATTGAGCCGATGACGATGCCCGATGCCTCCGTCCGCGGCGACGCGCTCGCCGCGGATACGTCCGATGACGTCTCCGCGTCCGCGCTCGCCCGCGCCAGCCGCGAGGCGCTGAGCGCCGGCGGCGCGCTGGCCGAGGCGATCCCCGGCTTCGTCGCGCGCGCGCCGCAGCAACGGCTGGCGGAGGCGATCGCCGCCACCGTCGAGGATCGCGCCGCCCTGCTCGCCGAGGCCGGCACCGGCACCGGCAAGACCTTCGCGTATCTCGTGCCGGCGCTGCTGTCCGGGCTGAAGACGATCGTCTCCACCGGCACCCGCGCGCTGCAGGACCAGCTCTACCACCGCGACCTGCCGCGCGTCCGCGATGCGCTGGGCCGCGGCGTGAGGACCGCGCTGCTGAAGGGGCGCGCGAACTACCTCTGCCGCCATCGGCTGGAACTGGCGAAGGGCGAGCCTCGCTTCACAAACAAGGAACACATCACCCAGTTCCAGCGCATCGTCGCGTGGAGCGGGCGTTCGCGGCTGGGCGACCTGGCCGAGCTCGACGCGCTGCCCGAGGATTCGCCGCTGATCCCGATGGTCACCTCGACCGTCGACAACTGCCTCGGCAGCGACTGTCCGTTCTGGGAGGACTGCTTCGTCGTGCAGGCGCGCCAGCGCGCGCAGGCCGCCGACGTCGTCGTGGTCAACCACCACCTGCTGCTGGCCGACCTCGCGCTGAAGCAGGAAGGCTTCGGCGAGATCCTGCCCGGCGCGCAGGTGTTCGTGGTCGACGAGGCGCACCAGTTGCCCGAACTCGCCGCGCAGTTCTTCGGCGAAGGCCTGAGCGCGCGGCCGCTGGTGGAACTGGCGCGCGACGCGCTGGCCGAATGCAAGACCGTCACCGGTGCGCTCGCCACCGTGCAGGCGCCGGCGCGCGTGCTGGAAGAGGCGACGCGCGGACTGCGCGCCGCGATGGAGCCGCTGCCGGTGCGCGGGACGCGCTGGCGTGCGCTGGACGAACCCGGCGTGTTCGAGGCGCTGGGCGCGCTCGACGACGCGCTCGTCGCGATGGCCGACGCGCTCGCGCCGCTGCGCGAAACGTCGCCCGGCTTCGATGGCTGCCACGCGCGCGCGATCGACCAGCGCGCGCGCCTGCTGCGCTGGGCGCCGCCGGATTTCGCACGGCGGCCCCGTGGCGATGCCGATGACGACGCGACGGACGGGCAGGGCGCCATCGCGTTGCCCGAACCGGTGTCGCATGCCCCGCACGTCGCCGCCGACGATCTCGCCGAAGACCTCGACACGCCCGCGCACGACGGCAAGCTGTGGGACGTGCGCTGGTACGAACTCTCGCCGCGCGGCTTCCGCCTGCAGCGCACGCCGCTGGACGTGTCCGGCCCGCTGCGCACGCATCGCGAGCAGTCGCGCGCGGCGTGGATCTTCACCTCGGCGACGCTCGCGGTCGACGGCCATTTCGACCATGTCTCGAAGCGGCTGGGGCTGGACTCGCCGCGCGAACTGATCGCGCCGAGTCCGTTCGACTGGCCGCGGCAGGCGCTGTGCTGGCTGCCGCCGCGGCTGCCCGATCCCAACGCCCGCGATTTCACCGCCGCGGTGATCGATGCGGTGGTGCCGGTGCTCGAAGCCTCGCGCGGCCGCGCGTTCGTGCTGTTCGCCTCGCTGCGCGCATTGCGCGAGGCCGCGGCGCTGCTGCGCGATGCGCAGTTGCCGTGGCCGCTGTTCGTGCAGGGCGAAGCGCCGCGTTCGGTGCTGCTGCAGCGCTTCCGCGATTCCGGCAACGGCGTGCTGCTGGGCGCGGCCAGCTTCCGCGAGGGCGTCGACGTGGCCGGCGATGCGCTGAGCGTGGTCGTCATCGACAAGCTGCCGTTCGCCGCGCCGGACGATCCGGTGTTCGAGGCGCGCCTCGACGCGATCCGCCGCGCCGGCGGCAATCCGTTCCGCGACGAACAGCTGCCGCAGGCGGTGATCGCGCTGAAGCAGGGCGTCGGCCGGCTGATCCGCACCGAGACCGACCGCGGCGTGCTGGTGCTGTGCGATCCGCGCCTGGTCGGCAAATCCTACGGCCGCGTGTTCCTCGACTCACTGCCGCCGTTCGCGCGCACGCGCTCGATCGACGACGTGCGCGGGTTCTTCGCCGAGCCGGCGACGACCGATCCGGAGCCGGTGGCGTAGGTCGGGCCCTGGCCCGACATCGCGGCGTGTCCGATCGCACGGCCGAATGATCG
>JBQCJG010000199.1:0-7052 GCA_051952955.1 Lysobacteraceae bacterium | reverse complement strand
CCGGCACCGCCCGCAACGTCACCAACAGCCGCCATGCCGAACGCGAGCGCCGCATCGCCGCCGAAGTGCTGCGCAGCATGAACGAGGCGGTCTCGGTGCTCGACCGCGACTTCGACTTCGTCTCGGTCAACCCGGCCTTCTCGCGCATGACCGGCTATTCCGACGTCGAGGTGATCGGCCGCAACGGCAGCCTGCTCGACAGCGCCCAGCACGACCCCGGCTTCTACCGCCAGGTGCGCGAGCACATCGAGCGCCACGGTCGCTGGTCGGGCGAGATGTGGCAGCAGCGCAAGGATGGCGAGGAATTCCTGTGCGCCTACGAGTGCACCGCGGTGCTCGACCACAACGGCCAGCACCAGCTCTACGTCGCGGTGCTCAGCGACATCACCGACCAGAAGCGCGCCGAGCAGGAGCTGCGCTACCTCGCCAACTTCGACACGCTCACCAACCTGCCGAACCGCGCGATGCTGTCGGAACGGCTGTCGCGGGCGATCGTGCGGGCACGCCGGCAGGACCACCGCATCGCGGTCCTCTTCCTCGACCTGGACCGCTTCAAGGACATCAACGATTCGCTGGGCCACACCGCCGGCGACCGGATCCTGCGCGCCGCGGCGATGCGCCTGCAGGAAACCGTGGGCGAGCACCAGACCGTCGCCCGCCTCGGCGGCGACGAGTTCACCGTGGTGCTGGAGAACCTGGACGAACCCGCCGACGCCGACAAGGTGGCGCGCGAGATCATCACCGCGTTCGAGGCGCCGCTGGTGCTCGACGATCGCCAGGAAGTGGTGATCTCGCCCTCGATCGGCATCAGCCTGTACCCGGACCATGGCCAGGTGCCGACCGAACTGCTGAAGCAGGCCGACACCGCGATGTACCAGGCCAAGGCCGCCGGCCGGCGCACCTTCGTGCGCTACGACGACCACATGGAGATCGCCAACCGCCGCCGCGCGCAGCTCTCCGCCGCGCTGAACACGGTCATCGACCGCGGCGAACTGCGCCTGGTGTTCCAGCCGCGCCTGTCGCTCATCGCCCGCCGCATCACCGGCGTGGAGGCGCTGCTGCGCTGGACCAGCGAGGACTTCGGCGAAGTGCCGCCGATCCAGTTCATCCCGCTGGCCGAGGAAAGCGGCATGATCCTGGAGATCGGCGAATGGGTGCTGCGCGAGGCCTGCCGCACGCTGCGCCGCTGGCACGAGGCCGGCCACGCCGGGCTGACGATGGCGGTCAACGTCTCGGTGCTGCAACTGCTGCGCGGCGACTTCACCGAGATCGTGCGCCAGGCGCTGGCCGACACCGGCATCCCGCCGCAATCGCTGGAACTGGAGCTCACCGAAAGCGTGCTGATGGCGAACGCCGAGCAGTCCGCGGCCAGGCTGCAGTCGTTGCGCGAGATGGGCGTGTCGCTGGCGATCGACGACTTCGGCACCGGCTATTCGTCGCTGGCCTACCTCAAGCGCCTGCCGATCACCACGCTGAAGATCGACAAGACCTTCATCACCGACCTGAACCGCGATCCGGACGACACCGCGATCACCACCACCGTGATCACCATGGCCCATTCGCTGGGCCTGACCGTGGTCGCCGAGGGCGTGGAGACCGAAACCCAGCTGCGGTTCCTCGACCACTTCCGCTGCGACGAGATCCAGGGCTACTGGCTGTCCCGCCCGGTCGATGCGGAGACCTGCCAGCGGTTTATCCGCGACTGGTCGCCCGGCGCCATCGCGGCGGCCGACGCCGGCCCGCCGCCGGCCGGCGCGGACCGCGCTTGACCCCCGGCGGACGCCTGCCTATCGTGCCCGGATGCAGACCCCCGACGCCATCGCCGAAGTGCGCGCCCTCGCCGCCCGGGTCGACGCCCTCGCCCAGCGCGTGCAGCGCCTGAGCGAAGAGAACCGCAGCCTGCGCCTGCAGCAGGAGCAGATGGCCAGCGAACGCTCGCAGCTGCTGGCGAAGAACGAACAGGCGCGTTCCCGCGTGGAGGCGATGATCGCGCGGCTGAAGTCGCTGGAACAGCACACGTGAGCCTGCGCCCATGAGCGAAGCGGTCAACATCCGCATTCTCGACCGCGAATACACCGTCGGCGCGGATCCCGATCAGCGCGAGAGCCTGCTCGCCGCGGCGCGGCTGCTGGAGACGAAGATGCGCGAGGTGCGAGGCAGCAACCGCATGGCCGCCATCGACCGCGTCGCGGTGCTCGCCGCGCTGAACCTCGCGCACGAACTGGAACTGATGCGCGAAAGCCAGCGCGCGCGCGATCGCGAACTCGCGCAGACGCTCGTCGATCTGAACCGCAGGCTCGACGCGTTGCCGTCCGCGGACTGAGTCGCCTTTCCGCCGCACCGTGCGGAAAACGCGGTGCCTGCGGGGTTCCACGCGATGCGCGCATCCCGCACCTGAATTCCGCGACGCACGGCGCTTGCCATCGCGCGTCGCGCGCCTATACTGCGCCTGCGTCCTCTGCCGTGACCGACGGTGTGCGCAAACATTCGCCTTGTCCCTTAATGACGACCACGGGGGCGCAACGGAATCCGGGTGTGCATGTCCGCCTTCGCAGCGGGAAGCCCGATGGAAGCCAAGCGTCCCCACTTGAACCCCGGGTTCAAGGTCGTTTCGCACACATCGACATGGCGGAGGATGCCTTCATTCCACGGCGCGCCGCGTGCGCGCACGACGGGACCCGCGTCGCGAGACGCGGGTCTTTTCGTTTCCGCGACATGACGACCGCACGACACGCAGCCGCGACATCGACCGCCATCGCGATCCGGCCTCGCGATCCGCTTTGATGTCGACGCGACGCATGGCGCACAATGCGCCTCCGAACTTCCGCCCCCGCGCCCTGCTTCCGTCGATGAACGATGCCTCCGATCCGGCGCGCGACGCCCTGCGCCGCACGCTGCGCGACGCCCGCCGTGCCCTCGCACCCGCGACGCGCATCGCCGCCGCCGAAGCGCTGTCCGCGCGCCTGCTGGCGCTGCCGTTCGCGCCGCAGTCCGGCCACGTCGCCGGCTACTGGGCGATGGACGGCGAGATCGCGCTGCACGTCTGGCAGCTGCGGCTGCCGCCGGCGGTGCAGTACTGCCTGCCGGTGCTGGGCGACGACGGCCTGCTCGGCTTCGCGCCCTGGCGACCGGGCGAGGCGCTGGTCGCCAACCGCTTCGGCATCCCGGAACCGGTCACCGCGCCGCTGCCGGCCAGCGCCATGGCACTGATCGTCGCCCCACTGGTGGGCTTCGACGCCGCGGGCCACCGGCTGGGCATGGGCGGCGGCTGGTACGATCGCACCCTCGCCTTCCGCCGCGATGCCGCGGCGCCGCCATGGCTGGTCGGCGCGGGGTTCTCGGTGCAGCGCGTCGACGCGCTGGCCGCCGAGGCCTGGGATGTCCCGCTGGACGCGGTCTGCACCGACACCGACACGTTCCTTCCGCACACGACGCCCGCATGAGCCGCATCCGCTACTGGCTGATGAAGTCCGAACCCGAGGACTTCTCCATCGACGACCTCGCCCGCGTGAAGGTCGAACCCTGGACCGGCGTGCGCAACTACCAGGCGCGCAACTTCATGCGCCAGATGCAGGTCGGCGACGGCGTGCTGTTCTACCACTCCAACGCCGACGTGCCCGGCGTGTACGGCATCGCCGAGGTCGCCACCGCGGCGTATCCCGATCCCACCCAGTTCGATCGCAAGTCGAAGTACTTCGACGAGAAGTCCACGCGCGAACAGCCGCGCTGGGACCTGGTCGACGTGCGCCACGTGCGCACCCTCGCCCGCGGCATCGCGCTCGACGAGATCCGCGCGCAGGCCGACCGCCTCGGCGAGGACTTCGCGCTGATCCGCAAGGGCAACCGCCTCTCCGTGCTGCCGGTGACCGCCGCGCAGTGGAAGACCATCCTCTCCCTCGAATAAGTGTCCCCTCCCATGTCCGAAGCGAAACGCCTGGCCGCCGAGAAAGCCCTCGACTACGTCGAGGACGGCATGATCGTCGGCGTCGGCACCGGCTCCACGGTCGCCTACTTCATCGACGGCCTCGCCCGCATGAAGGACCGCATCCAGGGTGCGGTCTCCAGTTCCGAGCAGAGCACCGCGCGGCTGCGCGGCCACGGCATCGACGTGCTCGAACTCAACGCCACCGGCCCGCTGGCGCTGTACGTGGACGGCGCCGACGAGTGCGACGGCCACCGGCGCCTGATCAAGGGCGGCGGCGCCGCGCTCACCCGCGAGAAGATCATCGCCGAGGCCAGCGCGAAGTTCGTCTGCATCGTCGACCCGAGCAAGCAGGTCGGCATCCTCGGCCGGTTCCCGCTGCCGGTGGAAGTGATCCCGATGGCGCGCAGCCTCGTCGCGCGCGAGATCCTGCGCATCACCGGCGGCCAGCCGGTGTGGCGCGACGACGTCGTCACCGACAACGGCAACTGGATCCTCGACGTGCATGGCCTCGCGATCACCGACCCGGTCGGCATGGAGCGCGACCTGAACCAGATCCCGGGCGTGGTCAGCGTCGGCCTGTTCGCGCGCCGCCCCGCCGATGTGGTGATCGTCGGCGGCGAACCGCCGACGGTGCTCTGATTTCCGAAACGACCGCGCTTCGGCCGCGACCGGCGGGCCCGCCTCAGCGGACGTTGCCGATCGCGTTCTTCGCGGTGTCGTGCCGCGCCTTCAGCACGCCGCCTTCCACGGCGAAGACCAGATCGATGCGGATGCGCTGCGGCGCGGCCATGCGCACCTGCGTCCTCACGGTGTCCTTGAGTCCGCTGGTGGCCTTCTCGACCACCACGCTCAGCAGGTATTCGCCGTCGGCCAGCGGCTCGGTCACGTCGACATCGCCGTTGGTGCGGCGCTGGCTGGCCAGCGGGGCCGGCGCAGCGGTGCGCGCATACGAGGCGGACGCGGCACCGCTGCCGCCGGCCGCGAGATGGCCGACCGACGACACCGCCGCCGACACGATGCCCGCGCCCGGGCCTGCGTCGGCCGCGGACTGTCCCGCAGCCAGCGGCGCTAGCGCCATCGCGTCCAGATCGACGCGATAGCCGCTGCCGTCCGGCAGCGCCACGCTGCAGGTCGCGGGGCCGCATTCGATTTTCAGGGTGGCGCCCTGGGCCAGGGCGCCGGCACCGGCCTGCAGGCCGGCGTTGACCTTCTCGCCGAAGGTGGCGCCCTGGGTCTGCTTCGGCACCGTCACGTTCATCGAGATGCGGTTGGGCATCCCGCCGTTGATCCCGTTGATGGCGCTCGCCGCCGCGGCACCCGCCGCCAGCAATCCCATCGTCAGCACGACCGCACGCAAGCCCCTGGACATGGCACGCTCCCCTCGTGGATGAGGGCCGAGTATCGCCGCGGCGGCGGAACCGGCGCCGGCACCGGCGGGCACGAGCGGTCCGCCGTTCAGGTTCGGCCGCCGGTCGGCATCGGCGTCGACGACTGGCCGGCAGTGCCATAATCCCCGTCCCGGTCCGGCGACCGGGCCCGGGGCCCGCCCCCACCGAACCACCCGCACGCCCGTTGGGGCGGACGTGCCGCAGCCTTCCTGCGACCCGCCCCATGACCCTGCGCTGCCTCTTCGTCGACTTCAATTCGTACTTCGCCTCGGTCGAGCAGCAGGACGATCCGCGCCTGCGCGGCCGACCCGTGGCCGTGGTCCCGGTCATGGCCGACAGCACCTGCTGCATCGCCGCCAGCTACGAGGCCAAGGCCTTCGGCGTGAAGACCGGCACGCCGGTGCGGGAGGCGAAGCAGCGCTGCCCGGACATCGAGCTGCGGCTGGCGCGCCCGGCGCGCTACGTCGAGGTGCATCACGCACTGATGGCGGCGATCGAGGATTGCATCCACCACGAAGCTGCCGATTCGATCGACGAAGTCCCGTGCTGGCTGATCGGCCGCGAGCGCGTGCGCGAGAACGCGATCGGGATCGCCCAACGCATCAAGCGCACCATCCGCGAACGCGGCTTCGACGCCATGGGCTGCTCGATCGGCATCGCCCCGAACAAGTTCCTCGCGAAGACCGCGTCGGACATGCAGAAGCCGGACGGCCTGGTCGTGCTGGAACAGGACGACCTGCCGCATCGCCTGCACGGGCTGGAACTGCGCGATTTCTGCGGCATCGGACCGTCGATGGAAAAGCGCCTGAAGCGCGCCGGCATCCACACGGTGGAACAACTGTGCGCCGCCACCCGCGAACACCTGCGCGCGGCGTGGGGCAGCATCGAGGGCGAACGCTACTGGCTGCAGCTGCGCGGCTTCGCGCTGCCGGAACGCAAGAGCGAACGCGGCTCGGTCGGGCATTCGCACGTGCTCGGGCCGGAACTGCGCCACTACGACGGCGCGCGTTCGGTGCTGTTCAAGCTGATGGCGAAGGCGGCGATGCTCCTGCGCCACGAAGGCTTGCTCGCCGGCGGCCTCGCCATCCGCATGCGCTTCGTCGGCCGCGACGAACGCTTCGAGCGCGATCTGTCGTTCGCGCCGATCGACGACACGCCGACCTTCCTGAAACTGCTCGGCGACAGCCTGCGCCCGCTGGAGCGCGCGCGCGCGAACGGCCGCTGGAAGGAACGCCGTCATCCGCCGCTGTCGGTCTCGGTGACGCTGGTGCAGCTGGAACCGCGCGGTGCGGTCAGCGGCGAACTCATGCCCGAACGCCACCGCAGCCGCGAGATGAGCGCGGTGCTCGACAAGATCAACCGGCGCTACGGCAACAACGCCCTGTACTTCGGCGCGATGCAGCAGGCGCTGGCGGGCAAGGCCGCGCCGATGCGCATCGCCTTCGGCCAGATCCCGAAGACCGCGCTGGAGGAAGACGTCGGCCTCGCGCAGGAAGCGCTGGACGGCCACGAGCTGTGGCTCAAGCGCGAACGCCAGTTCAGGGTCATGGCGGAAACCGCGCATCGCGAGGCGCGGGAAAAATCGCGGCGGCCGTCGCCGCGATCGTGATCGGGAAACCCTTGTTCTCTTTGCAGGAGCGGCGTGAGTCGCGACCCGATGGGGCCACCGCGTGGGGGCGCACGGGGGTGCTCCGCAAAAAAGTGGGGGTGGGTGGGGGCCGGGGCCACCACATTGGGCC
>JBQCJG010000198.1:0-3223 GCA_051952955.1 Lysobacteraceae bacterium | reverse complement strand
GGTCGGCAACAACGGTGGCCTGTTCCGCGGCAACAACCCGGGCGAGAACCGCCGCGTGTGGTTCGACCGCCTGCTCGGCGCCGTCAACACCGGCAACAACACGCCGCTGATCCCGGCGCTGGCGCGCGCGGGCGAATACTTCAAGGAAAGCGGCAACAACGGTCCGTGGGGACCGCAGGCGAACGGATCGCAGTTCGAGTGCCGGCAGAACTTCTCGATCCTCACCACCGACGGTTTCTGGAACAACGGCGCGACCACGCTCGGCAACGTCGACAACACGTCCGGCGCGAGCATCACCCGCCCCGACGGTCCGGCCTACCAGTACACGCCGCAGGATCCGTTCCGCGACAACTGGAGCAACACGCTCGCCGACGTCGCGATGCACTACTGGAAGACCGACCTGCGTCCCGAGACGCAGATGACGAACATCGTGCCGTCCTCGCTCACCGATCCGGCGTTCTGGCAGCACATGGTGACGTTCGGCATCTCGATCGGCCTGCAGGGCAATCTCGACGTCGACAGCACCATGGTGCGGGTCCGCGCCGGGCAGTCGGTCGCGTGGACCGATCCCTTCGCCGACCAGTTCCTGGGCCGCATCGACGACCTGTTCCACGCCGCGGTCAACGGCCACGGCACCTTCGTCGCCGCCACCCACCCGACCCAGTTCGCCGAAGGCCTCGGCGACGCGCTGCGCTCGATCGCATCCCGCCGCGGTTCGGGTTCGAACGCCACCGTCACCGGCACCTCGACCGCGGGCGGCAACAAGGTCTTCCAGGCGCGCTACTTCTCGTCGACCTGGTACGGCGAACTGCAGGCCTACAACGTCACCGCCAGCGGCGTGAACACCACGACGCCCGCATGGACGGCCACCATCCCGGCCTACGGCGCGCGCGCCATCTACACCCACAACGGGACGGCCGGCACCACGTTCCCGACGGCCGCGCAGGCCCTGGTCCTCACGCCGACGGTCGCCAACTACATCGCGGGCGATCGCAGCCTCGAACTGCCGGGCGCCGGCAAGATCTACCGCGAGCGCTCTTCGCTGCTGGGCACCGTCGTCGACAGCTCCCCGGCCTACGTGAAGACCTCCAGCACGGTCGAGACCGTGTTCGTCGGCGCCAACGACGGCATGCTGCACGCCTTCAACGCCGCCGACGGCGTGGAACGCTTCGCCTACGTGCCGCGCGGCATCGATCTGCTCAAGCTCAAGAGCTACAGCGATCCCGACTACGGCCACCGCTTCTTCGTCGACGGTCCGATCGTGATCTCGACCAAGCGCGATCTGCCGACGCAGACGGTGATGGTGTCCACGCTCGGTCGCGGCGGCAAGGGCCTGTTCGCGCTTGACGTCACCGATCCCAGCCTGTTCAACGCGTCGAAGGTCCTGTGGGATCTGGACGCCGGCTTCGACAACGACATGGGGCAGATCCTCGGCAAGCCGATCATCGCCAACCTCAACAACGGCAGCACCGCGCTGCTGGTGCCGAACGGCTACAACAGCGGCAACGAGCGCGCCGTGCTGTTCGTGCTCGACCTGCGCACCGGCGCGAAGATCGCCGAGATCGATACCGGCGTCGGCTCCGCGGTGGCGCCGAACGGCCTGGCTGCGCCGCGCGGCTGGGACGCCGACGGCAACGGCACCGTCGACTACGTCTATGCCGGCGACTTCCGCGGCAACCTCTGGAAGTTCGACCTGCGCAGCAGCAGCCCCGGCAGCTGGAGCACCTTCGGCGGCCGCGCGCTGTACCAGCCGGCGACCCCGGGCACCCAGCCGATCACCGGCGGCGTGACCATCGCGGTCGATCCGTCGACCGACAAGCGCTGGGTGTTCTTCGGTACCGGCCGCCTGCTGACGACCACCGACATCGTCGACACGTCGCGGCAGACCTGGTACGGCGTGATCGACGACGACGCGGCCACGGCCTCCGTGACCCGCACCGGCATGACCTCGCGCGACATCGCCCAGTACGACTCGACCAACACCACCCGCGCCTTCGAGCCGCATGCGGCGCTGCCGGCCGGCAGCAAGGGCTGGTACATCGACCTCGACCTGCCGCCCTCCAATACCCTGGAAGGCGAACGCATGGTCGGCGACCAGCAGGTGGTCAAGAATGCGCTGATCGCGGCGAGCATCATCCCGAGCACCGCCGACCCGTGCTATCCGGGCCGCGGCTACGTCAACGCGATCGATGCGTTCACCGGCACCAGCCTCGACACCGGCTTGTTCGACGTGGACCGGAACGGTACCTTCGGCAATGCCGGCGACAAGCTCGGCAGTACCGCGATCGGTTCCATCGACCTCGGCGTCGGCATGGTCACCGACCCGGCGTTGCTCGACAAACTGCTGGTGGCGGGCGGCTCGCTGGCCACGCTGGCGTCGACGCCGCTGAATCCCGACCTGTACGGCGGCCGCATTTCGTGGCGCGAAATCATCCAGAGGTGACCTCCATGACCCGTCCTTCCCGCGCCGCCGCCGGCTTCACCCTGGTCGAGCTGATGATCGTGGTGTTCATCATCACGCTGCTGGCCGCCATCGCGTATCCGACCTACATGGACCAGGTGGTCCGCGTGCGGCGCGATGCGGCCAAGACCTGCCTCTCGGAATCGGCGCAGTTCATGGAGCGCTTCTACACCACGAACCTGCGCTTCGACCAGACGCTCGCCGGCGTGCCGGTCGCGCTGCCGCCGTGCAACAGCGGCACGGACGTGACCAAGTTCTACACGATCTCGCTGACGGCCATCGGCCAGCGAAACTACACCGTGACGGCGGCGCCGAAGCCGGCGCAGGCCAGCCGCGATACGGCTTGCGGCACGCTCGCGCTCGACAACACCGGCACCAAGACCAAGACCGGCACGAGCACGGTCGACGATTGCTGGTGACGCCGCGTCGGACTGCCGGCCCCGGTGCGGCGTTCGAGGAAAAGCCCGCTTCGGCGGGCTTTTTCGTGGGCGGCCCCGCCGCGTCGCATTCACGGGTCTGTCGCGGCCCGGCAAAAAGGAAAACCCGCGACTCGCGTCGCGGGTTTCCGGAAGATGGCGCCCGAAGTTGGACTCGAACCAACGACCCCCTGATTAACAGTCAAGTGCTCTAACCGGCTGAGCTATTCGGGCGGGGCTGCATATCGTAATGGCCTCGCCCGGCACGATCAAGCGTCTGGTGCCACCTCGTCGGCGACAAGGCCGATCACAGCCCGCCGGCGCAGGCCGCGGCCGCTGCCGGAGC
>JBQCJG010000197.1:0-18697 GCA_051952955.1 Lysobacteraceae bacterium | reverse complement strand
ATAAGGTCGAATTCGTCGATCTGCGTTTCGCCGACATGCGCGGCACGCAGCATCACGTGACCTTCCCCGCTTCCATCATCGAGCCCGGCCTGTTCGAGGAAGGCAAGATGTTCGATGGTTCGTCGATCAGCGGCTGGAAGGGCATCAACGAGTCCGACATGATCCTGCTGCCGGACGCCGGCACCGCGTTCCTCGATCCGTTCACCGCGGATCCGACCCTGGTGCTGACCTGCGACATCCTCGACCCGGCGACCATGCAGGCCTACGACCGCGATCCGCGCGGCGTCGCCAAGCGCGCCGAGGCCTACCTCAAGGCCAGCGGCATCGCCGACCAGGCATTCTTCGGCCCCGAGCCGGAATTCTTCATCTTCGACAGCGTCCGCTTCGCCAACGACATGGGCCACACCTTCTTCCACGTCGACTCGGAAGAGGCGCACTGGAACTCGGGCCGCGAATACGAGGGCGGCAACACCGGCTACCGGCCGATGGTGAAGGGCGGCTACTTCCCGGTCGCGCCGCTGGACTCGCTGCACGACCTGCGCGCCGAGATGTGCAAGACGCTGACCTCGCTGGGCATCGAAGTCGAAGTGCACCACCACGAAGTCGCGAACGCCGGCCAGTGCGAGATCGGCACCAAGTTCAACTCGCTGGTGACCAAGGCCGACGAACTGCTGACGATGAAGTACGTCATCAAGAACGTCGCCTACCGCAACGGCAAGACCGTCACCTTCATGCCCAAGCCGCTGGTCGGCGACAACGGCAGCGGCATGCACGTGCACCAGTCGCTGGCCAAGGGCGGCGTGAACCTGTTCTCCGGCGACGGCTACGGCGGCCTGTCGCAGCTGGCGCTGTGGTACATCGGCGGCATCTTCAAGCACGCCCGCGCCATCAACGCCTTCGCCAACTCGACCACCAACAGCTACAAGCGCCTGGTGCCGGGCTTCGAGGCGCCGGTGATGCTGGCCTACTCGGCCCGCAACCGTTCGGCGTCGTGCCGCATCCCGTACGTGGCCAACCCGAAGGCGCGCCGCATCGAGATCCGCTTCCCCGATCCGATGCAGACCGGCTACCTCACCTTCGCCGCGCTGATGATGGCGGGCCTCGACGGCATCAGGAACCAGATCGACCCGGGTTCGCCGAGCGACAAGGACCTGTACGACCTGCCGCCGGAAGAAGAGAAGAACATCCCCACCGTCTGCCACTCGCTGGACCAGGCGCTGGAAGCGCTGGACAAGGACCGCGAGTTCCTCAAGGCCGGCGGCGTGTTCTCCGACGACTTCATCGACGGCTACATCGCGCTGAAGATGCAGGAAGTGACCCGGTTCCGTGCGGCGACGCATCCGCTCGAGTACCAGATGTACTACACGATCTGATGCCGAAGGCTCCCTCTCTTTCGCCGCAGGCGAAGGGGAGGGGTGTTTTCTCCTGAGGTGTGTTTCCTCCCTCCCTTTCGCGCATGCGAAGGGGAGGGTCGGGGAGGGGTCGACAGAGGCGGCACGCACGCGGAGGAGAGGCCATGCACATCGCCATCGACGACCTCCGCGGTGCCGACATCGCCGCCCTGCTGCAGGCCCATCTCGACGACATGCATCGCCACTCGCCGCCCGGGAGCGTGCATGCGCTGGACCTCGATGCGCTGCGTCGTCCGGAGATCACGTTCTGGACGCTGCGCGACGACCGGGGCGGGCTGATGGGCTGCGGTGCGCTGAAGCAGCTGGACGATGCGCACGGCGAGATCAAGTCGATGCGCACCGCCGCGGCGCATCTGCGGAAAGGGGTGGCGGCGACGTTGTTGCGGCACATCCTGCGCACGGCGCGGGAGCGCGGTTACCGGTGGCTGAGCCTGGAGACCGGCGCGCCCGAGGCCTTCGCGCCGGCGCGCGAACTGTACGCGCGGTTCGGGTTCACGGAATGCGGTCCGTTCGCGGACTACGTCGAGGATCCGTACAGCGTGTTCATGACCCTCGGGCTGCAGGGCCCGGACTGACGAGGAACGAAGCGGGAAAGCCCCGTGCGGGGCATCGACGAGCGGTTGCGGCAGGCGCGAGGCGCCGCCGGGAAGTTTCAGCTACAGGTTTCGGCCGGGCGCGTGGCACACGCGCTGGCGCGTCCGGCCACGAGGTCGCGGACGACACGACGCTCTCCTTCCCCACGTCGGATGCGTTGTGGTCTCCGGGAGCCGGGGGGGGGGGCCGGGGGGGGCCCCCCGGGGGCGGCCCGCCCCCGCCCGCCCCCCCCCCCCCCGCCCCCGGGGGGTTTGTGTGTGGGGCGGGGGGGCGCGGGGGCCCCCCGGGGGCCCCCGGGGCCGCCCAAACGGGCGCCAGACAGAACGCCGGCACTTCCGGTGCCGGTCCTTCCATCCACGGGGAGAGCGCATGAAACTGATCACCGCCATCATCCGGCCGTTCAAGCTCGACGAGGTGCGCGAAGCCTTGTCCGAGATGGGCGTGTCCGGCATCACCGTCACCGAAGTGAAAGGCTTCGGTCGACAGAAGGGACACACCGAGCTGTATCGCGGCGCCGAGTACGTCGTCGATTTCCTGCCGAAGATCAAGGTCGAGGTCGCCGTGTCCAGCGATCGCCTCGACGCCGCGATCGAGGCGATCCAGCAATCCGCAGGCACCGGCAAGATCGGCGACGGAAAGATCTTCGTCACCGCGCTGGAACAGGTCATCCGCATCCGCACGGGCGAAGTCGGCCCGGATGCGCTCTAACCCCGCCTCGGAGATCGTCCCATGACGCCTGCAACCTCCTTCGGGTCACGCACCCGTGCCCTCGCGCTCGCGCTGCTCGTCGGCGCGGCCTCCACCTGCTTCGCGCTCGCGGCCACGGCGCAGTCCGCGCCCGCCGCGCCTGCGCAAGCGGACGCACCGGCCGCCGCTGCGGCCCCTGCGACCGGCGAACCCGTCGCCGCGACCGCCGCCACGGATGCGGCACCCGCGGTCTGCGAAGCCGCTCCCGCCACGACCGATGCCGCGCCTGCGGCGTCGGCTCCGCCCGAAGCCCCGGCGCCCGCACCGGTGCAGAAGGCCGACAAGGGCGACACCGCCTGGCTGCTGGTCTGCGCCGCGCTGGTGATCTTCATGACCCTGCCCGGGCTCGCGCTGTTCTACGGCGGCCTGGTGCGCAGCAAGAACGTGCTGTCGATCCTGATGCAGTGCCTCGTCGTGTTCTCGGTGGTCGCGATCCTGTGGGCCGTGTACGGCTACAGCCTCGCCTTCACCGGCGGCAACGCCTTCATCGGCGGCGGCGACCGCCTGTTCGGCGCCGGCCTCAACGGCGCGATGGCGGCCACGTTCACCAAGGGCGTGTACCTGCCGGAACTCGCGTTCTTCGTCTTCCAGGGCGCGTTCGCCTGCATCACCTGCGCGCTGATCGTCGGCGCGTTCGCCGAACGCGTGAAGTTCGCCGGCGTGCTGCTGTTCACGGTGATCTGGTTCACCTTCGCCTACGCGCCGATGGCGCACCTGGTGTGGTTCTTCCCGGGTCCGGACGCGTTCACCGACGCCAAGGCCGCGGTGGCCGCCACCGAGGCCGCGGGCTTCCTGTGGACGAAGGGCGCGCTGGACTTCGCCGGCGGCACCGTGGTGCACATCAACGCCGCGATCGCCGGCCTGGTCGGCGCGTACCTGATCGGCCCGCGCGTGGGCTACAAGCGCGAGGCGATCAAGCCGCACAACCTCACCCAGACCATGGTCGGCGCCTCGATCCTGTGGGTGGGCTGGTTCGGCTTCAACGCCGGCTCCGCGCTGGAAGCCAACGGCGTCGCCGCGCTGGCCTTCGTCAACACCTTTCTCGCCACCGCGGCGGCGGTGCTGGCGTGGACCGCGATCGAGTGGATCGCGCGCGGCAAGCCGTCGATGCTGGGCGGCGCCTCGGGCGCGGTCGCCGGCCTCGTCGCGATCACCCCGGCCTGCGGCTACGTCGGCCTGATGGGCGCGATCGCGCTGGGGCTGATCGCCGGCGTGGTCTGCTTCTGGGGCGTCACCGGCCTGAAGAAGCTGCTGCGCGCCGACGACTCGCTGGACGTGTTCGGCGTGCACGGCGTGGGCGGCATCACCGGTGCGCTGCTGACCGGCGTGTTCGCGGCACCATCGCTGGGCGGCTCGGGCCTGTGGGACTACGTCACCGAGACCGCGGTCCCCGAGTACAGCATCGCCTCGCAGGTGTGGATCCAGGCGCAGGGCGTGCTGGTGACGGTGCTGCTGTCGGGTGTGGTCTCGCTGGTCGCGTTCACCATCGTGAAGTACACCTTCGGCCTGCGCGTGAGCGAGGAAGCCGAGCGCGAAGGCCTCGACATCGCCTCGCACGGCGAAGCGGCGTACGAGCACTGAGGTTCCCGCCATCGCGGCATCGGATCGGGCTTCCCTCGCGGGAAGCCCGATCCTTTTTGGCGCCGCGCTTACTGCCAGTAGACGTTGAGGTTGCTCAGGTACGCCGTGTAGTCGGAGGCCGCGGAGGTCGACTGCACGATGAAGTAGCCGGTGTCCGCGGCCGGGAAGCCGTAGGTCTTGCCGGTGTACAGGCCGTTGCCGTCGTACAGGCCGGTGGCGAACGGCGTGCCGCTGCCGGCCGGCGTGACCACGTACGAGATGTAGCCGGCGTCGTTGACGGTGACCTTGAAATGGTAGCTGGTGTTGTTCTGCAGCGTGCCTTGGCCGTTGCACGGCGTGAGGTTGTTGCCGGTCGGCCAGAACGCTTCGACCCGCACGTTCACCCCGCAGCCGGTCGCGCCGATGATGATGCCCAGCGCGTGGTGGTTGCGCGCGGGATTGCCGGTGTAGTCGATGTTGTTGTAGTCGATGTCCCAGTGCCCGTGCAGGCCAATCGCGATGTGCTCGTTCTTGCCCATGAAGTCCGGGGTCGACAGGTCGAACTCCATCACCTGCGTGGTCTTGCCCGCGGGCTTGGCGGTCGACTGCACGAAGCGGTAGCCGGTGTAGCCGTTGCGGAAATTGACCGGATCGCTGCAGACGTTGTTCTGCGCCGGCGTCTGCTGGCAGCGCGCGGTCATGATCTGGCCGCCCGGCAGCGACGGGAAGCCGGGGATGAACCCGGTGCCATTGAACCAGCTGGTGGTCTGCGGGACGTAGCCCTCGATGTGTTCGTACGTCCAGCCGGCCGCCGTCAGCGTGCCGACCTCGCTGGAGGACGTCGTGTACTTGTGCATGCGGTCCTGGGTCGTGGCGTTGATCTTCGCCAGGCGATACAGCGGGATCGAACCCGGTACCTGCACCGTGTAGAGATAGCCGGCGATGCCCTCGTAGACGTAGCCCAGGCTGTTCGCCGTGGCCAGGTCCTGCGGATAGGCGTCGGTGAAGTAGAAGTGGTCGGTCTGCGGCGCGCCCTTGTTGTAGCGGTACAGCGCCCTGGTCTGGGTCTGCGGCGTGCGTTCGACGTAGAACGCGGTCTTCAGGCCGGAATAGCCGTAGGTCGAGGTGCTGCCGTAGGCCTCGGAATAGCTGATGGTGTAGAGGCTGTCGTTGATGGCGGTGTTGGTGGTCTCGTACATCGCCGACAGCGGCGGCACCGGGACGTAGGCCGTCGCCATCGCGGCGAACGGGGCGGCGGCGAGCGACAGCGCGGTGGCGAGCAGGGACGCGGTGGCGGGACGTGGGGAATTCGGGAAGCGCATGGAGGATCCTCGTGGCGATGGGCGCGAACCGTGCGGCTCGCGAAGGGCGGGGGCCCATCGCTTCCAGCGGATTGCGCCGACCGGGAGGATCATCGCCACGCAGCTTCGATCCGCCACGCCGGTCGCGACCACGTCGACGGCGACGTGCGGCCTGTATCCGTCGCGCGCACGAAAGAACGGCCCGGGAGGCCCGGGCCGTCTTCGTCGCGGAGGTCGTCTTGCGGGGTCTTGCGTCTGGAACGTCGGGGTCCTGCTTCAGCGCGCGTGACGCGTCCCCTGCGGGAGCCGCGCCGGCGCGCGCGGCATCACTTGGCCTTGGCGGCCTGGCACTTGCCGTTGACGACGGCTTCGCCGGCCTTGCACTTGGCGGCGGGCGCGGCGGCCTGCTTCTTCTGCGCGGCCGGGGCCGGCGCGGCCTTGGCGGCGGGCGCCGGCGCGGCGGCGAAGGCGGTGCCGGCCATCAGGCCGAGGGCGAGCGCGGTGAGGGTGGCGCGGATGGTCATGGGAAACACCTCGTGTGGCGGAAGGGGGATGCGACGGACGTCGCGATGGTCGATCCGATCCGCGGCGATGGGCGGCCCGATCGGTGGAGACAGCCTGCGCCGGCGCGGCTCGCGGAAAACTTGCGGCGACATGAACTTTTCTTCATGCGTCGCGTGCACGGCGTGCGCATCGCGTGCGCTCACGCATCACGCATGCACGGCGGCGCCGCACGTCCTCCCGCCTGCGCACGCGACGACGCACGCGGCCCGTGGCCGGACCGCGTGCGTGCCTGTTGCGGAAGGGAATCGCGATGCGGCGATCGATCAGCCGGCGGCCTTCGGCGCTTCGCACTTGCCCTTCACCGCCACGTCCGGCGCCTTGCACTTGAGCGTGTGGCGGGCGACGCGGACGTGGTGTCGATGCGCGGCGGGCTTGGCCTTCGCGGCGGCGGCCGGGGCGGCGGTGCCGGCCGGGGCGGGCGCGGCCGGGGCGGCGGCGAACGCGGTGCCGGCGAGCAGGCTGAGGGCGAGGGTGGCAAGGGTGAGGCGGACGTTCATGGTGGAGTCCTCGTGTGCGGGTCGCGAAGCGACGGGGGAGTCTGGGTTCGGCCGATGGCGTCGTCTCGCCTCTCGGTGTGGTCAGACTGCGCCTGCGGCCCTCGTGGCCGTCTTTCCGCGGGATTAACCATCGTCCATGTGATCGACCGTCGTGGTCGCTGCGCGCGGGAAGCGCACGCTCACGCGCAGGCCCGGCGCGGCATCGTCCAGCCGCACTTCGGCGCGATGCCGCGTGGCGATCGCGCGCACCACGCTCAGCCCGAGGCCGTTGCCGGGCGAGCCGCGATGCGACTCCAGCCGCACCAGGCGATCGAACACGCGCTCGCGATCGGCTTCCGGGATGCCCGGGCCGCGATCGCGCAGCGCCAGCCGCACGACGTCGCCGTCGACGTCCAGCTGCAGGTCGATGCGGCCGCCGTCGGGGCCGTACTTCACCGCGTTGTCGAGCAGGTTCGACAGCAGCTGGAACAGCAGGTCGCGGTCGCCGGCGATCGTCGCCTGCGCGATCGCCGCGACGATGTCGCCGCCGCGCGCTTCGGCCATCGGCTGCCACATCTCGACCGCGTCGCGCACGATCGCGTCCAGCGCCACGACCGCGTCGTCGCGGCCGTCGCCGGCCTCGATCCGCGCCAGCCGCAGCAGGCTGTTGAACGTCGCGATCGAGCGGTCGATCTCGCCGATCGCTTCCTCCAGCGCGGCGTCGACGGCGGTGCGGTCGGCCGCGGCGTCGGCGCCGCTGCGTTCGCGGGCCAGCTCCAGCCGGGTCTTCAGCCGGGTCAGCGGCGTGCGCAGGTCGTGCGCGATGTGGTCGGTCGAGGCCTGGATGCCGCCGACCAGTTCGCGGATGCGGTCCAGCATGCGGTCGAGGGTGCGCGCGAGCCGCTGCAGCGGATCGTCGCCGGGCCCGACCGCGATGCGTTCGTCCAGCCGTCCCGCGGCGAAGCGGTCGACGCTGTCCAGCGCCGCCTGCAGGCTGTGCGCCAGGCTGCGGCGCAGCAGCCAGCCCAGCAGCAGCGTCAGCAGCGCGAGCAGCAGCAGGATGCTCAGCCCCAGCGGCAGCACGACCTCGCGCAGGCGCTGCTGTTCGCCGGTGGAATGCCCGGTCAGCAGCGTCGCGCCGTCGGGCAGCGTCTCGACGTAGGCGATCACCTCGTCGCCGTCCTCGTTCCACGGGAAGCGCAGCCAGCCGTGCGCGCGGGTCGCGCCGGCGGGCAGGTCGGCGAGGTGGCCGGCCAGCACCCGGCCCTGCGCGTCGGCCAGCAGGTACACCGCCTCGCGCTGGGTGTCCTCGTCGACCCGCGCGTCCATCGCCCGCGCCAGCGCCGTCAGCCCGGCGTCACGATGCACTTCGCGCAGGTCCTCGTGCTCGGCCCGCACCGTGCGGCGCACGTCGCGGTCGACGAGGTGGTCGTACGCGAGCAGGCCCAGCCCGCCGATCGCCACGAACGCCAGCAGCAGCGCGACGCCGTACGCCAGCACCATCCGGTTGAGGCTGCTGGCGAGGAACCGCGACGCGCGCTGCGCGATCACGCGCGCAGGCCGAGCAGGTAGCCGGCGCCGCGTACCGTGTGCAGCAGCGGCTGCGCGTGGCCGCGGTCGATCTTCTGGCGCAGCCGCGACACGTGCACGTCGATCACGTTGGTCTGCGGGTCGAAGTGGTAGTCCCACACCGCTTCCAGCAGCATCGTGCGCGACACCACGCGGTCGGCGTTGCGCATCAGGTATTCCAGCAGCCGGAATTCGCGCGGCTGCAGGTCCACGGCCTGGCCGGCGCGCTGCACGGTGCGCTTGAGCAGGTCCATGCGCAGGTCGGCGACCTCCAGCACGGTGGCCGGGCCGGCGGCGCCGGGCCGCGCGCGGCGTTGCAGGCCTTCCAGCCGCGCCAGCAGCTCGACGAAGGAAAAGGGTTTCGCGAGGTAGTCGTCCGCGCCCTCGCGCAGACCTTCGACGCGGTGCTCGACGTCGCCCAGCGACGACAGCACCAGCGCCGGCGTGGCGTCGCCGCGGCTGCGCAGCTCGCGCAGCAGCGCCAGCCCGTCCAGCGACGGCAGCATGCGGTCCAGCACCAGCGCGTCGTAGTGCTCGGTCTGCGCGCGGTGCAGGCCCTCGGCGCCGTCGCCGACGCGGTCGACCACGTGCCCGGCCTCGCGCAGGCCCTTCTCCACGAAGCCCGCGATCAGGGCGTCGTCCTCCACCAGCAGAATGCGCATGTCCGCTCCTCGACCGGCGACGCCGGACCGCGATTCGACCACGCGCCGGGGGGCGGGTTCCAGAGGACGCCGAAACGCGAACCGGCGGACAGGGACGGCGCAACGTGCGCGCGTCGCGTCGAAGGGCTCCGTGGAAGGCCGCCGCTCCGCCGCCGGAGCCGCGCGGCGCCCTCGGTCGCGTCCCGCGGCCGCATCGACCGCGGACCTGCGCGCGACGAGGCCTGCCGGCGCAGGTCACCGCACCGAGGCGGGTGTCAGCCGGAAGGCATCGGTCGCCGGGGCGGCCGGCGCCTCACTTGGAGACGACCGAGAACTGGGTGTAGTAGAAGATCAGCAGGTTGCCGGGCAGATCCTGCTGCTGCAGGTTCACCAGCGGATCGATCGCATCGATCGCGCCTGCCTCCTGCACGACCTCGGTCGACATCGGGGCTCCATCCGTGGTGCGCGCGATGCTGGGCAGGTTGTAGTCCAGCAACCCCATCGACGCGATCGACGGCGCCTGCTCCTTCAGCGTTCTGGCGTAGACGAGGGTGCCGTCGACCTCCAGTTTCAGTCCCGTGCTGGCGGTGTACGGGTCCACGATCGGCGGACCGATCTGGATGCTGCTTTCGGTGCCGGCCTCGCCGAGCGACTCCGCCTTCGGCGACCAGCCCAGGACGATGTGCACGATCCGGTCCTTGCTGCCGAGCGGGACCGCGGCGACGACGACGTCCTCCCCCACCCGGGGATCGGCCAGGATCAGCCGGAGTTCGGACTGGCCGTCCCGGCGGGTGGTCTTGCGCAGCCGGTAGATCACGCCCGGCCCGGCGTCGACGTTGGATCCGCTTTCGAATTCCATCTGGGCGATGTCGATCCAGTCGCCCGCATGCGCCAGCGGCGTGGCGTTGATGCCGAGGATCAGCGCATACGCGGGGCTGTGGAGCGCCACGTCCTCGTTGCGCACGTCCGGCAGCCCGGCGAGGCCGACCTGGCCGGCGGCCGAATAAGAAGGATGGACGCCGACCCTTCCGAACGAGGTCTGCGCGGGCAGCGTCCGCAGATCGAAGCTGTCGATCGTGCATTGCCCGCTCCTGAGGATGCTGGGGAGGCGCGAGCACGGGACCGTGAAGCTGTCGGGCTTCACCGTCCCGACCGCGCTGACCGTGGCGACCTTCCACGGGCTCATCTCGACGATGTCCGGCGGCGGCGGCGCGTCCAGCGGCAGGATGCCGGCTTCGCCGACGGGCCAGGGGGGGAAGGCATACGCCGTGGAAGCGCAGCCGAGGGTCAGCAGGAAGGTGCGGGCGGCGGTGCGGAACATC
The DNA here is from genome assembly GCA_051952955.1 of Lysobacteraceae bacterium. GTDB lineage: Bacteria > Pseudomonadota > Gammaproteobacteria > Xanthomonadales > Xanthomonadaceae > Lysobacter_I. Next base: position 8,511 of record JBQCJG010000197.1, on the reverse strand, counting down.
GAAGTCATGGTGTCACCGGGGTTCGGACGTGATCGGAGGAGGAACCGGGGAACGCAAGGGCAAGGGAAGCGGATGCGGACGGGGCGCGTCGCCGGCGGGAAGTCCGCATGCGATCCCCGTGGACATCGGAAACGGCCGGGCGACAGGATCACCGTCGCGCGCCACCCGTCGGCGCCGGCATGACGGGGTCAGCGACGCCCGCCGGACACGGCCAGCCGCCGTTGCAGCTGCCCGAGCGCGTCGGCCTGCGCGGCCGGGACCGGGGCGTGCCGCTGGTCCCACACACCGGCCGCCGCCGCGACCAGCCGGGCGGCGTCGGTCCGGCGCCCGGTGGCCAGCGCCGCCTTCGCCAGTTCCAGGTCCAGGGCGCTGAGGCTGGCGACATCGGTGTCGGTGTCGGTGGCCTGCGCGGCCGGCGGCGACGACAGGGCCTCGAGGCAGCGCGCGTGGCGGCCCAGCGCATTGAGCGTGCGCGCCCACTGCAGTTCGAAGCCGCGCACGTCGCCGTGGGCGCGCGAGGTGGCGCGCCGGCCCAGCGCCACGGCGAGCGCGAGATACGGTTCGGCCAGGGCGGGCGACGCGCGCATTTCCAGGTAGTAGCCGGCCATGTTGCGTTCGGCATAGGCCCGGGCCATCGACACCGGCGGCAGTTTCGCGGTCTGGATCGCGTGCGCGCGCTGCATCAGCCGCTCCCGGATGACGGGATCGTCGCTGACGCCGACGGCCCAGACGTAGGCGTTCGCCGCTTCCAGCGAGTCGGCGCCGTAGTAGCGCACGGCGGTGTCGCGCCAGGCGTCGATCGCGCGCATGCGTTCCGCGCGCGGCGCCTTGCGCGCGTCCAGTTCGCGCAGCATCAGCCGCCACGCGCGGATCTGCTGTGCGGGATCGCGCCGGCGCAGCGCATCGAAGTCGATCGTCGCGACCAGGCGGGCTGCGTCCTCGGTGCGTTCGGCGTTGAGCAGCGCATCGCCGAGGTCGATGCGCAGGCGCAGGGCGTCATCGGCCGGCAGTTGCCGACCCAGCGTCCGCCAGGCGTCCTCCAGGGTGCGGGCGGCCGCCGCGAACGCGGCGCGGCGCGCGTACAGGCGTTCGCGCTCGCGCGCGACCCGTGCGCGCCGCGTCGGGGTGTCGGCCAGGCGGGCGAGCGCCGCCAGGCGCGCGTCCAGCCCCGGGGTGTCCGGGTCCAGTTCGCGGCGGATCGACAATTGCAGCGACGCCGCGCGCCAGCGCACGTCGGCGTCCTTGCGCGCCAGCGCTTCGATCCTCGGCGCGTAGGCCGCGTAGGTGGCGGCGCTGTCCTGCAGCAGCCCCAGCCCGGCCTCGTTTTCGGCCATCAGCAGTGCCAGGTCGGCCTGGGTGTCGGGCTGGCCGTCGAGATCGCCGAGCCGACGCTTGCCGTGCGCGACCAGGTCGCGCGCCATCAGCGTGTCTTCGCGCGCCTTGCCCGGATCGGCCTGCGCGAACGTGTCGCGCATGAACGCCGCGACCGCGCGCGCGCGGTCGCGGTCGGCGTCCGACTGCGCACGGGCCGCACGCGCCACGTCGCGCTCCACGCGCAGCGCCGCGGCCTGCCACAGCGCCACGCCCAGCGCCGCCAGCACGCCGGCCAGCGCCAGCGCGGCGATGGTCGCCGGCAGCCGGTGGCGGCGCAGGAACTTGCGCGTGCGGTACAGCCGGTCGCCCTGCGCGATCGAGATCGGATGTCCGGAGCGCCATGCGCGCAGATCGCGGGCGAGGTCGCCGACGTCGGCATAGCGCTCGTCGGCGTCCTTGCGCAGGCAGTGCGCGACGATCGCGTCCAGCTCGCCGCGCAGCAGCGCCGGGGCGATGCCGCTCGCGACGTCGCGGCCTTCGGCGATCGCGCGCTGGCGCGCGTCGCTCATCCGCGGCGGCACCCGTTGCAGGATCGCCTGCGTCCGCTCCGCCGGCGGCAGCGGCGGCTGCTCGAACGGCAGCTCGCCGCACAGCAGCTGGTGCAGCAGCGCGCCCAGTGCGTAGACGTCGGTGGCGACGGTCGCGGGATCGCCGCGCAGCTGCTCCGGCGCGGCGGTCATCGGCGAGAAGAAGCGATCCTGCGCCAGCGTGCCGGCCTCGTCCGCCGCCGGCGTCAGCGCCTTGGCGATGCCGAAGTCGAGCAGCTTGAGGTGCCCGGCCTCGTCGACCAGCACGTTGCCGTCCTTCAGGTCGCGATGGATCACCAGGCTGCGGTGCGCGGCCTGCACGGCGTCGCACAGCTGCAGGAACAGGTCGATGCGTCCGCGCAGGTCGGTGCCGCGGCGCGCGCACCAGGCGCACACCGGTTCGCCCGGCACGAATTCCATCGCCAGCCACGGCGTGCCGTCGTCCAGCGCGTCGCCGTCGAGCAGGCTGCAGATGTTGGGATGGCGAAGCCCGGCCAGGATGGCGCGTTCGCGCGCGAAACGTTCGCGCGCCGCGGGATCGGCGGCGAAGCGCGGCAGCAGCTTGACCGCCACGCGCTGCGCGAAGCCGCTGCGGCGTTCGGCCTCGTACACCACGCCCATGCCGCCGCGGCCGACCAGCCGCACCAGCCGGAACGGACCGACGTCGGTCAGGCCGTCGACCGGATCGTGCAGCGGCTGCGCCATCACGTTGCGTGCGGTGTGCCCGGCATAGGCGTCGTCGATCGCCAGCAGCCGGCGCAGGCGTGCGGCCAGCGCCGGATGGGTCGCGGCCAGCGCGCGCAGGCGCGCGTCGCAGTCGGCCGTGTCCAGTTCGCACAGCTCTCCGAACAGGCGGCTTTCGTCGAGCGGGTCGCCGGTGATCCCGTCACGCGCATCGCCCGGCGTCGGCCCCGACATCGGCTCAGTCATCCGCGGCCGGCTCCGCGCCGAAGTGGTCGATCAGCCACGCCCGCGCGTAGCGGTAGTGGCGCACCGTGGTCGCGCGCGAGATGCCCAGCGTCTCCGCCACCTGTTCGTTGGTCAGGCCGGCGAAGAATTTCAGTTCCACCACCTGCGCCGCGGCTTCGTGGCGTTCGGCCAGCACGGTGAGCGCGGCGTCGACCGCGATCCAGTCGACCTGGTCGTCAATGGTCGCCGCCGACACGTCGTTCTCGGCCTTGTCCAGCAGTTCGAACGGCAGCCCGCCGCCGCGCTTGTCGGCGCTGCGCCGGCGCAGGTAGTCGACCACGATGTTGCGCACGATCCGCGCCGCCAGCGCGTAGAAATGCTCGCGGTCGTTGAAGCGGCCGGGGAAGTCGTGCATCAGCGCGATGTACGCGTCCTGCGCCAGGTCCGACGCCTGCAGCGTCAGCCCGCTGCGGCCCTGCAGCTGGCGCGCGGCGAGGCGTTCCAGCCGCGGCCACAGTTCCGCGGCCAGCGCCTCGAGTTCGGGCTTGTCGACCGAACCGCGCCGGTTGATCAGGTCGGTGAGGTTGGCGGGGGGCGACGCGGACATGGGCGGCTCCGGGGGCATCCACGACGGTCCGTGCGCGATGCGGGCCGTGGGCCCGGGCGCGGCCCGGGCGCCCGGATCATAGCGCGTCAGTCGGCGCCCAGTTCCCGCAGCAGGCCGTCGGCGCGTTCGACGTCGCGCAGCATCCACAGCAGGTAGCGGATGTCCACGCTGATGTTGCGCGACACCGCCGGGTCGAAGCCGAAATCGCCGGCGACGTTCTCCCAGACGCGATCGAAGTTCACGCCCGCCAGCCGGCCGCGACCGTCGACGACCGGGCTGCCGGAATTGCCGCCGCTGGTGTCGCCGTCGGCCAGGAAGTTCACCCGGCGGTCCATGGCCCCCGGTGCCGACGCCGCGGCGCGCACCTCGGCCGGCAGCGCGAACGGCTCCTGCCCGGTGTCCTTCTGCAGCACGCCGGCGAGGGTGGTGAACGGCGTCGCCACCAGGCCGTCGCGCGGCGCGTAGCCCTGCACGTGGCCGAAGCTGATGCGCAGCGTGCCGTTGGCGTCGGGTGCGACCGGCGTGCCCGCCTGCGCCGCGACCGCGCGCCGCCACGCCGGGCGCGCCTGCGCCGCGCGCGCGTTCCAGTCGCGCTCGCGGTCGCGCAGCGCGCGCAGGTCGCGGTTCCAGTCGAGGCCAAAATCGATCAGCGCATCGTGGCGCGCGACCAGCGCGGTTTCGGATTCACCGAGCAGTGCGTCGCGGCGATCCGGATCGAGCAGCGACGTGCCTGCGTACAGCGCGGCGATCGCGGCATCGATCTGCGCCGGGGTCTTGCCGGCGAAGCGCGTGTCGACCGCGGCGATGCGCTGGTCGGCCGGCAGCGCCAGCGCGCGTCGCACCAGCGCGGCGAACACCGCGCGATCGGCGGGCTCGAAATAGCTGTGCTGCTCGCTGCGCAGGCGATCGCGCAGGCGCCCGCGGTCGATGTCCGCGAAACCGTTGCCGCGTTCGCCGTCGGGCTTCGCGCGTTCGCGCGCGTCGTGCGCCAGCGTCGCCGCGAAGTACAACGCCTTCGGCAGCGGCGGGATGCCGCCGGCCACGCTGTCGGTGCCCATCGGGATGAGGTTGAGCAGGAAATCGCGTTCCCACGTGCGTTCGCGCTCGGCGAGCACCGCGCGCAATGTCTCGCGTGCGGCCAGCGCATCGGCGTGCTCGGGATGCGCGGCGGCGTACGCGGCCACCGCGTCGTCGCGTTCGCGCTGGCGCTGCACGATGCGGCCGCGGTCGAGGCCCGCGATCTGGCCCTGCGCGTTCTTCCAGCGGTTGTTGAGGCCCTTGAGGTTCGCGGCAATCAGGATCTTCCCGGCCTCGTCCTGCTCGGTGGTCTTCTCCAGCAACCGGATCCACTCGCCGAACAGGTCGTCGCGGCGCGCGAAGTAGCGTTCGCGGCGCTCGCGCATCTCCTCGGCGATCAGCGACCGGTAGGTGACGCCGGGATAGCCCAGCACCATGATGAAGTCGCCGGCGTCGAGGCCGTCCGTGGAGATCGGGAAGAAGAACTCCGGCGCGTACGGTTTGTTGCCGTCGGCGCGATCCGCCGGGCGGCCGTCGGCGCCGACGTAGGCGCGGGCGATCGCGAAGTCGCCGGTGTGCCGCGGCCACGCCCAGTTGTCGATCTCGCCGCCGTATTCGCCGATCGCGCGCGCCGGCGAATACACCAGGCGCACGTCGCGCAGCTCGGTCGATTCGATCAGCGTGTACTGCACGCCGTCGTCGAAGGTCGCGACCTTGCACTTGGTGTCGGGCTGCGTGCGGCATTCGGCGACGATCGCCTTCTGCGCGGCCTCGATCGCGCGCAGCCGCGCCTGCGGATCGGCGCCGGCCGGCACCGCGGCCAGGACCCGCGCGGTGACGTCGGTGAAGCGCTTCGGGATTTCCACGCGCAGCGTGCTGCCCGGCAGTTCGTCGGCCGGCGTGCGCGCCAGGTAGCCGTTCGTGATCAGGTCGCGCGCCGGCGTGCTGTGCTCCTGCACCACGCCGAACAGGCAGTGGTGGTTGGTGACGATCAGGCCGGTGTTCGACACGAACGCGCCGGAACAGCCGCCGATGTTCACCGCGCCGCTCAGCAGCCCGGTCCCGCGCTTCGCGTCCCACAGCGCCGAGGGCGCGACGCGCAGGCCCTGCCTGCGCAGCCACTTCGCATCGAGTTCGAGCACCTGCGCCGGCGTCCACTTGCCGTCGAGGGCGAGGGCGGGCGTGGCGGCGGAGAGGGCGAGCAGCGTGCACGCGGCGGCGCGCAGGAAAGGAAGGGTCGACATCCGCGAAGTGTAGTGGGCGCACGATCGCGCCGTCATGTGGCCGGCATGTGCCGGCATCCGCGCGGAGCTGCGCGACGATGCCGTCGCGGCCCGGGCGAGGTGGCGGTCGCATCCGCGCATCGCGGGCGATGGCGGCGGGCGATGACCATCGCCGTCACGCCCGTTGTTGCAGTGCATCCATACGATCCGCCCATTGATTGGTATCGGGGGAACCGTTAGCTTGGCGGCCGGCGAGGGTGGTCCATACGCGACCGGATGCCAGGAACGGAAGTCCCGGAACACGCCCGGGCGTCATCCACAGCCCTCGGGTTCGTCGGCTCGTCCATCCCATTACCAAGGAAACAGGTTCATGATCATCCGAAAGACCCTGCATGTGCTGGTCCCGGCCATCGCGGTGTTCGTCGCCGCGCAGGCCTCGGCCAACACCCTCAACCAGAACGTGTCGTGGACCGTCGACCGTTCCGGCACCGCGACGAAGTACCGCGTCGTCGCCTACGGCGATTCGATCTACGCCGGCTACAACGGTTCGGTCTTCGACGCCGCGAAGTACTCCGCCCCCACCGTCGACGCCGAATACCTGGCGGCGCTGTGGAACGCGGACATCGAGAGCGTCCGCCGCGCGAAGTCCGGCGCCGTCGCCTCCGACGTCTACAACAACAAGATCGTCGCCGATCGTTCGTACATGCAGGACGCCTCGACCCGCGTGGTCACGTTCGAGATGTGCGGCAACGACGGCCTGCAGGCGCGCAGCGCGTTCAAGGGCCAGACCGGCACCTGCGACTACAGCGGCCTCAACACCGCGGTCGCCAACTGCAAGACCTACGTCGCCGCGGCGATGAACTACATCAACGCCAACGCCTACTCCGGCGTGAAGCTGAAGGTCATCTCCAATCTGTACTACCCCGGCTACGCGGCCGACAACGTGCAGAGCGGCTGCAACGACCCGACCACCGGCGCCAAGGTCAACCTGCGCGACAAGTTCCTGCCGGCGATCGCCAGCATGAACTACTGGATGTGCGAATACGCCCGCCAGAAGGGCTTCCAGTGCAACGACAACTTCGCCCAGTACATGGGCGCGGACTACGACAGCAACGGCGACGGCCAGATCGACTCCGACGCGCTGAAGTACGTCGCCGGCGAGAGCGAGGCCAGCTACGTGGCCCGCATCACCGGCGCGCTGAAGCCGACCCTGCGCGACGCGAACACGCCTTTCGTGTCCTCGTCCAGCAGCTACGACTACATCCAGTCGGACGACACCCACCCGACCTACCAGGGCGGCACCGTGACCGGCGGCCTGTTCGGCGGTTCGTCGGGCACGGGCGCGGCGCGCTACACGTCGTTCGCCGGCGGCAAGAACCCGATCTGGAACCAGTACGGCCACGAGCGCATGGGCTGGGGCCTGTCGACGTTCAGCCCGCCGGCGCCCTGATCGCCGCGACGCCACGATGGATGACGCGCGCGCTTCGCGAGCCCCGTCGACCGGCCCGGCCGGCGACGGGGTGCGCATCGTCCGCCACGCAGGCCCCGGTGCACGCCGGGGCCTGCTGTACCTCGCCCTCGCGTCGGTGCTCGTCGCCGGCTGCGGCGGCTACCTGCTGACCATGCATCGCCCCTCCGGCACCGACGCACGCACGCCCGAAGAGGATGCCGCGTCCGCCCCGGCCTCCGCCGGCGATGCCGGTGCGTCCGATCCCGGCACCGCGGCCGCCGCGCCGTCCACCGCGCAGGCGCCGACGCCGCGTCGTGCGGACAGCGGCAGCGATCCGATGGGCGATCTCGCCGACTACGTCCCGCCCGGCGAAGTGCCGACGATGGGTGAAGTGATCGACCGCCTGCACGCGGCCGGCGTCCACACCGGGCTCGGCGCGTTCAATCCGCCGGGGACGAGTCCGCCGCTGGTCGGCCTGGCCGTGCCGGAGGATTTCCCGCTGCCCGAAGGCTACGTCCGTCATTACCAGGCGACCGACGACGGCCAGCGGATCGAACCGATCCTGATGTTCTCCCCCGATTTCGAATTCCTCGACGCCAACGGCAAGCCGATCCCGATCCCGGCGAACCGCGTGGTGCCGCCCGAGTACGCCCCGCGGGGGCTGCCGGTGCGCCGCATCGAGCTCCCGCCGCCGCGCGAAGGCCGGGGGCCGTAGCGCGTGATCGCGTCGTTCCGTCCCGGCTGGCGCATGCCGGCCGGCGTCTTCGCCAGCGCCGTACTGCTCGCCCTCTACGCGCAGGGCGGCCGGGCATGGCCGCTGGGCTTCGTGGCGCTGGTGCCGTGGCTGCGCGCGCTCGACGCTGCGCCCACCGCCTTCGCCGCCGTGCGCGGCGGCCTGCTGATGGCGATCGGGTTCGTCGCCGCGGTGCGGGGGTGGTTCGGCGGCGCCATCGCCGGCGATCTCGGCCTGCCGGCCGCGGGCGGCGTCGCGGTGGTGCTCGCGGTCGCGCCGCTGCTGCAGCCGCAGTTCGTCGCCTTCGCAGTGGTGCGACATCTCGCCGGCCGCCGCCACGGCGTCGCGCTGCGCGCGCTGGCCGGCGCCTGCGCGTGGGTCGCGACCGAATGGCTGGTGCCGAAGCTGCTGGGCGACACGCTCGGCCACGGGCTGCTGCCATCGACGACAAGCGCTTCACGCTGTTCCGCATTCGCAGTGAAGCGAACGAAGACCGAGGGCGAAACTTTGTCCTTGTATTCGATCTCCGCTTCGGCGAGTGCCGTTTCGTCGTGAACGCACCACAACGTCGAGCGCAAGCCTTTGTACACTTGATTGACTTGTGCGAGGTCGGCCAGCGCTTCGACGATCGTCGCCTCGAACTCCGGATCGATCGTGCGATACGGATGGTC
>JBQCJG010000196.1:0-2641 GCA_051952955.1 Lysobacteraceae bacterium | reverse complement strand
CACCAGTCCCGGCCAGTGGCCGTCGCCGTAGCGGATGGCCAGGTCCGGGCCGCCTTCGTCGAAGCGCGCGAGCGCGAACCCGGTTTCGATGCTGAGCCGCAGCCGCGGATGTGCGGCGGCGAACGCGGGCAGGCGCGGGAGCAGCCAGCCGCAGGTCCACGAATGCAGGGTCGCGATCCGCACCAGGGCCTCGTCCTCGCTGCTGGCGCGCACGCCGCGGATCGCCTCCTCGAGGTCGGCGAGGCTGCTGCCCGCGGCGTCGGCCAGGCGGCGCCCGGCCGGGGTCAGTTGCACGCCGCGCGCGTGGCGGTGGAACAGCGCGGTGCCGAGGCGGTCCTCGAGCTTGCGCACGTGGTGGCTGACGGCGCTGGCGGTCAGGCTCAGTTCGTCCGCCGCGTGGGCGAAATTCTGGTGGCGGGCGGCGGCCTCGAACGCGGCGAGCGCCGGCAGCCAGTCCGGACGCAGGGACATGGCGAGCCTCGAATCTGGCTTGTGTCTGGATGGAAAAGTATGCGCTTGTCCGCTTCCGGCGCCACCACATAATGGCCGCATCTTCCGGATTGCCGCGAGGCCGACGACCATGGCGACCCTTCTGCGCTACGCCGCGTTCGCCCGGGTGCCGACGGGCGGCAATCCCGCTGGCGTGGTGCTGGAGGCGGACGACCTGGGCGTCGACCGCATGCAGGCCGTCGCCGCCGGACTGGGCTATTCCGAAACCGCCTTCCTGACGTCGCTCGGCGCCGGCCGCTATCGCGTCCGCTACTTCAGTCCGGAGGCCGAGGTGTCGTTCTGCGGCCACGCGACGGTGGCGAGCGCGGTCGCGCTTTTCCGGGCGAAAGGCGAGACTTCGCTGGTGTTCGAGACCGGCGTCGGTGCGGTGCCGGCGTCCGTCTCCGACGCCGCCGGAGACCCGGTCGCCATCCTGACCAGCGTCGCGCCGCGCGTGGACGCGGCGCCGCGGGCGCTGCTGGACGAGGCGCTGGCCGCGCTCGCGTGGCGCGAGGAGCAACTCGACCCCGCGCTGCCGCCGCGCATCGCCTTCGCCGGTGCCTCGCATCTCGTGCTGGCGGCGGCGACGCGCGAACGGCTGCGTGCGCTGGACTACGACTTCGGGCGACTGAAGGCGGCGATGCTGGCGCATGGCCTGACCACCCTCGACCTGGTCTGGCGCGAGACGCAAACCTCGTTTCATGCACGCAATCCGTTCCCGGTCGGCGGGGTGGTCGAAGATCCGGCGACCGGCGCGGCGGCCGCCGCGTTCGGCGCCTACCTGCGCGCGCTCGGTGCGGTGCCGGTGCCGGGCGAGATCGTGGTGCGGCAGGGCGACGACATGGGCCGTCCCAGCCTGCTGACGGTCGGCATCGACGCGGATCCCGCGTCCGGCATCCGCGTCGGCGGGACCGCGGTGGCGATGGCGCCGGCCGAGCCGCTGCGCCCGGAGGCGACGCGCCCGCAGACGACGTGCCTGCAGACGACGTGCCTGGAGACGACCGGAGCGACGGCATGAGCGGCGTGCGGCTGCTGTTCCCGTCGCAACCGACCGCGGTCGCCATCGATGACGCGCCCGCGGTCGATCTCGGCGGCGGATGCCTGCGCCGCGACCTGCCTGCGCCGCCCGGCGTGCGCGCCTGGGTGGTCGAGATGGCGCCGGGCAGCCTCTGGCCGCGCATCGATCGCCACGACACCGGCGAGGCCTACTTCGTGCTGGCCGGCGAAGTGATCGAATCCGAGCGCCGCTTCGGCGCCGGCACGCAGGTCGTGTTCGCGCCGGGCAGCCTGCACCGCCCGCGGACCGAGATCGGCGTGCGCCTGCTGGGCTTCAACCTCACCGCCGAAGCGTTCCTCGGGGCCGGCGGCGATCCCGCTGCGCTCGTCGGTGAACTGCACGTCCCGCAGGGCTGAGCGCACCCCGCGCCCGCGCCTGCCTTCATCCGCACCTGCCTTCGTCTTCCGGAGTCCGCTTGAACGCCATCGTCGCCGACACTTCGCCCCCGCGCGCCGCGCCCGCCTGGCTCACGCCGCTGGAGATCGTCGCGCTCGGCGCGATCTGGGGCGCGTCCTTCCTGTTCATGCGCGTCGCCGCGCCCGAGTTCGGCGCCACGCCGCTGGTGGCGATCCGGCTCGGGCTGGGCGCGCTGATTCTGCTGCCGTTCCTGTGGCGCGCCCGGCGCACGTTCCCGGCGCCGCTGTGGCCGCGGCTGGCGCTGATCGGCGCGATCAATTCGGCAGTGCCGTTCACGCTGTTCGCGTGGGCGGCGCAGCGCGCGCCCGCCGGCGTCGGCGCGATCACCAATTCGATGGCGGTGCTGTTCGCGGCGCTGGTGGCCTTCCTGTTCTACGGCGAACGCATCGGCGGCCGGCGCATCGCGGCGCTGGTCGCCGGCTTCGTCGGCGTGATCGTGCTCGCCAGCGGCAAGGTCGGCGGCGCGTCGAGCGGCGGCCCGGTCGCGGCCGGCACGACGGCGGCGTTCCTGTACGGCGTCGGCGGCAACCTCGTGAAGCGCCATCTCGCCGGCCTGCCGGCGACCGCGGTCGCCGCGGCGGCCTAGAGGTGGGCTGGAGTGATGACCGCACCCGGCGCGATCGCGCAGTGGCCGGCGCCTGCGGGGTCGGGGCCGGCGGGGGCGGCGGGGGCGGCGCT